>NZ_CP026309.1:1214446-1518058 GCF_002906575.1 Salinigranum rubrum
TCGCCGAAGACGCATAGGCCGACGTCGCCCCAGAGGCAGCGGTCGCCGAGGCGGCCTGCTCGGTCATCTCGTCGCCGACCTCGTCGAGACGGGAGGCGGCGACCTGTGCCGCCGTCGCTGTCTGGGTCAGCTCATCGCCGAGTGCATCGGTCTGGGACTCCGCAGCGCTGGCTTCGGCCGCGGTCTGGATGGCCTCTGCACCGATGTCGTCCAAGCCCTCGGCCGCGCGTTGGGCCGACGTCTCCAGCCGCGTGGCGGCGCGGTCGAGGTCGGACGTCTCGGAGACGGCCCGGTCGGTGCCGCGGCTATACCCGCTGGTGTCCAGTGATAGGGCTCCTTCAAGTTCGTCGAAAACCATCGCTGAGGAAGCTGTCTGTCAGAATCCGATGCCGTACTCGCTGGCGTACTCCCACGCCGCGCGTTCGAGGTAGCGCTTCTGTGGCCGTGGGAGATCGCCCCACTCGCGAGGTGTCATCCCGAACTCCTTCAGGAGCCAGAACCACCAGAGGCCGAGGTTACTCGTTGCGAAACCCTTCGGCGTCTTCGGCGTCGACGCTGTCGTTCTGTTCGGCGACCGCCGAGCCAGTCTTCACGAGGTCGACGGTCGAGAACGTCTCCGTCCACCATGTCGCATCGCGGAGATCGGGGTCAGCCGCGTTCTCGGCGATGATCCGCGCGACCTCGTCGCGCATGCTCTGCAGTTCGCCGCGGAGGTCGGCGACGTCGTCGCCCTCCAGACTCTGGAACCGCTGGCCGATGGCCATCAGATCGAGTTCGTCGTCACTGGGGAGGCGCGTAAACTCCACCTCCAGCCCGAGCACGTCGACGGTGTGGGTCTGCTCGGCGGCGCGCTGTTCGAGCTGCTCCTTGACCGAAAGGTGCTCCTGCAGCTGCTCCTGTTGCTCGCGACGTTGCTCTTGCCCCGTCTCTACGACGGCCGCGTGTCCTGCGTCATCATCAGGCGTTAGCGACGCTGCGTCGCCAGATTCAGTTGATGTGTCACTCATGGATTACGCGGTCGTCTTTCCGAACTTGTAGCCGCCGTTGCAGTACCCTGTGAACGGGAGCTCTGAGTTATCTCCCGCGAGTGTCCCCTCGCCCCAGTCGATCTCCGTCCGATAGAGTTCGACGACCTGGTCGGCGCTCTGAGCCTTGTTCGGAGCCTCCGGATAGATGTAGAACCGCAGGTCCTGTTCGGTGTCTGTCTGTGGGACTCCATCCGAATCGACGATACCGATGGTTTCGAGCTGCGGCATGTCCTTCACGAACTGGGTCATGAACTCGATGGTGATCGCCTTGTGCTGGCGATTGCGCTGAGTCCACTCACTCTCGTGAAAGTTGACCTCCATGTCGGTCGATTCGTTCGAGACGGTCGTTTCGCCCTTGGTGAAGCCGATGATACTTTCGCTCTCGCCAGCCTGACCGAGGTCGGTCACGAGTGCGATTTCGACGAACGCCCCGCTGAGGGCGTCCGAAAGCTGGCTGTTGTTGGCTGCGCTCATGGTGATGTCTGGTGTCTGATGTTGTCAGGAATCGAATCGCGGACTGCGGGTCGGTCGAAAGCCGATGCTACTGCACGCCGAGGACGCGGAAGCGGGCGCGGCGAGCCACGTGCGTGTGGCCCGCCAGCCCGGCGTCGGAGTCGCTCCCGGTCTGGGTTTCCGCGCCCGACGTCACCCCGAGTGGGATGACGTTCGGACCAGCGCCCTGGGAGAGACGGTGGCTGATGGCGTCGGCGACGTTCATCAACTGCTCTTCGGGGTGTGTCTGGTACCACCGGGTCGACGCGGCGACGGAGAACTGCACCGAGACCGAGGAGCGCACGCCCGCGCCGGCCCCCAGCCAGTCCGAGGACGGACTGACTAACTGCAGGCCGACGATGGGGTACTCGTCGCTCAGCCCCGTCGGCGGGTTGTCCGACTCGCGGTGGTAGATGCGACGGGGCTCGTCGTTCAGGTAGCCCATGACCGTGTCGTCGTCGAGGAGCGTGTCACGGACGCGCTTGAGGAACCACGCGCCGTAGCCCTCGAACTCGACAGGCATCAGCTGACCCTCCCGACGGCCGTCTGGAACGCTTCCTTGAGCCGGCGCTCGATGTAGTCCTCCGACGTGCGGAGGGCCGGGCCGAGGAACGGCTGGGCAGGTGTTCCGGGGTGGTTGACCTCGGTCGCGAAGACGACCTCGCCGTCGACCGTGAACCGAAGTGGGTCGCCGGTGATCGTGTGCGGCCCGGTCCCGAACTCAACCTCACGCGCGTACTCGACGTTCGTGCCGACGACCGCGCGGTAGCCGTTTGCGATCGTCTCGACGACCGACGCGATGGACGCCCGAAGGTTCCCGGATTCAACTGGAGCGCGTTGTTTGGCTTCGCGCTCGATGTGGAGCGCGATGTCGCCCATCGCTTTCGGGAGTTCCTCGTCGAGGAAGACCTGCTCCAGTTTCCGGAGCTTCTTCTTGAGCCGGTCTGGACCCCCTGACTTCCACTCGAACGAAGCGCTGACGGTGGGCATCTCTGATCACCTCTGTCCCGTGTAGCGGTCGCAGTCGAACACCCACAGTTCGGGCTGGCTGACGCGCCGGCCGAACTGTTCGCGGACTTGCTGGACGAGGTAGACGTCTTCGCCGTCGGGGTCGGTCGGGCCGACCCGGTCGAGCGTCAGGTGGTCGTCGACCTGGACCTGTGCGGCCTCTGGATTCGACGTCCAGACCACCTTGTCGGCGGTGACGACCTCGCCCGCGGCGTCGGTCCCGAGGTTGCCCGCCTCCGCAGGCGACTGGACGCGAACGGAGAGGGTGGCGACCTCGACACTGTCGTCCTGGACGGGCGCGCCCATGAAGTCCGACTCGCCGTCCGTATCCGAGGGGCGCGTGACCGTCGCCGTGTGGGTGTCGCGCTGGCGGTGGCTCATCTACAGTACCCCGACGAAGGTCAGGACTGCGACGAATAGTGCCACGAGGACGAGTCCCGCGTTCATCGCAACAGTCGCCCACGTGAACGTCGTCTGTTCGCCGAGGAAGATGGCTGAAAGGATCATCTGGATGAGGCACCACCCGGCGATGCCGAGGCACGCGCCGAGAAGCACACTACCCATGGTCACTTCACCTGCGAGTTGACGACGATCTTCTCGACGCCGTCGTGGGGGACAATCTGCGTCGAGCCGTCGCCGAACTCGATTTCGAAGTCGACCGGGTACTCGCCCGTCGCCGAGAAGTCGCCCGACTGGACGTCGTACTCGACCTTTCCGTCGGCCCCGCTGTTCGTCGTCGTCAGCGACGCCCCCGACAGCTCCGAGGACCCATCGGGCGCGTTGACGTGCATCCGGATCGCCGTCACGGAGGAGACGTCGATGGCCTGCCCGTTGCGACCACGGAGCGTCTTGGTCACGGGTGTCTCGTCGTCGCCGGGCTTGCGCTCTTGGACGACGGGCGTCCCGGCGGTCAAGTCGGCCTCGCCGAGCGACGAGCCCTGGACGCCCTCGACGACCTCGAACGTGAGGTTGCGGTCGTGCGGGACGTGCTCGTACACGCCCGAGCGGTCGATGACGACCTCGCCCGTGTAGGTTCCGGCGGCGTCGAGTTCCGAACTCCCGAACACGTAGCTGATGTCGCCGTTCGCGAAGTCCTCGTCCGTGACGGTCTGGTCGGAGACTTCGGCGTTGCCCTGGTCGTCGTCGACGTAGAGGTCGACGGCGGTGACCGAGGAGACGTCGAGGGCGGTGCCGTCCCGGCCGAGGAGCGTGTAGCTCCACTTCGAGTGGTCGTCGTTTGGTTTGCGGTAGTGGGTGATGGCTGTCATGGGTTAGAGGCTGACACTCCAGAACTCCTCGTCGCCGGTGCGGTACCCGGCCTCTTCGAGCGTGTCCTTCACTTCGTCACGGACTGCCTGCGGTGGCCGGTAGTCGTAGCCCGCACCGCTGACGAGGTCTTCCGAAGAGATGCCGTCTTCACGGATCCCGGCGATACGCTGTCGGGCGAGCCGAATCACGACTCCGCGGACGACGTACGGGACTGTTGCATCCTCGTCACGCCAGTCTTGGTCGTCGACGTACCCCTCGACACGTTCGGATGCGGCCTTGAGCGCGTGCTCGAGCAGGCCGTTCCACTCGCTTTCGCTGGTGGTGCCGGGGAAGTCGGTGGCCGAGTACTGTAGCTCACGCTCCAGTGCGTCACGTTCGACGAACGGGAACGGCATCACTCGACCTCCGACCGTCTGGCTTCGATGGCTTCGTACGCTGTCTTGCGATTCTCACCCTCGCGTTCGGCGTGGGCGAGTGCGTCCAGATGCGCGTCGAACTTTCCGGTCGCGAGCGCCTCGCGAAGGTCGTCGACCGACTCGTCGAGAATGGCCGTATAGTCCGACTCGACGCGCTCGAACCCGTGCCGGTCGACGAGCAGGTCGACGAGCCGCTTGTGGTGTTCCTCGCCTTCGTCGTCGACGTGCGTGAGGATCTCTCGGCGCGCGTCGACGTCGACCTCGTCGCCGGGCGTGACATCGATGTCCGCGGCTGGGAACCGATAGCGGTTCGCCGGGCCGGAGTACCGAAGTGTCGTCGTTGCGTCACTCATGGCTGGATGGACGGGACGTCACCGCCGGTCGGAGATCGAGCTCAGGACACTGTCCCGAGGTGAGTCTCGATTCTCTTCGGCAGCCTCGACGGCATCGAGATGCTCGTCGACAGCGCCGTCCTCGATGTCACTCGTGACGCTCTGCCACGAGCGATCGATGAACGCCGCGGCGTCGAACGCGTTCGCAGACACGTCCTCGGAACCTTCGCTATCGACATCGCTCTCAGTCGGACGTTCCCAGCCACCGGACCGGTGGTCAAGGTACTCGTCGACGAGTTCCTCGGGGACCTCGTACGTCCCTGGCCCCTCGGCGACGAAGCCGTGGGCGTGGTCTGAGAAACGCCGATCCAGTGTCCACGTAAGTTTGGGCATGGTCAGAGATCCGAGAGAATCGCCCAGTTCTCGGGACGGCGGATGTGGAATCCGATATCCTGACCGGCCTTCATCCACGTCGAGATGGGGTCGTCGCCGGCCCACATCTGCGTGAAGTACCCACGCTGAGTGTCGATCGAGAGGTCCGACGTCATCGGCGCTTCGTCGGCCTTCGTCGTCAGCTTGTCCAGGAACCACGGCATGAACGCCGAGTTCGCGCCGGGGCGGCCGATGATAGCGTGACGCTTGACAGCGTCGGCGTTCGGGTCGTACGGTTCGAGGACGTTATCGAGGACCGCGTCGTCGGCGTCGTCGACGACATCGCCGCTCTCGTCGATGAACTCGCCGTTGGCGTTGGTCCGCGGGACGTTGACCATGACCTGCTGGACAGAGCTGATGTCGTCGGCCAGTAGGTTCTCGATGTCCGACACCCCGAGTGTCTTGTCTCGATTGTCGGAAATCTTCGACCGGAGGTCCTGGTTCAGCCGCATGTCTCGGAGGAGACTCGGCGGCATCCAGATGACCGGCTGTGGGGGCGAGTTGTTCAGCAGCCGGCCGTTGTCCTTGACCTGGTAGGCCAGTGCCTCAACGTCTTCGTACGGCGTCGCGTTCGCCGTGTCAGACCACGCCGTCGACGGCGTGTCGACGTTGTTGGTCTGGTCGAGATCAGGGTGCGGCGTGTCGCCGTACTGCCCGATCAGGCCGTCGATGTACTCGTCGCCCCGCCACGCGATCAGTTCGCGGGTGAGCCACGTCCCGATGTTGAGATACGACGCCCCGTACTGGAAGAGCGAGAAGGGCGTCCGGTCCATCTCGACTTCGACTTCCTTCTTGGGGTTGATCTTCTCCTTGTAGCTGTGCGTCTCGAAGGTCCGCTTGCTCGGCAGCGTGAGCGTGCCGATCGGTGACTCCGCATCGGGGTGCGCTGCAGGCATCCCACCGCGGACCCCACCGAAGGTGTAGTACGCCTCCTCAGGCGCGTCCATGTCTACCATCGGGAAGATCGACGACGCGGATGCGTAGCCGTCTTCAGTTCCGATATTGATCCGTTCCATCTGATCGACCGTTTCGATCATCGTGTTCCGAAGCACCTCGACCGTCAGGCCGTCGGTGTTCTGGAAAGTGACTTGAGGCATGTGCTATCGTGTAAGGGAGTAGAATGGTGGTTACCGCTGTCTGACGACGGCGACCTTGTCTGCGACGTACTGCCCGCGAGCGAGCGTTGTCCAGACCGGTCCGAGGACCATGTCGCCCGTGTCGCCACCGCCCGGATCGTACGCTGCGACGGTACCGCCCGCGTCCGAGATCGCCTTATCGCCCGCCGAGAGGCTCCCAGGCGTCGTTTCTTCGACCCAGTCGACGGCGTGACGCAACAGGACCGCCGCCTCGCCGACGACCTCGCCGTTGCTGTACGACTTGGTGTCGTCGTAGTTACGCGGGAGCCGAGCGACGGTGGCGACGCCAGCGCCTGCGGTCTCGACCTGCTGGACCTGCGTGTGTTCGCTGGTTTCACCGCTGATCTCGACGAGTGTTCCGAGTCCTGCGACATTCCCCGACGAGTCCGCAACCAGTTCGACCGTGACGTCCTGGCCCGGCTCGAAGAGCGTGAGGTCTCCGTCAGACATCAGTTCTCGCCTCCGTCACCATTCTTCATCGCCGCTCTGAGGGACGCTTCCGTCGAATGATCGGCAGGGTCGACACCCTTGTGTGTCTTGACGTACTCGCGGGGCGAGAGTTGCTCGGTGGAGGCCTTCTGGACGTCTCGCATCGTCATCACGCTGTTCGCGAGCTGCTCGGCGCGCTCTTCGTCTTCCTCGGACAGGGTGCCTCTGCCCGGACCGTTCTTCGAGGGATCTCCACCGCCGCGAAGCGAGGGCGACTCGGCCAGCTGTTCCATGACAGCCTCAACCGGCGACGTGTCGTCGTCTTCATCGAGTTCGATGTCGTTAGCCTCCGCGAATTTCTCCGCGAGGACCTCCGTATCTTCGTCTGAGTTGACGATGAGTTCCGGATCGGCGGCCGATCCTTCTACAAGCCTTGTCGCGAGTAGTTCCCGCGTAACTCGGTCGTTCGTTTCGAGCGTCTCGATGCGCTCGTCTTTCGATTCGACTTCGGACTCCAGCTCTTCCTTCGAGCTTTCGAGGTCGTCGATCTGTTCGTCCTTCTCGTTGAGCTCCGCCTTCACTTCCGCAAGCTGCTCGCGGAGCTCCTCTTTCGTAGGTTCGTCTCCCATAGATGGGGTAGTGTCAGTCGATCCCGTGGAGGATTCCGCCCCCTCGTCAGATGCCTGTTCATCGTCATCGCCGGCTGCGAGCCGATCACTCACGCGGTCCAGCCAGTCGAAGTCCTCGTAGACCTCGAACGGCGTGTCCTCGAGCGCAGTGATGATGCGCTCGTTGAGCGTGTCGAGCGTGTCGACCGCGTCGGGCGAGACCATCGCCAACAGCGTCGGGTCGGTGTTCGTCTTCGACCGCATCGCCGACACGCCGTCGATGGCGTTGAGGTTCGACACCGCGGCGTCGAGGAACTCGTCGCCGAACATCTCGCCGTACGCGTCGAAGCGGAGCGTGTGCGAACTAGCGAGCTGGTCGGCGTCGGAGCCGGTTGCCTGGAGGAAGCGCCCCGCTGGCGAGGCGGCGAGCGCCTCCGCGGAGGCGGGCTCGATCGTCGCCCCGTCCGACGCCCCCCGATCGAGAATCGTGATGTAGGGGACGTCCAGGATCTCTTCGGCCGGCGCGGCCTCCAGATCGTCGTCGAACTCGCCGAGGGTTCGGTACAGATCCGGCGAGACGCCGACGAGGCCCTTGTCGACGAGCGTCGAGAGATGTTCGTCCAGGAGGTCGCCGTCGAGGACGGGGCCGACGCCCTCCTCGTAGCGAGCGCCCTCGACCGACCCGACGATGTTGTCGGGATCCGCCAGCGCCTCCATCTCCTTGTGGCCGACGCCACCGGGGCTCTTCAGCAACTTCGCCCCGTCGAACGCGCCCGACTCAACGGCGTTCTTGAGGACGTCGCGCCCCCAGTAGGTGGGCTCGTTCGAGAGCCCGGTGGTCGTTTCGCCCTCGGGAATCGGCACGATTCGGACCGGGGTGCTATCGTCGTCGGTGTCGTCCGTCCCGGCGAGTCGAGCAACGCCAGGGCTCAGACGGTCGTGTCTCTCATTAGGTGGCATAGTACTGAGTTACGTGAACGTGCCCGCCGCCGGCGCGATCGTCCCCACGCACTGAGGGTGAAACGGTGGGCCGCCCTGCGGGAGGTCGTCGATCGGGTAGGTCTCGCCGACGTACGGTTCACACTGCGGGCAGGGGTCCGAGCCGAGAACCACGACGTCAGCGACGCCGTGAGATTTGAACCGTTCCTTCGCGCTGGTGTTGTGCGCGTACATGATCTCGTGCCGCGCCGTCAGCGTCGAACGGTTCTTCGCCTCGCCGTTCAGGACACCCGACAGCGATCTGGCGATCGTATTCGGGTTTTCGCCGGCGACCAGGCCCTCCGACAACACGCGCTGGACCTCCTTCTCGACGTCCGCGGTGACCCCTTCCAAGAGACGGTAGTTCCGGTTGAACAGCAGCCGAACCGTCGACGCCCGGAGCGGGACGTTGAACGACGGCTGTGCGAAGCGGGCGGTGTCTGCCTGGACGTTGATCTGATACCCACCAGGTGGGACGCGCTCGACGGTGCGAGCGACCTGGTCGCCAGCCTGCCGAAGCTTCGTGAGCGCCCACCGGTCGCCGTCCGACAGCGCTCGCCGGATGTAGACGTTATCGTTCCGCTCGATGACGTCGAGGACGCCCGCCTCATGCTGGCGCTCAAGCCAGTCCATGAACCGCTCGGTCGCCGCGGCGGGGTCGTCGAACTGGAACTCCTCGGCTGTGAGTTCGTCAGCTCGCCAGTCCGAGGCGAGTTGCTCTGTCCGTACGGAACCAGTCCCGTCAACGCTGTCGAAGATTCCGTGCTCGACGATACCCCGACGTTGCTCGGCGTTGATCGCTCCGAAGCGCCCGCGGAGTTTCTGGGCGTACTCCCGCATCCTCGAAGCTTCCCTTGCCGGCCCACTTTTCGGAGGTTGACGTCTCTGCTTCATGACGGCGAACGGCTCACGACACCAACTGGTGGGCCGGATGGTTCAGACGAATGTCTACTCGTCTCGGGCAGCGATATACTCCAGTCTGAAGTACTCCTCAAGAGCGAGGTTAGTACATTCCCAAATGAGAATCCACTTTCCGTCTTCGTGGACTAAGTTAAGGTCATCCCCGCCAAGTACGCGTTCGTCGTTATCGACTCCTTCGTAAATGTTGTATTCAGTAGGCTTCCAGCCTTGCGGGAAGTTGATCTTGATTCTTGCCCGCTTCGTGAGCGACCTAATAACCGTATATGCAGAGTCCTTCGCAACGTTGAACGCGTCGACATCGTATTCGTATGAAAATTCCTTGTAGTCCCCCTCTGAGATGGCGCTGAACCGGATTGGAAAAATGAAACGAGTCATGCCTCCCCAGTCACGCCGCTCGTATGTTGCCGGGTTGATATTGCCACCCGTAACTCGAACGTCTAGCTCGTCCCACGTGAGATTTCGATCCGACCCAATCAGTGCATAGAAAATACTCACCGGATCATCAAAGGCTGGTGTGACTTCGTAGTGGTGTTCCACGTGATCAGGGCCGTCCTCTGTGAGGGTCACTTCCATCTCCTTCCTCTCCACATTCACGGGGTTTTGTCGGAGTGGAAGCGTCCACTCACGGAGATTCCGAGTCTCGGAAACGCGCACTAAAAGTACTCCAAGATTGGAGACTACGAGAATGAGGAGAACTGTTTCTACATAAATAATACCGACTAGCGGTGTGATGAGACTGGGTTCAACAATCGGGGCTGCGACACCGACGACTGTCCCGATTGCAATTAAGCTGCCAGACATTCGGTTCTTCAGCTGATTAATCAGGTCTCGATCGATGTCGAGCATCGCAAATCGTCCGGATGATACGTCCCATCAAAGTATTAATGTATCTCTGTTAACATCAATACTCGCACCTGAAGAATACCCTATCGGTACTTCCACTTGTTAGCTGCATTTTCTGCATTATTTAGACGGTCGTATCTAGTTCACAGGAAATTTACAGAGTTACTTCTCGTCCTCGTTGAGTTCCTCGACACCTGGCGCCTCTTTGAGCGCTCGCAGCTGATCGCGGCCAGCCTCGGTCTCTTCCGACGCAGTCAGGCTCTCTGCGAGCGCCTCCGCCTCGAAGCCAAGACGGTCGCCCATTTCGTCGAGGTCGACGCCCATGAGCATCGCCGCGAACGCTGGTGGGAAGTCCGACGTTGCGCCCGACTGGTAGTAGTCTCTGATGAAAGCCCCGAGCGCTTCGAGGTTCTCGGTCGGGAAGTCCTCGCGACGGAGTGGGTTCTCGTCGAGGTCGGGTTCAACCCGGAACGAGACCTCGCCGGGGTACTCGTCGCCCGACACCAGTTCGTCGGCCTTCCGCTCGAACACTGGCTCGAACTCGTCTTCGAGATACCGACGCTCGTCGTCGACGAGGCGGTCGTCCTTCTCCTGCTGGGGCTCGACGACGAACTGATTGATATCCTCCTCGTAGGCGACCTTGAACCGCGAAACCGGGAGGACGGCGAAGATGTGCTGGAGGTCGTCCATCACCGCGTCGTCGATGTCGGCCACGCTCCCCGTCTCGGTCGTGATCTCGACCGTCGCGGGGACGAAGTCGACGCGGCCGGCGAACGTCTCCGCTTTGTCGTCGGCATCGAGGTTCGAGCCGCTAGAGACGTCGCCGTCCTCGTGCGCCTCGGCGTAGTTTTCCGCTTGCTCCTGTGTCCAGGTCTCGGAAGAGTAGATCCGGTGAGGGTGACCGGTCTGTCGGATGGCGATATCGCGGTCGTCAAGCTTGTGGTCGAGCGCATCGATACGGTCACCGATCGACACGAAGATCGACTCGCCCCAGATCTCACCCTCGTCGGCGTCGTAGACGAACTTCGCGAGCTGGTTGATGGTGAACGGAATCTCGTCGGCGTCAGTCCATCCAGAAAGGTCGTCGTCGTACTGGACGTACGCCGCTGCGCGTTCTGGGTCGCCCGCCACCATCGGATGTCCCTCGTCGACGGGGTCGTCCGGCTGGGCGAGGATGGCCGTGTCGGCGCGGTGGTACTGCTTGAACGTCTCCGGCTTGTGGAGGATGAGCGCGGCCATGAGGGTGGGGTCGGCACGCGTCCCCGCGTACTCCATGAAGAGGGTCCCCTTCTCGCGACGGCCGCGGACGACACGGTCGAGGATGTACCGAAGGTCCTTCCCAGTCTCGCCGGCGTAGATGGCGCAGTTTGACCCCCACAGCGAGAGTGCCTCGGTCATCTGTTCGTCTGTCTCGCCGTTGCGCGTGGCCTCGACGCGCCATCCCGGCTCGAGGACCGTGTCGGAGAACGTCTGTAGCGAGGCCCTGACGATGGGATACTTCGCGTATCGGTCGTAGTCCTTGCTGCCGAGGTCGTCCGGTGGCGACGAGCGTTCCGTGACGATCTCGGTGCCAGGTGGCCGGGTCCGACCGCGGTTGTAGGGGTACAGCCCGCCCGTCGACGAGATGAGGAAGCCCTCGTCGCCCGTCGACCGGGACTCACCGCGGGGAGCGGGGTCGTCGGGGCCGAGCTGCTCGGCATCGTCGTCACTGTCCGCGTCGGTGGTCGGGAGGAGTCGGTCGAAGAAGCTCATGAACTACTGATGATGAAGCCGTCTTGGGTGTCGTCTTTCGGGCGGATGTCCTCAGCTGCGAGCACGGCCATGATCGCCGCGTCGAGGTGGTCCGGCGAATGTCCCAAGCGGTCCTCAACCTTCGACTTCGGGTCCGCGAGGTAGACCTGCTCGTCGCGGCTTTTGTAGTAGCGTTCCTCGAGCGTCAGCGTCCGCGCCGCGATCTGGAACTCTTCGCGAAGGCGGGTGTCGGTGAACTGTCCGCCGCGTTCCAGCCACTTCCCGAGTTCGCAGAGCCCCTCCGTCCAGCGGTCCTTGTACTCGTCCAGTTGGGCGGCGTTCTCGCCGGCCTTGAAGCGCTCGACGTCCGGGTACCGAGCGACCGTGTCGTCGGCTTTGCCTGACCCCTCCCCGACTGCGTCGATGTCGATCGGAGCCTCGGGATGTTCGTCGAGGTTGTCCCAGATGCTCTCGAACTGGACCGTGTGGTCCGTCCCTGGCTGTGAGTAGATGACGTCGAGGAACCCACGCCGCTCGTCGATCTGAACCGTCCGATCAGCCGAGCGAGCGACGTCGACGCCAGTACCGCGTCGGGGGTGAGTGTGTCTGACCTGCAGTTGATCGATGTCGGGAGCGTACGCCTCGTTGACGAGGTCGAGGTCGATAGGGCGGTTCTTCGCTGCCCCGGCCGGTGGCATGATTCCGGCGAAGCGTCGGTACCAGCGTGAGTCGAGGTCCTCGCGGAACTGCTCGGACGTCCGCGTCGACATCGCGAGCGCCTCGTCGTAGCCGGGCCACGCCTGGCCGTTCAGCGCCTCCCACTTCTTCTTCAGTTTGTGGAGCCCGGTCAGCCCCGGTACGGGGTCACCGTCGCGAGCGCCGCGCTCGACCTGGACGTTGTGGCTGTCGAACGTCGAGAACTGCAGTTTCGTCGCCGGGATACCGATCTGGTCGAGATCTGCGACGACGTTCGTCTCGTCCTCTGGTGGGTTCGAGACGATGACCATCCGGTCGTTCTGGTCCGAGATGAGCGAGTCCATCGAGTCGAGCGTCTCGGCGGTGACGTCCTCCTTGTCGGCCTCGTCGACGATTACGAGGACGTGGTCGTTGTGGACGCCCTCGAGTTCGCCCGGATCCTTTGGCGAGTGAACTTCGAACTGCCACGTCGGCTCGCCGGCGATGTCGATGTGAGGGTTCGGGGACCACTTCCACTCGCCGAACAGCGGCGAGATCCGATGCAAGTTCTCGGCGTCGGCGCAGAAGGTCCGCTTGAGCTTGCCGTATGTGCCGGAGGTGACGACGACCGACGAGGGGTAATGTCGTTTGTGAAACGCCAGCGCGAGCGCGACGATCGCGAACGTCTTCCCGAAGCCGTTGCCACCCTCCATGTGCGTGTACTGATGCGTCGTGACGTGTTCGAGAATCTCTCGTTGTTCGGGCGAGAGTGTGATCTCGAACCAGTCCTCGGCGGCCTGCCAGTAGCGCTCAGGTCCGGTGTAATTTGCTGGCAGGCGCTCCTGAATTTTCGATGGGGTTCTTGCTGAGTTCACTCAAATCACCACTTAACACCGTCACACCTCGATAAACAAATTCCAGATCCAAACAAATATGGCGATTTTTGAAAGATCGGACGTGCCGCGGCACTTTCAAACTTAGTCGATTCCATATTGTATAGATTAATTGAATGACCGCAAATGTTATCTTTATACAGAAAATATACCGTTCGCATGCCAGTCAGTTGGTTGTCAGATGTGGGGTTATTGGTAACCCTCATTGGGATGTTGTGGATGGGTAATATCACCCAACGCCGACAAGGCGTTCCGTTCATGCAGCCGGTCAATTCGGCTGCAAAACGGTTTGGGTTAGCAGTGTTGACCGCGGTTGCGGCATACACTATCTACATCAATGGAAGTGTGTTTAAGGACATCCCCGTTTTCCAGATTTTCTTTGACATTACTGGCCCCATATTTGAATTATTGACCTACGGATTCGGATTATTCTTTGGTGTTTTTGGTCTTGTAATGACTATCTGGGCGATCACTCAGATCCTCACGGAGTGGGCATGAACATCCTTCAGGTCGGATTCATCCTGGACTACGTCCCAGCCTGGCTGGGACCAACCCTGCTGTTGATCGGGGTTGGAACAGTGGTAATTGGGTTCATATGGATGTCCGTTAAATCAACAGAGCGCGACGACACCCGCACACCATCTACTCTTGAATATAAGACTGCATTCCTCATAACGGGTGCGGGAATCTTGATGCTTGGACTGCACACATACCTCAATCACACGTTCATATTCGTAACTGGCGCACTAATGGCTGGGCGCTGGATCGAAGGAATAGCAGCCACAAAATTTGTTGCAAAGATTTCTGCATTTTTCTCTGATTCGAGTGGGAACAATAATGCCGTGAAGTCATACATCAAGAAACGTGCTTATCGATTAGCAGGAGTATTGCTGTTTCTCATTCTCGCCGTATGGACCGCCATTTATGCAATAATTCTAGGCTTTGGAGAGGGCCAACCCGCTTTGCAACTGGCGCTCGTCTGGACAATAATCGTAGGCGCGCTCTCTCTGTTTGGATTGATGTGGAAACTGCGCGAGATCTATCTAATTCCTCTGGCTCGATTGAAAGGACTTGAACCCCAGCCTCTGCGTGTCTGGGTCCTGTTCGTAATGATGAACGCAATGGTTCTTGCCATCGTCGGCGCACAATTATACAATTTCCGAATACTCGGAGTTGAATCGACCATTCAAGGTGTTCAGCTTGGTTTCTCAGCGCTCGATATCATCGTTCCTGTGATTGGTAATATTGTCTATGCGATTGCGTTCGTTGTAGGAATCAAAAAGATGTATTAATAGGAGACGGCCTGTTCGCAATCATTGCTTGTTCTTTGCAGAACTTATCCACGCCTCTTTCATATTGCTGAGGACGTCGGCCGTCTGCGACTGCGGGTCGTCCAGGAGGCCGAGGTCCTTCAGCCACGCGCGCCGATCGCGAGAGAGCCGCGCCTGGCCCTTCGCGACGACCGTCTCCTTGTACGTGTGGTACTCTCGCCCTGACTCGCTGACCTTCGTCTCCCGGTCGACCATCGGATGCCCCGAATCCAGCGGGTCGGGCTTCTCGATCGACCAGTGCTCGGCGTGGACGTGCTTCCCGTACGAGACGGCGATGCGGAAGAGTTCGGCCGCGTCGCCCGTCGTCGGCTCGCCGTGGAGGCGCTTGTACTTCTCCAGGTAGTCGTCGAAGATGTCGTCGACGAGCGCCTGGACGTCCGCATCAAGGACGTTCTGATAGAACGCGTTGACCTTCTTCGCTGTCAGGCCGTGTGTGGTGGCGTTCTGGTTCTCTTCGTGTGAGGAGCCGTCCGCGTTGGTCCCGCGGTGGTGCTTGCACTTCCCGTCAGCGAAGTCCGTCCCACGACCCGCCGGAGCCCCGCAGGGGTCCCCCTCGCGGTTCGTCCCGCCGTAGTCACCACAGGTCTCGTTGCTCATGGATCAGGTGAGAGGGTCAGCACCCGGACGACGTCGCGGGCGGTCTGCAACTCCGCGTAGTCCTCGACGGGGTCGGGGACGTACACGAGCGGTTCGGCGTGGCGTGCCGCGCCGTACTCGGCAGCGTACAGCTGTGATTGGCCGACTGCCTCGGCGAGGTCGTCGGTGTCGTTCTCGACCTCGACTGCCCACGTTGCGGCGGGCCCGTGGGCGATGAAGTCCGGGATCCGCCCACTGGGCAGCTCGGGCTCGCGGAAGACGTTGTCGTCGCCGAACCGGTCGGAGAGGTCGCCGGCGACGATGGGCATGAACGCTGCTTCGGCGATTCGACTCATTGGGGCTGATGAGAGGCGTCGTGGGGGAGTGCCAGTCCGACTCGGTCGCCCGGTCGGCGGGACACTCCGTGCTGGCACTTCCGATACGGGTCGCCGTGGTGGTCGCTCATGGCGCGTCGTACGTCACGGGGTCGACCTGCTCGCCGTCGACGCTGACGGTTACGACGTCCGGATTCGAGACCGACAGCGCGGTGAGTTCCCCCACGAACAGGAACGCATCGGTCCCGCCCTGGACCTCGCCAGCGGCTCCCCTCCCGCCAGCTGTAATCTCGTCGGTGTCGTCGAACGTCCCGATGTCAGGATGGGGACGGAGCGTCGTTGAGACCTGCAGTTCGTACGTCGACGCGTTCTCCTCGGCGGTTCCCTCGATGACGATGCTGTGGCGCTCTGCTCCTGGGTATTCGGTGCCGAACTCTTCCTCCCCGTATCGTCTCCAGTCGGCGTACTGGTCAGCGTCTGCGTCCGAGTCTGACCCCGAGTCGCTCTGGGTCTGGATGGCCTGGTCCTTGTGGTGCTTGCAGCGCCCGGGATTCTGCGTCGCGTCGTCGTCTCTGCCCCAGCCGGCAGAGAGTCCACAGAGCTCGTCGTCGTCGTTGCGTCCGTTGCAGTTCTCACCTGGAGGCTGGGGTACCTCGGTCGTCCCCGTTGTGTCGTCATCGGAGTCGCCGGAGCCGTCGGATCCATCGGAGTCGTCTCCAGAGGCCTCGCGTTCAGGCGGCGGAGCCGTCCCGTCGAGCGTCTCGGGCATGAACGAGTCGACCAGGTCAAGCGGTGCGTTGCCCGGTCCGACGTCAGGCCACGTGAACACGACCCCCTGGCCGCGAAGCGAGTCCCCGGCAGGAGTCTCGTAAGTTCCGGCGTCCTCGTCGACGACGATGGCGCTGTGTGTCGCGTCTTGGTCGAACAGTCGGTACTCGAACGGGAGGTCGAACGTCTCGGGCATGGTGTCTGAATCCTGTAGGTCGGCGTACTGATCGGAGCGGTACGGCTCGCGGATGTCCCAGGCGACGACGGCACCGTCATCGACGACGATGGAGCCGATGGGGTCTCCCGGGGCGATCGCGTCGGAGTCGACGGCCTCCCGGAGCGTCGGCCACAGCGCCCACAGCGAACCGTCGGTACTGAGGTCCGAAACGTGGGCGACGGCGATGCCGAGGGAGCCGTCGCGCTCCCGGCCGACGAGGAGGTGCCGGTCGCGACTCATCGGCGGTCGTGGTAGTAATCGACTTCGCGGCGGATCTCTCGGTCGACGCGGAGGTGTGTCGTGAGTACGAGACTCCCGTCGTCGACGACGCGGAGTGTCAGCGCGTCGTTGGGGCGGATGTAGTACTGGCACCGGCGCCGGGTATCCGGCCGCAGTTTACTGTCGGTCTCCTCGATGAGACACGCCGTATGCAGCTCGTCCAGTGCTCGGTAGACCGTCGCTTGCGGCATGCCCTCGTCGATGAAGTCCTGTGCACACCCCGGCTCGTCGAGTGCGCGCCAGATTTCGAGGGCGATTCCATCCCCGAGCTCCAACGCATCGATGACGGCCTGGGGGTCGAGGTCGCTACGCGTCATCTATCGGGAGGTCCAGCGACGCGAACCAGTCGGCGTCAGGGAGTGATGCGACGTCCTCGTTGACGCCCGCGCTCTCGACGGCGTCCAACTGCATGGTCGCCGCGAACTCCTCGATCGACGGATAGACTACCGCCGTCGCGACGAGGCCGTCATCGCGGACCCAGACGACGACTTCGCGCTCGCCGTCGCGCCACTGGTATTCATCGCCCGGTGCTGGATCGCTGGGGTCAGGCGTATCACTCATGGTCGGGGGTGGTCAGACCTCGAACGCGTCGCGGTACTCCCGCGCCACGTCGTCGTGAGGATCGCGGATGATGCCGACGTGGTCGCAGCCTGTACAGCGGAAGACGGCGAAGTCGGCGTCGGGGGCGTCGAACACTCGCAGGAGCGTCCAGTCCCACGCCGGGCAGTGCCGACACGCCGGAAGCTCGCCGTAGCGACGATGGGTATCGGGGCCGACGGAGCGTCTGGTCATCCGTGGGCGTGGGCGCCGAACTGATGGACGAGCTGGTCGAACGGGACGGTCACGAGGAGGATGCCGAACGCGATTCCGACCAGCGCCATCCGGATCGTCGCACCGATGAGCCACTCGGGCTTGACCGGGCTCTTCCGCGGGATCGACGAGGCCGCGCCCGTCGCGAGGCCGATGAGGATGCGGACGGCGTTCTCCTCGAGGAGCGTGGGGTCGTGCGCGAGCGTGTGGCCGACGATGATGCCGACCATGAGTCCCGCCCACGCCTGCGGCGGGACGTCGTAGTCGCCGTCGTCGTCGGGGTCCCGCGGTGTGAGGCCGTTCAGCGCCGTCTTCAGTCGGCGAGCGAACCGTCGCGGCGACTGGCGTGTCCGACCGTGGATGTCGTGGCCCGTCCCCCCAGCGTGACCGCGAAGCGAGGGCAGCGTGTCGAACGTCTTCCCGCACTCCGCACAGCGATGACCCTCGTCAGCGTCTCCACCGTCGGCCCGTCGGCGTGACGGCTCGACTTCGTCGGTGCCGTCGAGCATCCGTCACGGAGCCTCCGTGGGCGACCACGCGCCGTCGACAGCTGTCGAGACGCTGAGCGCCGGGGCGGCGAACTCCGACGCGGGGGCCGTCAGCGAACAGTCCGCACAGTGCATCCGGCGCTCCGGGGCGGGTTCGTCTGCGTCCCGGGAGAGGACGCACATGCGACACTCGTTTCTGTTCCCGCATCCGGGACAGCGGAACCGGTCGGAGTGGATTCGTGGTCGTGGCATGGTTACTCCTCGTCGGTGTTGTCGAAATCTCGACTTTCGAGCGGATGTTCCGGGAGTTCGACGTCGATACCTTCCTTCGCGGCGATCTCTTTGGTCAGATTGTAGTTGACGACCACCGCGGACCACACCTCTTGATGTTCTTCGCGCCGTTCATCGCGTGATTCGCGGATTTCTCGGGTGACGGTTCGGACGCCCCACCCGCCGACGGCGAGAACGAGCGTGACCGAGGCACCGATGAGTGCCGCGACGATAGTGGGTGATACCATTCGAAAGAAGCCGCTGCCCACGATTTGAACAGTGGGACTGGAGTCCAACGCTTACCGGTTGTCCCGGCAGTCCTAGTCTTTCTCCAGCGCAACCAGCCAGCGGCAAGGCGGGCCGATGATACGCGAGTACGCTCTCTTGAGCGAGGGAACAGAAGCGTGAGTAGTGGGCCGATACCAACCTACCCGAGATGTCCGTCGGTCTGACGATGCCCGCTCGTGCGACGATACAACCCTCACTCGTGCCTTTCCAGGCCACGTCATCGGTCATCGGGGCTGCGGTTGCGTCGGGTCTCGTGCGAGCCTGTAGTGCAGACGGCCACGCTTCGACGACGGGAGCACGCGATCCAGGCGAATATCCGGAGTCGAGTCAGGCCGGTGACCTCCTACAGGATTGCCTACCCGTACAGCGCCGTACCGATCACGAGTTCCCAGTCACGCCCGTGGTCGCGAAGCGCGTCTCGCAACTGCGGCCACGAGGGCGGGCTGTTCAGCGTTCCCTCGGCAGCGAGCGTCCGCAGACAGCCGAGCAGCGAGACGATAGTCTGCTCGAGGTCGACCGCTTCGAGGATCTCGTCGCGATTCTTGGGATCGGTGTTCCCACACTCACACCCCCACCGGAGCGCGGCCGGGACGGCGACGACCTGCCGGCGGTCGACCGAGTCGTCGTCGACGACGGCCCGCTTCAGGTCACGGAGGCCCTTCTCCATGTGCTCGGTCGGGTACTGGTAGCCGATGAGGCAGTCCTTCTTGACGTCCTCGTCGCCGCGTCCACGTGGGCCCTCGACCTTCAGTTCGGTTCCCCACGGCGGTTTTTCCACCGTCTTCACGACGCGGAAGCAGGTGGCACAGAGGGTGTGGTCGCTCTCGATGGCGTTCAGTGCCTTCCGGCCCTTGTATCGACGGAAACACTCGAACGAACAGAACGAGTCCCGGATCGCGGTCTCCTCGTCCGTCTCCTCGTCGCAGAATCCACACGTGATGGTGTCACTGGACTCCGACCGCCGCTCTCGCAGGGCCAGCAGATCCGCGGTCGATGCAGCTGTCGGTGTATCATCGGAATCGCTTGCAAGAGACATAGTCGGAGCTGTGAACCCACGCCGCTGCCAACGACGCAGGCGGAACGGCAGGCAGAGGCCGCTGGGTCGGCGTGCCGGTTGCCGAAACGTCAGCGCTGGCGAGAGTTAGAAGTGTGGGAATGCGCCAGGCTGGCGACTATCTGTCTGAGGTCCCCGGATTCGCGGAGGAGAACCACATACCCCCGTTCTTCGAGGCGACTGAGCGCCCGATCGAGGGTGCGCTCGGCGACGTCGACGCGGTCGTCCTGGAGGAGCGCCTGCCGGGTGACCGGTTCGCGCTCGGCGATGACGTGGTAGACCCAGCGGTCGCTGTTGGTGAGCTCCGGATCGGCGTCCGGATGCTCGGCCGACACCGGGATCATCCCCCTGCAGCGTCCTCGGATTCGGTCTGCGATGGGGGCCAGATGGTGGGCGGTCGGTCCTCGTCAGCAGCAGTGGCGGTTGTGGGCTCTCGTGTCGGGAGTGGTGGGTCCGAAATCGCCAACGACCACGTATAGGACTCCAATACGTGAGCGTTGGCGGTCTCCAGGTCGACGACACCACTGTTCGGCAGGCCGCTGTCGGCGTACAGCGTCGCCCCGTGACTCCCCACGCCCTCGAATGCCTGGACCGCGCCCAGCTCCTCTAGGCGACGCAGCGTCCGCCGGGCGTGCTCTTTCGAACAGCCGACCTCGTCGGCGAGCTCCCGTGTCGACGGCCGGGCACCCGCGGCCCGCAGCGCCTCGACGATGGCGCGCTGCGTGTCGGTGAACGTCCACTGAACGCCGTCGACCTGGACGTCGGCGAAGTCCGTGGGCATCGCGTCCGTCCGGACGAACACCGTGGCGTGGCTCTCGGGGTCGTCGGGGTTCCGCGCGTACCGGCCGGCAGCCTGGGCGGTGTGGTTCTCGCGAACGCTCGCGAGGATCGCCGCGGCGGTGTCGGCATCGGGGCCGACGAACCCCCGGCCGTGGGCCCGCTCGGCCTCACCGTCGACGTCGATCGTCTCGGGCTCGGCCTCGAGGTCCAGTTCCGCTAGCAGGTCGACGACGTAGTCGTCGCCGGGGTCGATGCACCCCTCGATGAGACCGACCGCCTCGTTGGCGAAGTCGTTCCGGGACTTCTCCTCGCCGTAGTGCATGGTCGCCGGGTGACGGACCCCGGCCTCGTCGAGGATCGTCGCGAACTGTTCCTCGACAGCGCTGGTGGTGATGCCGGTCTGGAAGTCCTCGCCGTACGTCTCTCGGAGGTGCTCGACGAGCGTCCGCACCTGGTCGGGCTTGAAGTACTCGCCGCTCGCGAGCGGCCGGGTCGCGTCGCCGACCTGGACGACACGGAGCCCGCGCTCGTACCGCCGCCACAGCTGACGTGCCTCGGGGTCGAGCACTTCGGTGGTGTCGATGTAGGGAACGGTGTTGACCGCCCAGACGGGCTGTGCGGGGTGGGCGTCCAAGCCGATCACGCTGCGGGCCTGGCTCATATCCGGTGCCGTCCGCACCGTCCGGATGGCGTTCTCGGTGTCGAGGGTGACGGTCACCCACTCACGATTCCAGGCGTCGTCGTCCGCGACGCCGGCGTCGAGCCGCGGGGGTTCATGGGGTGTTTTCCCGACGCGTCGTCCGTTGCCTCTCTCCTCGGCGTGGAAGATGGCTCTCGCGAGCGCTGGCGCCAGGGTATGTGCGTCGGGGTGCTCGAAGTACCACTCGCGGTCGGGCTGGAACTCCAGACAGCGCTGCAGTTGCTCCCGTTCGGCCGCGGCGTCGTCGCCCCAGCCGTCGTACAGCGACAGCTGGACGAACGACTCCCAGGTGGTCACGGGGGCGTCGGCCGCCTTGAGGAAGGCAGTGACGGCGCGCTCGATGCGCTCCTTCTCGAGGTCCGCGGTGAAATCGGGCTCCTCGTCGATCACGAGGTTCGTCCGCATCCGTAGCGAGGGGACGTGGGCGAACGGGTGCGTTGCGATGACCAGCGCGAGATTCCCGTTCTCACGCTTCGACCGGAGACGGTCCCACTGTGCGATCGCCGGGCAGACTCCGGAGTCTCCGTCGTCGAAGTCACCGGCGTCCTCGTCGTACGTGGTGGACGTCGACCGACAGCAGGGCAGTTCCGCACCCTGGTCGTTGTGCTCTTCGAGGAACCGGTGCGCAGCCGAGAAGGCGATGCCGCGGCCCTCACACATCTGCTGGAGCCAGCGACTCGCGGGCGTGCCGCGCATGGTGATCGCGATTCGCTCGTCGGCTGCCTCAGCCACGTGCTGGGGGTCGTGATCACCGGCCGCGACCGGGCACGCTTCGTGCCTGGACTGCAGCGCGAAGTAGTTGACCCCGGCCTCGTCGGCGGCTTCGATGGCCTCGTCGCGAGCGTCCCGAGTCGCTGAAAGGTGCACGACCGGCTGCTCGCCGGTCACGGTCTCGTACTGGGGGCTATCCCAGGCGGTCGTCGCGATGGTGTGGGACTTCCCGAGCGATGTGGGCGCGTCGACGACGGTCTCGTCCTCGTGTCGCATCGCGTTTGAGATCGTCGCGAACAGTTTCTCCCGGGCTTCACGGGTAGTCGGCCACTCCAGCCCACGCTTCTTCGCCGCGCGTCGGCGTTCGGCGTGCGGGAGGGCATCCAAGTGCTCCAGCGGGAGCGTGCTGGTGGGCTGGCCGTCGACGTCGTCGTCCTCCAGGAAGGCGGCGTCGAGAAGCGGGTGGGTGTCGTCGTCGCGGTTCTCGCCATCCTCGTCTCGCGCGCCGGATTCGTACTGCGGGACATCGAACCCGAGTTCGCGAAGGCGCTCGATGCCGCGCCACCACAGCTGACCGCGGGCGGCGCGTGGGGACGCGCTTCGGTGGGACATCTCGCCGGCGTCGATGAGGGCCATGACGACCGGACCGCCGTAGCCCCCCTCGTCGCCGGTGTCCTGCCAGATACGGTCGTCGACGATGTTCGCCGTCCCGCGGGCGTTGGGCCCCCAGGTCGGCGCGAACGCACGGTAGCCGTCGCTCGTCGAGGCGCTGTCGTTCCAGGCGGCGACGATGGTCCGCTCGGCGACGTCGCGCGCGTCGAGCCGGTCGAGCGCAGCGAAGATGTCTCGGATGTCGTCGGTGGTCTCCGTCGACGTCGACGCGCTCGGCTCGTACTCGGCGAGGTCGTAGTCGGACCGGTCGGTCGAGACGTCTTCGCGAGCTCGCTCACGACTGGCGGTCGCGACCTCGTCGTTCGCCTCCAGGAGCACGTCGAGGACGTCGGCGGACCACTCGCGAACCTCGGTCGGTGTCTCGGGGACGTGGTCGCCGGTCATGACGCACACGCGCTTCCCCGGGTACATCTCGATAGAGGGGGGTTCCTCGTTCGCGCCCCACGGCTCGGTATCCAGCTGCCAGCTGGCCTGCTTCACGCCCTCGGGGAGCGCCCCGCGGTAGATGGCGTGGACGCCGGCCCCTGACTGGGAGATGTCGGTGTAGGTCAGTCCCAAGTGTTCGAGGATGGCGACAAAGGCCGGATGGACGTCTCCGGTCTCGGGGTCGCGGACGTCGTCGCCGTCCACGTACGCGAACGGGTCGTCGGGTTGCTGGAGGAACGCCCGCCCGTCGAGACGGGGGTCGACCTCGGCCATCGCGACGGTCTCGCCGTCGACGTAGTTCTCGGTCAGTCCCCACTTCCAGCGGGCGTCCTCGTCGGTGTCCGCGTCGGGGTGGTCGCGGTCGCCCCACGGTGCAAACGGCTTCTTCTCGACGTGGCCCATCCACTGTTCGCGTTCGAGCAGTTCAGCCGGCCAGACGCCTGGATTCGGTGTCGTGAAGTCGGCGTCCGCGAACTGCGTGAACTGTGGGGTGCTATACGAAACCGCTGTCTCCTGAGTGTCGTCGTCGGCATCGCCCTCGAGGAGGGTGGTGTCGCAGTTCTCACAGACCCAGATCCCTCCGACGGCGACCTCGCCGGGCCCGCCGCAGCGGAAGCATTCGCGACGGGTCACTGTGCATCACCTGCCCAGTCCGACAGCGCCACCTGTGGGACGTCGAGGTCAGCGCCGTCGGCGGTCTCGAAGACGCGGATGACGCTCTTCGGGAGCCACGCCTCGCCGGCGCTGGTCGCGACGAGCAGGGCCTTCTCGGTTTCGTACCCGACCCGCCCGGCGACGACGTTGTGACTCCGGCCGGCCGTCTCGATGTCCTTCTCGTCGAGGATCCAGTCGGGACACCAAGCGACCACGGTGGCGCTGTCGCCACCGCAGGCGCCGAGTTCGCGAGCGATGACGTCCGGGTCGTCGCCCTTCAGTGACCCGTCGCTCGCGAGGTCCGCATATCCGCGGACGACCGTGACGTGGTCGCTCACTGCGACCACCCCCACTCGTCGAGCGTCGTCTGGCCCTCGCGCTCGGGACGCTCAGGGTCCGACGTCGGGATGGGGACGTTTTCGGTGCGCTCCTCTCCGAGGGGCGTGTCGTCGACGACGTCGACCGTCTCGCCGTCACCCTGCCAGTGCGGGGCCTCACCGATGCTCTGGTAGGTGCCGTCCAGCGCTGGCCCGCGGTATGAGCGCTGGCTCACGCTGGGCACCTCCTGTGGAGTGGTCCCGTGTCTGGTCTGTTACAAAAGCCACCACGAGCTGCTCCCAGTGCAGAGCCGTCACTGGGTTGGCTTATCTCGTGGGATTGTAAGGAATTTGATCGAAGCCGGTGGAGGGATTTGAACCCTCGGCCTATTCCTTACGAAGGAATCGCTCTGCCAGCTGAGCTACACCGGCACGCCGTCGTGCACCTCTTCTTACCTGCAAGAGGAAAATAAGGCTTCCGAATCGACCTACTCCCTGCGAACGAGACGCACGTCCAGACAGACGTTCACCTCGTGGGGCGCGTACGACCGGACGACGCGTTCGGTCTCCACGCTGACCTCGTACCCCGCCGGTTCCGCCGCGGACCGAATCGCTTCCAGCCCCGGCCCGAACGGGTCGTCCTCGTGTTGGATGTCGTAGTAGTGGAGGACACAGTCCTCGCCGGCCAGCGCGACAGCGGTTTCGAGAAAGTCGCCGGCGGAGTGCGGGAGGTTCATCACGATTCGCGTCGCCCACCCCTCGTACTCGGACGCGACGTCGCGGACGTCGCCTTCGACGGCCGTCACCCGGTCTTCGACGCCGTTGCGCCGGGCGTTCTCGCGAAGGTACGCGACGGCGTCGGGGTTGAGGTCGACGCCGACCACCTCGGCTCCCCGGGCGGCCATCGGCACCACGAACGGGCCGACGCCGGCGAACATGTCGACGACGCGTTCGCCCTCCTCTACCTGGGAGGCGACGCGGTGGCGCTCGGTGGCGAGTCGGGGCGAGAAGTACACCGTCGCGATGTCGAGCGCGAACGCGTGGCCGTACTCGCGGTGGACGGTCTCGGTCGCCTCTCCCACCAGCACGTCCCAGTCGCGCACCCGGAGTTCGCCCTTGACCTTCGACGCGCGGTTCACCACCGTCTCGACGGGCAGGTCCGACTCGACGAGGGCGTCCGCGCTCTCCCGCGCCCGCCCGCCGTCGTCCTCGTCGAGGATCGCGATGCCGCCCAGCCGCTCGTAGCTCGGTTCGAAGCCGAGGAGGTCGGCGGGCGTCACCTGCGCGTCGCGCTCGGGGGCGTCCCTGTCGACCACCTCGGCGTCGACGTGTTCAGCGGCAGCCGTCGGATCGGTGACGGGAATGTAGATGGAGCCGTCCTCGACGGTGATCTCGTGGTCGTTGTCCAGGAGGCCCGCCGCGGCGAGGTCGCGCCGGGTCGCCTCGCCGGCCTCTCGGGGGACGCACACGCAGGGGACGCTCATCGTCTCGGAGGAGACGAGCGGTGCGAGTAAGCCTGACGCTTCGCGACGCGTGACGGCTCCACGGGGGTGCGAGCGGAGGGGACGACTCAGACGACGAGCGCGGGACGCGTCTCACGACGGGGTCCCGTTCCCGCCTCGGCCGCCTCGACCCACTCGGCCACCGTTCGTTCCACGCCGCCTTCGACACAGGGCGCGACCCAATCGAGTCGCCCGTCGCGCCTGACTGCGAGCGCGGTCCTCCCCCGCGCCCGTTCGGAGCGTGCGGTACCACAGTTCGACCCCGGGACGAGTGTGTGTCGACATTACCCTCACCGCCGAATAATGGTCGGCTGGTTGAAAAGACGTGGCACGCGGTTCCCACGGCACGGGAATCGGTTTTTGTCGGTCGGCGACGTGTCCCACATGTGAACCGTCCATCGAACGTGTTCGTCTCCGCCCGGAGTCGACGTCGCGTCGTCGTCGCTCTCGTCGGCTACGCGCTCCTCGCCGTCTTCGCCACCTTCGGGCTCCCTCGGCTGTTCCCCGCGCTGACCGACCCCGTCGCGGTTCGGACGACGATCCGGTCGACGGGCGCGCTCGCGCCGGTCGTCTTCCTCGCCGTCCAGGCGCTGCAGGTGCTCGTTGCCCCGATTCCGGGCCAGGTTCTCGGTTTCGTCGCCGGCTACCTCTTCGGCGTCGTCTGGGGGACCGCTCTCAGCGTCGCGGGGGCGACCATCGGGGGCTACGTCGCCTTCTGGCTCGCCCGCCGGTACGGTCGACCGGTCGTCGAGCGTCTCGTCGAGGACGAGGCCATCGACCTGTTCGACTCCTTTTCGTCTCGCCACGGCAACGTCGTCCTCTTCTTGATCTTCCTCGTGCCGGGGCTCCCGGACGACGCCATCTGCTTCCTCGCGGGCGTCGGCGACATCGACACTCGCTCGTTCCTCCTCGCGTCGGTCGTCGGCCGCCTGCCCGGCTACTTCCTCGTCGCGCTCGCGGGCGCACGACTCGCGGAGGCCCGCACCGCCGAGACGACCGCCCTCCTCGTCGTGCTCGCGGCCGTCTCCGCCGTCGGCTACGTCCTCCGGAAACGGGTCGCCCGGTGGCTCGGCGGCGAGAACGAGCCGTGAGCGGACGGATGCCGTCCGCACTCGCCCGAACGGCTATACCGCCTGCCGGCGAGTAGCCGATATGGTAGCACTATCGACACGTTCGGGCGGTGAGACCCGATGAGCGACAGCGAGGGCGGGGGCCGGAAGTTCTCGGCGGCCGAGAGCATCTGCCCGTTCTGCGGTGTCGGGTGCGGTATCCAGTACAACGGCGCGGGGAAGGCGGCCGGATGGAAGGGGCCGGTCAACACGAAGGGGGAGATCTGTCCGAAGGGCGCGGCCGCGTGGGACGTCGTCGACCACCCCGACCGCCTGACGGTCCCGCTCGTCCGCGAGGGACGGGCGCTCGTGACGGCGCCGTGGGAGGAGGCGCTCGACCGGGTCGTCGAGGGGTTCACCCGCGTCCGAGACGAGCACGGCCCCGACGCGCTCGCCTTCTTCTCCTCGTCGAACTGCACGAACGAGGAGAACTACGTCCTCCAGAAACTCGCCCGCGCGCTGGGGACGAACAACGTCGACAACTGCGCGCGACTGTGTCACTCCTCGACCGTCGCGGCGATGCAGGACAGACTCGGTGCGGGCGCGATGACGAACTCCCTCGATGACCTCGGCGAAGCGGACGTCTTCTTCGTCATCGGGGCGAACCCCGCGGACCAACACCCCATCATCTTCCGGTCGTACCTCCTCCCCGCGCTCAAGGCGGGGACGAAACTCGTCCACGTCGACCCGCGGGCGAGCGCGACCACGAAGGCCGCGGACATCCACCTCCCGGTCAGACCGGGGTACGACATCCCGCTTTTGAACGCGCTCGCGGCGGTCGTCGTCGAGGAGGGCCTGGTGGACGAGGCGTTCGTCGCCGACCGGACGGAGGGGTTCGACGCCTACCGCGAGTTCCTCGCGGCGGTCGACGTCGACGCGGCCGCCGAGCAGGCCGGCGTCGACCCCGCCGACCTGCGCGAGGTCGCCCGACTGTACGGCGAGGCCGACCGCGTGGCCGCCTTCACGGGCATGGGCATGAGCCAGCACCACTACGGGACGGAGAACGTCCACGCGCTCATCAACCTCGCGCTGCTCACGGGCAACGTCGGCCGGCGCGGCACCGGCGTCAACCCGCTCCGCGGGCAGAACAACGTCCAGGGCGCGGGCGACGTGGGGGCCCTCCCGAACGTCCTTCCGGGCTATCAGTCCGTCACCGACGACGAGGCCCGCGCTCACGTTGCAGGGGTGTGGGGATTCGAGCCCCCGGCGATTCCGGGCCGGACCGAGGTCGAACTGACCCACGCCGCCGGCGACACCGTCCACGCCGCCTACGTCTTCGGGGAGAACCCCGCGGTCACCGAGCCCAATCAGGGACGGGTTCGTGAGTCGCTCGAACGGCTCGACTGTCTCGTCGTCCACGACGGCTTCCTCACCGAGACGGCCGAGTTCGCCGACGTCGTCCTCCCCGGGTGTCTCTGGGCCGAGAAGAGCGGCACCGTAACGAACACCGACCGACAAGTGATGCGGATGCGGGCGAACGCCGACCCGCCGGGAGAGGCGAGAACGGACCTCGACGTCCTCTGTACGCTCGCCGACCGACTCACGGACGTCGACTTCTCGTACGACGGGCCCGAGTCCGTCTTCGACGAACTCACGCGGGCCGCGCCCATCTACGACGGGATGTCGTACGACGGAATCGGAACGGGCAGCCAGCGGTGGCCGTTCCAGCGCGAGGAGGGGAAGGGAACCGCCGTCCTCCACCGCGACCGGTTCGAGTCGGGGTCGAAGACGGCCCCGTTCCGGGTCGTCGAGCACGTCGACCCCGCCGACAGCGTGGAGGGGGACGCGCTCGTGCTCACTACCGGTCGGGTCATCCAGCATTTCAACAGCGGGGCGCTCACCCGTCGGTCGGGGACGTTGATGCGGATGCGGGGCGAGGACGTGCTCCAGGTCCACCCCGACGACGCCGACGAGCGCGGCATCGAGGACGGCGCGCGGGTCGTCGTCGAGAACGACCGCGGACGGGTCGAGGTGGCCGCCGAGGTGACGCCGGCCATCCGGCGCGGGACGGTGTTCATGACGTTCCACTACGCCGACCCGCTCGCGAACCGACTGACCGGTGACGCGCTCGATCCGGTCGCGAAGATTCCCGAGTTCAAACACAGCGCCGTTCACGTGCGGGTCTCCGCCGCGTCCGATTCGGTCTAGTCGAACCGCGGCGTCCGGCGGCCCGTCACCGACTCCACGTCGAGTTCGAAGAGCCGCACGTCGGTGTCGCCGATGTCCTCGTCGAAGACCCGCGCGGGGCCGAACCGTTCGTTGATGGCCGCCTCGTCGTACTGTGCGGGGTCGTCGACGGGCGCGACCGGTCCGCGGGCCATGACGCTCCACGAGTCGCCGTTCGTCGCCTCGTAGAGGACGAAACACGCCTCCGTGGTGGCGTCGAGGAACGCCAGTTTCTCGCTGTCGTCGTCGTCGGTCAGCCGGAAGAGGAGGACGCCGTCCTCGTACTTGCAGTGGACCGGAACGCCGTACGCCCGGCTCCCGTCGGCGAGCGACAACACCCCCGTCTCGGCGTCGGAGAGGTGTCGCTCGACGTCCTCCTCGTTCATCCCCACCGTGTACACGTACTCGATGTGTTCCACTGTCCTCTCGATTCTGTCCCCGAGCGGTTAACGGTACTCCCCCGTCCCGTCGTTCGCGCCAGCCCCGACGTTCGAACCGACCTCGTCGTTCGCGCCAGCCCCGTCGCTCACACCCGCTCCGTCCTCGTCGTCCATCTCGTCCCCCTCTTCGACCGTGAGCGGCGTCGTCAGCACCGGAACCGGTGAGGTCCGGACGACGCGTTCGGTGACACTCCCGAGGTGTCGGATGCGGTCGAGGCCGCGCCGGCCGTGAGTCCCCATGACGATCAGGTCGCTCCCGTAGGCGTCGACGGCCGCGACGATCTCCTCGTGTGGTCGTCCGCGCCGCAGGTGTGGCTCCACGCCGACTCCCGCCCGCTCACACGCCTCGACGACCGCTTCGAGCGCCGCCTCGGCCTCGTCCTCCCTCGTTTCGACCACGACGTTGTACTCGCTGGTGGCGGGGAACGTCTCGTCGACGACGGACAGCGCGTCCACGTGGGCGTCGAACCGCGTCGCCAGGCCGAGCGCCCGGTCGACGACGCGGTCGGTCCCGCGGCTTCCATCGGTCGGGACGAGCAGGCGGGCGTACATGGTGCGACTAGTTCGCACACCACTCGTATAGTTCTCCCGCTGCCCCCCTTTCGACGCGCCCTGCTCCCTCGACGCGCCCTGCTCCCTCGACGCGCCCGGCCCCTCGACGCGGCACAACCGTTAGGCCCGCTCGCGTCCTGACGGGGGGTGTGTACGACATCGTCCTCCTCGCGACCGACGGGAGCACGCCGGCCCGCGAGGCGCTCGACCGGGCAGTGGCGCTCGCGCGTGCGGAAGCGGCGACGCTCCACGTGCTCTCTGTCGTCGACGCGGGCGACCTCGGCCTCTTTTCGAGCGCGGACCTCGCCGCCGTCGACGGGGTACTCCGGGATGCTGCCGAGGACGCCGTGGCCGACGCGGCCCAGCACGCGGCGGAGGCGGGCGTCGACGCCGTCCGCGCGGTCCGCGTCGGCGTCCCTCACCACGAAACCGTCGGCTACGCCGCCGACGTGGACGCGGACCTCGTGGTCGTCGGTAGCCACGGGCGTCGGGGGCTCTCGCGGGCACTCCTCGGCAGCGTCGCCGCCCGGGTGGTCCGCGGGTCGCCGGTCCCCGTGCTGGTCGTTCCCCCCCGTCCGTGACCGCTATCACCGCAGGAGGTTCAACACCTCGTCGACCACGTCCGGTTCGACGGCGACGACGTACTGTTTGTCGGGTTCGAGCGTCGTCTCCGGTCGGGCGATGCGCTCGCCGTTATCGTCCGAGACGACGAGCGTCCCGGCGGGGAACCGGACCTCCTTCAGCGTCCGCCCGGCCGCCGGCGCGCCCTCCCGGACGCGGCTCTGCACGATGTCGAGCGTCCCCGTGACGTCGGCGAGCGTCCGGACGTCGCTGCCGAGTCTCTCGTTGGCCGCGACGCGTGCGCCGGCGCGCTCGGGAAAGAGCACCCTGTCGACGAACCGGGTGTACGACCGGCCCGCCGCCCGGTCGATGCGACAGACGGTCCGGACGCCCGGTGCGAGTTAATGTGTAGATGTATTGCGCCGCTGACTGTTCAGTCCTCGTCCGCGACCGTCTCCGGCGTTCATCCCCCGTCAGCGCGCCCCGCCGCCGACCGCCCGCACGACCGCACGGCGCGCCGCCGAGAGGTCCTCCCCGACCGACGCGATGGCCGCGAGGCCCGGCCGACAGCCGTACAGGTATCCGGTGACGTCGTCGTCGACGACGGCGAACGACCGACGGTGTCGAGCGAGCGTCTCCTGGCGGTCGCGGGCACCCTCGTCGAGGGCGGCGGCGAGGTCGTCGAGGCGGTCCCACGCGGTCAACGCGGCCCCGAGTGGCGCGTCGGCGCCCCTCGACGTCGACTCCCACGTGCGGGTACGGCGACCCTCCGAACGAACGCGCCGGCAGACCGCCTCGACCGCGTCCAGCGACGCGCGCTCGCGGTCGAGCAGGGCGACGAACGACTCGCGGGCGTCGACGGCGATATCGACCCGGTCGAGCAGCCCTCGCCGGGTCGCGGGCGTCAGCGTCCCCCGACAGACGACCGCCGCGAGGTCCGGCCCGAGTTCGGCCGCGACGTGATCCGAGAGCGACTCGTCCGTCCCCCCTCCGGCCGCCATCACGTGCCGCCGGTAGCTTCGACGGAGCGACGTCCCGGTGACCCCACGGGCCGACGTCTCGACGCCGGGGACCCCGCGCGCGGCGGTCGGCCCCGCGCCGACGCCGAACGTACTCGTCCCCGTCATCGAAGCCCCGCCCCCGGCGTCGGCGCGGGTGACCGCCGTCCGGAACCGTTCGAACGCGTCGCGCTCGGCGACGCACTCACGTCGTTCGGCTTCGACGACCTCCCGCGCCTCGGTGAGGGTCAGCGCCATCGGAGCGCTCCGGGGACGTCCGCCCCGACGACGTCGACGCGCTCGTCGACCTGCGGGAGGACCGTGAACAGTCCGTCGTCGGCGTGGGCAGCGATCCCCTGGCCGTGGGCGTTGCCGGCGTCGGCGCGGATGTACGCCTCCGTCATTCCCTGCCCTCCCGCGAGCGGAACGAGGCGCACCGTCGTCCCCTGCGGCCCCGATTCGAGGAGCAGTCCGGACGGAGGGAACGAACAGGTCGACGGCGCGACGAGTTCGCGGACCCCGTCGCGTGCGGTCGTCGAGGGGAGATGGATGTGACCCGAGAGCGTCAGCACGTCGCCGCGGTCAGTGAGGGCCTCGCGGAGAGGGGCGTGGTTCCGGAGTCGGTAGAAGTCGCCGTCGGGGAAGGAACCGACGTGGTCGCGGGGGTGAAAGAGCATGTGGTGCATCGCCACGACGGGATGGTCGGCCTCGTCGACCCGTCGGCGGAGCCAGTCGAGCGTCGCGGCGCTCACCTCCCCCTCGTGCGTCTCGGTGAGGCGGCCGCCGGCGCTCGCCGTGTCGAGACAGAGGAGGTCGAGGCCGCCGACCGTCACGTGGAACGGGTACTGGCCGAACCCGTAGCGCTCGCCGAACGCCGCCGCGCTCGGGGCGACGTAGTCGTCCCATCTCTTCGGCACGTCGTGGTTGCCCGGGACGGCGACGAACGGAACCGAAAGCTCGGAGAGCACGGCGTCGGCCGCCGCGTACTCGCGCTCGTGGCCGTCGCGGGTCAGGTCGCCCACGAACACGCATGCGTCGACCGCGAGGTCATTGGCGACGTCGACGGCGGTTCGGAGGCGGGTCTCGGACCGGTGGAACACCTTCCACGTTCCCGACGCCGTCGGCGACACGTGTGCGTCGGCGGCGACGAACAGCCGCGTCGGCGTGTCCGGGCGCGGGGATGCCAACCGCGCGAACACCGGACCGACGGCGGAACCGGCGGCCGTCCTCATCGGTTGATGGTCTCCGTGTACGTCCCGAGCGGCGTCGAGCGGTGCAGCCGGATGCCTCCCGTCTCGGCACAGAGGTCGATGCGGAGGTGGGGCCCTTCTCGCTCGTCGTCACCGGTCATCGCCCGACACTCCTCCCGTTCCCCACGTAAAAGTATCGGATATATTATATATTGTGGTACGTATCTGGATAGGCGGGTCGGGACACTATATAGAAGAGCGGCTGTCGGCGAGCGATCAGGCGACGAGAGCGCCCGCGGTCAGGAACAGGAGCACGCCGACGGCGGCGGCGCCGCGGAAGAACCCGAGGGCGTTCGCGGCCGGTTCGCGGACCTTCCGCTGACTGACGCCGTCGCGGAGGCGGCTGCTCCCGACTTCGACCAGCGCCGTGAGCACGAGCCAGAGGAGGAGCATCGCCACGACGAGATTGCCGTTCGTGGTCCCGGTGAGTCGCGCGACGGTGTATCTGGTCCCGGTGAGGTGTCCGCCGGTGAGGAACATCACCAGGGCAGCGAGCCGCGACCCGCGCGTTAACGAGCGGCCTATCGATTCCAGCGGACCGGCGTTCAACTCCCCGGCCCGGGCGGCGGGGAGGACGACACCGGCGAAGAAGACGACGCTTCCGACCCAGAGCGCTCCGACGAGGAGGTGAACCGTCGCGAGCGCCGTATCGACGAGAGCCATACCGCGAGCCACGGTGTCGCCCGTCTTGAGCGTACTCGTCTCGGTCCGGTCCGAGGCCGCTCACTCCTCCGCCGTGGCGAGCGACCCTGCGGTCACGTCGAGCGGTTCGGCGACGTGGACGAGCGGTTCCCCGGTCGGCGACTCGAACCCCGCCGCGCGGAACAGCGACTCCTCGTGGACAGTCGCGTCGGCGGGCACGAGTCGCCACGGCTCGTGCGCGATGTCGTCGCGGTAGAGGCGGGTGCTGCGGGTGCTGCAGGTACCGCGGGCGTAAAACCGGTCGTTCTCGGTGAGAAAGGCGGGGAGCGACCCCGGTTCGGGGACGAACGAGTCGTCGTCGCGCCCATAGAGGCGTTCAGGCGTGCGCGGGGCTCGCCCGGGTGGTCGCGTTCGCTCCGCAGTCTGAGGCGGTCGTCCTCGCGGCCGACGGCCATCCGCGCGCGGTAGTACGGGAGCGCGTACAGCGGACCGTGCCGCCGAGACCGACAGGCGGTCGTCCGCGTCGAGACTGAAGAAGTAGACGCCCGACTCCTCGCCCCGCGTGACGTAGGTCCGGAGGTTGACTTCGGGAAACGTCCGTCCGACGCGCGAGCCACGCGGCCGGATGTCCTCCATCACGAACGCGACGACGCCGAGCCACGCCCGCTCGTCGTACGTGGCGACACCGACGCCCGCCGGCAGGTGAGCGTCCACGACGGCCGGGTCGGCGGGCCAGTGTGCGAACCGCCCGTCGCGCACCCGCACCGAGAGCAGGTGCGTGCGCATATCGGTCGCAAGCACCGGACGTACTTCTGGATTCCTCGACGGACGCGAACACAAGAGATATAGTCCGTTTCGAGAGACGGTGTGACGGGGACGGCGCGGCGTCGTGCCGATCCGTGCACGCCATACCCACTCCTGCACGGGCCCGTCCCCTTCTCACGAAACTCGCCCGTCGAGCGGTGGCTCGGCCGTACGCTGCGACGGTCGGCGGGTCGGCCACGCGCTGGATTCTTCGGACCCGCGACCGAACCTCGACGTATGCAGTTCACTGTCGTCCAGGGAGACATCGCCGCACAGTCCGCCGACGCGCTCGTCAACGCGGCCGGCACCAGCCTCCAGATGGGGTCGGGCGTCGCCGGCGCGCTCCGCCGGGCGGGGGGTCGTGAACTCAACGAGGCGGCCGTCGCGAAGGGACCGGTCGACCTCGGTGCGGTGGCCGTCACCGACGCGTACGACCTCGACGCCGACTACGTCGTCCACGCGGCCGCGATGCCACACTACGGCGACGGACAGGCGACGGCCGAGAGTATCCGCGATGCGACGCGGAACGCGCTCGCCGCCGCCGACGAGCGCGGCTGTGAATCGCTCGTCGTCCCCGCGCTCGGCTGTGGGGTCGCGGGCTTCGACCTCAGGGAGGGCGCCCGCATCATCTGCGAGGTCGTCGACGCCTCCGACCCGAACTCGCTCTCGGACGTGCGGGTCATCGCCTACAGCGACGAGGAGTACGAGACCATCGAGGAGGTCGCCCGGGCGGTTCGGGACCGGGAGTAGCCTTTTACCTCGTCGGTCCTCCGAGCCAGTCGATGGACGTGCCCGAGGACGCGCCCGCCGTCTGTCCCGTCTGTGCGACCGACTACGACTCGGTCTCGCAGCACGACGCGGGCCTCATGGTGAACCTCCTCGACAACGCTCGCTACCGGCGCGTCTGCTTCGACCCCGTCTCCGCCGACGGGACCGCGTCCGTCCGCTTTTATCACCACACCCACGAACAGGTCGGCGCCGGCCAGGCGAGACCGGCCGACGACGCCGCTGTCACCTCGAAACGCGCCTCGGACGGCGTGTCGGACGAAAAGCGGCAATAGTTTCTCAAATCTCGGTTCCTCGGCCCGTGTTTCCCGTACACGAACGCTGTGGTGTGTTGCGTGCTACCGTCCGAACGATGCTCAACGAATCCGATCACGACCACGACCACGTACACGAGCACGTCGACGAGCGGGTCGACGACCGCGACGACTGGGCGCGCCGCCGTCGCAAGGGCATTCCGACCGACGAGAACCTCCTCGTCGTCGCCTGCATGGACGAGCGCATCCCCGTCGAATCCGCGCTGGGGCTCGAACTCGGGGACGCACAGATATACCGTAACGCCGGCGGGAAGGTGACCGACGACGTCATCCGCAGCGCCGCGCTGACGACGAACTTCTTCGAGACGGAGGAGATCATCGTCGTCAACCACACCGACTGCGGGATGATGAGCGCGAGCGACGAGGACGTCGTTGCCGGCCTCGAAGCGCAGGCGGGCGACCTCGACGACGTGGACCTCGACCCCTCCCTCCCCGAGTTGAACATCGGCGACGCCGGGGTCGACGAGTGGGTTCGCATGACAGACGACATCGACGAAGCCTGTGCCGCGCAGGTCGCGTATCTGGAGGACCACGACCTCGTCCCGGACGACGTCACGGTCACGGGCTACGTGTACGAGGTCGAGTCCGGCGAACTCCGCCGACCGGGCGAGCGTATCGCCGAGGAGATCAGCGAGCGACGGGTGTAGCGCCCCAGTGCTCGCGGTGTCCCCTGCGAGCAGCCGAGAGTTCTTATCCGGGGACGCGGCCACCCCGTCGCGTGACCTGACGAGGGTCGTGGGACGGTTCGCGACGCGGCGGCACCCCGTCTCACGAGCGAGTCGTGCCGTCCGTTCGCTCTTTCGACTCCGAGGACCAGAACGGCCCCCGAGGTTTTGCCGTTCGGGCACGTCCCGCTAGCATGGTCCGACTGGAGGACCCGCTCGACATCGGCGGCCTCACCGTCCCGAACCGCCTCTACCGCGCTCCGCTCCTAGAGTGTGCGGGAAACGGGGCCGGGGCCGTCGACGCGCTCGTCTCACACCTCGAACCCGCGGCGGCCGCGGGCGCGGGCCTGCTCTGTCAGGGTGCAACTATCGTCCGCGGGCCGGGCGGCTGTGCCGCCCCCAACATGACGTACGTCGACGATCCGGACTTCGTCTCGCGGCTCTCGGAACTCACGGAGACCGTCCACGACCACGGGTCGACCATCGCTATTCAACTGGAACACGGCGGCCTCCGGAGCATGGAGACGTGGCACGCCGGGTACCGTGCCGAACATCCCGACTACCAGCAGTTGGCCGTCTCCCCGCTTCCGCCCCTGCTCAGCCTCGCCGACCGGCTCGGCATCCTTTCGTACGACCCGGTCGTCATGTCTACGGAGGAGGTGTACGACCTCGCCGCGGACTTCGGCCGAGCAGCCGGCTACGCTGTCGACGCCGGGTACGACGCCGTCCACGTCGCCGGCGCGAACATGGGCATCGTCCACCAGTTCCTCTCGCCCTTCTACAACCGCCGCAAGGACGAGTTCGCCGACGGCGTGCGGTTCCTCGAAGTCGTTCACGACGAGATTCGTGACCGCGCCGGCGACGTCCCGCTCCTGACCAAGGTGCCCGCGGAGACGGAGGCACCGCCGGGCGTCCCCCGTCTCACTAGCCGGGAAACGGTTCACGTCTGCCGCCGGCTCGCCGACTACGGTTACGACGCGCTCGTCCCCGTCACCGGCTCCGTGTTCTGGGACGCGAGCATCGTTCGAGGGGCGTTCCCCGAACAGGCCTGGCGCGACGACCGATTCCACGACGGCTACGTCGAGGCGTTCGGCGGGCGGCTTCGGGCGGCGCTCGTCGTCCTCGGGAACTGGCTGGAGTCGTTCGTCTACGACTTCGAGCCCGCCTGGAACGCGGGCATCTGCCGTGCCGTGCGTCGCACGGTCGACGTGCCGGTCCTCGCGGAGGGAGGCATCCGGACGCGCGGGGAGATAGACCGTCTGCTCGGCCACTCGTGTGACATGGTCGGGATGGGCCGCCCGTTCTACGCCGAGCCGCGCCTCCCCGCGCGACTCCTCGGCTCGACGCCCGAGACGAGCGTCGTCTGTGCGAGCTGTAACAACTGTACCGTCCCGCAGGTGACCGGTGTCGGCGGGGTGTGTCGGACGCCCGACGTTCTCCGGAAGGCCGGTCGGCTGCGACGGGACGGCGCGTACGAGCGGCCGGATGAGTGCGAGGGATCGCCGCCGAGCCGAGAGTGAGGGCCGCCACGTCGGGCGGAAATCCCCGAAGGTTATTACCGCCCGACACAGACCGCAGGGTAATGGCTCGCAACCGCTCGGAGGAGGAACCAGACGAGTTGCAGTCCGTCCTCGACGCGCTCGACGACGCGGACGCGAGAGCCATCGTTCGCGGGCTCGAACAGCCGATGACCGCGAGCGAGATCTCCGAGCGCTGTGACATCCCACTCTCGACGACGTACCGGAAGCTCGACCTCCTGACGGACGCGTCACTCCTCAAGGAGGGGACGGCCATCCGGGCCGACGGGCACCACGCGACCACGTACGAGGTTTCGTTCGAGGCCGTCCGCGTCCTGCTCACCGAGGGCAGGGAGTTCGAGGTCGAGATCGAAGGCGGCGAACAGGGTCCAGACGAGCGCCTCGCAGACATCTGGTCGAAGGTCCGGAGGGAAACGTAAATGGTTCACACGACAGCCTCACAGACGGTCGTATCGCTCATCATCGCGGTGAAAACCGGCATTCTCGTCCTGGGTGGGCTCATCACCTACTTCAGCCTCAAGGCCTACCGCCGGACGGGCGACCGCTCGCTCCGCGCCCTGGGTGTCGGGTTCGGTATCATCACGTTCGGCGCTCTCGTCGCGGGCATCCTCGACGCCATTCTGGGTGTTTCGTTCGCCGTCGGCGTCCTCGTCGACGCGGCCCTGACGCTACTCGGATTCGCCGTCATCACCTACTCGCTGTACTCCGACTGACTCTCCGGGGCCGCCGCGAGAGTGTTGTTCCGAACGCGCAAAACCGTTAAGCTCCCTCCCCGAGTAGGGCTGGTATGTCCGATTCGGAGGAACTGGCCGACATCAGACGACGGAAGCGGGAGGAACTCGAACGCCGGCTTCAGGACGGCGAATCCGAGTCGAGCGAGTCGCCGGAGGCGCCGTCGACACCACAGCACATCGAGAGCGCGAACCATCTCGACGAGTTCGTCGCCTCGAACCGAGTCGTTCTCGTCGACTTCTACGCCGACTGGTGTGGCCCGTGCAAGATGCTCGAACCGACCGTCGAGAGGGTCGCCCGCGAGACGCCCGCTGCGGTCGCGAAGGTCGACATCGACAGCCTCCAGGGGCTCGCCTCGCAGTACCAGGTCCGCGGCGTCCCGACCCTCCTGTTGTTCTCGGGTGGCGCGCCCGTCGAGCGCGTCGTCGGCGTCCGCGACTACGGGACGCTCGCCTCGCTCGTCTCGGAGTACGCCGCCTGAGGGCTTCGACCCGTCGCCTGTGACTCCCGGCCGTGACTAGAGTTATGCGAGAGACACGTGTGCATCGGGTATGCAGTTCGCCGTCGAACCGGTCGACATCGCCTCCCGGTCGCCGACCGTCCTGTTGAACGAGAGCGACGCGGCCGACCTCGGCGTGCACCCGCTCGACCGCGTCCATCTCGACCACGCGGGCGGGACGACCGTCGGCATCGTCGAACTCACGGACCAGCTCGTCCCGCCGGGCGTCGTCGGAACGACCCGACGACTCGACACCATCTCCGGCCCGGTCGACGTCTCGCTGGCCCCGACGCCGGCGTCGGTGCGGTACATCCGCAAGAAGCTCGACGACATCGAACTCGAGCGCCACGAGTTCGAACGCATCGTCGACGACATCACCGACGACCGACTCGCGGACGTCGAACTGGGCGCGTACGTCGCCGGCGTCTACACGAACGGCCTCTCGCTGCAGGAGACGCTCTCGCTCACCGAGGAGATGACCGCGGCCGGCGAGGTCATCTCCTGGGACCCCAGCGTCGTCGCCGACAAACACTCCATCGGCGGGGTACCCGGCAACCGCGTCACCCCCGTCCTGGTTCCGCTCGTCGCCAGCGCGGGACTCACGATGCCGAAGACGTCGTCGCGTGCGGTGACCTCGGCGGCGGGCACCGCCGACACGATGGAGGTGTTCTGCGACGTCTCCTTCTCGCGCGCGGAGGTCGAACGCATCGTCGACGAGGCCGGCGCGTGCATCGTCTGGGGCGGTGCGGTGAATCTCTCGCCCGTCGACGACAAGATAATCCGCGCGGAGACGCCGCTCTCGTTGGACCCGCCCGGGCAACTCATCGCGTCGGTCCTCTCGAAGAAGAAGAGCGCGGGGTCGACGCACGTCGTCGTGGACATTCCGTACGGCGAGGGCGCCAAGATGGAGAGTCTCGCCGAGGCCCGGGAGTTCGCGGTCGACGTCCGTCGCGTCGGGGAACACATCGGGCTGACCGTCGAGTGTGCGATCACGCTCGGGTCACAGCCTATCGGCAGCGGTGTGGGGCCGACGCTGGAGGCGCGCGACGTCCTCGAAACGCTCGACGGCGCGGGGCCGGCCGACCTTCGGCTGAAGAGCATCCGCCTCGCGGACGTGCTGTTCGAGTGCTGTGGTGTCGACGCGGACGCGGCCGCCCTCCTCGACTCCGGCGCGGCCCGCGAGCGGTTCAGGCGCATCGTCGACGCGCAGGGTGGTGACCCGGAGGTCTCGCCCGGCGACCTCGAAGTGGGGAGACACACGCGGGTCGTCCACGCCGACCGCGCCGGCATCGTCACACACATCGACAACCGCCTCGTGAACGACGTCGCGCGGCGGGCGGGCGCACCGAGGGACCACGGCGCCGGCATCGACCTCCACTGCCGCGTCGGTGACACGGTCGAGACCGGCGAACCGCTCTGTACCGTCCACGCAGAGGTGAGCGCCAAGCTCGAGGACGCGTCGTCGCTCGTCGACCGGACCGAGATGATCCGCGTCAGGGGCGCGCGGGAGACGCTCGTCGAACGCGTCTGACGCCCGACTCACTTTTCACCGTCCGTGTGCCATCTATTCGCATGGGCGTGCACAGGGAGGTCCGCGAGACGGCCGAGGCCATCGACACCATGGAGATTCGAGGAGCGGCGGCCATCGCGGACGCGGCCGCCCGGGCGCTCCGGGCACAGGCGCGAGCGAGCGACGCCGACTCCCCCGAGGCCTTCCGTGGAGAACTGCGAGCCGCCGCGCGGACTCTGTTCGAGACGCGCCCGACGGCGGTGAGCCTCCCGAACGCGCTCCGCTACGTGCTCCACGGCATCGAGGGGGCGACCGTCGCGGCACTGCGCGAGTCGGTCGAAGCGACAGTCGCGGAGTTCTGCGTCCGACTGGACCACGCGCAGGCCGACCTCGGCGAGGTGGGCGCGAACCGTCTCCGCGACGGCGACGTCGTCATGACGCACTGTCACTCGACGGACGCGCTCGCGTGCATCGAGGTCGCTGTCGACCAGGGCAAGGAACTGGCGGCCATCGTCAAGGAGACGCGCCCGCGGAACCAGGGGCACATCACGGCGGAGGAACTGTCGGAACTGGGCGTCCCCGTGACGCTCATCGTCGACAGCGCGGCCCGGCACTACCTCAACGACGTCGACCACGTCCTCGTCGGGGCGGACTCCATCGCCGCCGACGGGAGCGTCATCAACAAGATCGGCACCTCCGGCCTCGCAGTCAACGCCCGGGACAGAGGAACACCGGTGATGGTCGCCGCCCAGACCCTGAAGCTCCACCCGGCGACGCTCACCGGCCACACCGTCGACATCGAGACCCGCGACGTCTCGGAAGTCGTCGACAGGGAGACCCGGACGGCCATCGGCGACCCGGACGTGGCGAACCCGGCGTTCGACGTCACGCCCCCGCGATACGTCGACGCCATCGTCACCGAGCGGGGGCAGTACCCGCCCGAGAGCGTCGTCACGCTGATGCGGGAACTGTTCGGTGAGGGGACGACGCGGCCGTGGGAAGGGGCGTGAGACCGACGTTCGGATTCGTCTCGGGCGTTTCGGTGACGCGCGGCCCCGCAGCCTCCGTGCCGCTCCCGCGAGCGGACGTGAGCGGGAAGCAGCGAGACCGGAGGTCTCGCCCAGGCGGGGACGCTCGTGCGAGGGATGAGCGAACGAACGAAGTGAGTGAGCGAATCGGCTGGGGAGGGCGTGGCTTCAGCGCCCTGGCGACTCCGCTCCGCGCTCCGCTGCTAGTCTGTCTCGACCGGCCCACGCATCCGTCCACTCACCCACTCCGACGACGATTTCGGAGAGGCTCGAGCAAAAACCGGGGTCACCGACCGGCCGTCGCGCTCACACGAACAGGAACGACGGGAGGTACAGCGCGAGACAGACCAGCGCCGCCCGGCGGCCGATGCCGCGACGCCAGTAGAACAGCCCCAGCACGACGAGCGAGACGACGAGCATGTACGCCGCCGCCGCCCGGACCGACGCGAGGTCCGTCACGACGACGTCGGCGACGAGCGCGCCGACGCCCAGCGAGAAGACGGGGTCGGTGATGTTGCTCCCGAGGATGGCGCCGACGGAGATGCCCGAGACGCCCCGGTGGGCGGCCAACCCCGCGACGAATATCTCGGGCGTGGTCGTCCCGAGACCGGTGAGCACGCCGACGAGGAACTCCGACACCCCGAGGAGACGAGCGATGGCGATGCCGTTCGTCACGAGCAACTGTCCCCCGACGACGACCAGTACGAGTCCGCCGACGATCCACGGCAGCGCGCGCTCGGGTGGTTCGGCCTCCTCGACGACCTCCTGGGCGACCTCGCTCCCACCCTCGTTGGTGTACAGTGTGTAGACGAAGTTCACGTACGCGAGCATCATCAGGAGCCCCTCCGACCGCTGGATCACACCGTCGTCGAGCGTCAGGAGCATCACGACCATCGCGAGCGTCATCGCCCCGCCGTAGATCATCACGTTCCGTCGCTCGGCGACGATGGGCGAGACGAGCGCGACGATGCCGATGGCGAGCGTTATCTGTGCCGTCTCCGAGCCCACGATGTTCCCGACGACGATGTCGCCCGCGCCGTACCACGCGCCGTACACCGAGGTCACCATCTCCGGGATGGAGGTTCCGACGGAGATGAGCGTGACGCCGACGAAGAAGGACGAGACGCCGTAGAAGCGAGCGACCTCGGCCGCGGCCGTCACGGCGCGGTCCGACCCGACGACGAGCGCCACGAGGCCGACGACGAACAGCGCGAGTTCGACCAGCATCGTCCGCCGAGACGGCGCTCGTCGGCAAAGCTCTTACTCGTCCGACAGATCGGGGACGAGTCGCTCCCGCACCTCCCGGAACGCGGTGCCGTCACCGCCGACCACGTCCGCGACGGCGGCCGCCGCGCCCAGGAGCCACTGCGCCCGCTCGACGCGCGATTCGAGGTCGCCCGGACCGATTCGGTACTCGTCGACCAGTTCCTCGGTCGAGGCGCCCTCGGCCCACTCCAGCAGGATTCTGGCCGTCTTCACCGATTCGAGCCACCGCTCGAATCGGTCGGTCGCGCCCATGTCCGTCGTGAGTTCGGCCGCGTGACGCCGGGCGTACTGGTACATCGTCGCCCGTTCGCGGTTGCCCAGGTAGGTGCCGTGCATGTCCGGCGTGTCGCAGACGACTTCGAGCGCGGTCAGTCCCGTCACGGACTCCATGCCCCGCATCGTCTCGATACCGCCCACGATGCGCGCGCCGGTCTGCGGCGCGATGTACTGTCGGGAGACGGCCTCGCCGAGCGCCGTCGCCGCCAGCGTTCCTCCGCTCTCGTTCCCTCCCTCGGCCTCACCGTCGTTCGTCCCGCCTTCCGTCTCACCCTCGCTCGCCTCGTTCTCCCCTGTCTCCGCCGTGAGCATCTCCCACTCGACCAGGTCCGCCACCACGCTCTCGACGAGGCCCGCGAGGCTCTCCTCGGGGCGGTCGTGCGCGTAGAACGTCGCGTCGAGCAGGTCGAGCACTCCTCTCTGAGAGTCGGCGAAACCCGAGGCGACGATGGCGAGGACGTGCGTCCGGAGCGCCTCGCGGTCGGCCAACTGTGACTCGACGGCCTCCGGTTCGGCGCCGACGTACCGCTCCCGTAACTCCTCCCGCCCGGCCTCGTCGCCGGCGACCAGCACCGCCTCGCCGTAGGGGTCGAGGTGGGGCCGACCCGCCCGCCCGCACATCTGGTGGACCTCCAGCACCGGAAGCCACTCCATCCCCGACCCGGTGTAGCGTTTCTGGTCACGGATGACGACCCGGCGCGCGGGGACGTTCACGCCCGCGGCGAGCGTCGGCGTCGCACAGATGCATTTCAACTCCCGACCGCGAAAGGCGTTCTCGACGAGCGCGCGGTGCTCCGCCCGGAGTCCCGCGTGGTGGAAGGCGACGCCCCCCTCGACGCACTCGGCGAGACGTCGGCCGGTGTCGGCCTGTCCCGCCTCGCGTATCTCCTCGGCGAGCGCGTCCGTCGTACCGATTCCCTCCCCGGACAGCCGTGTCGCCAACGCCTCCGCCTCCCGCCGCGACCGGACGAACGCGAGACACTGTCCCCCGTCGTCGATGGCGCCGCGGACGAGTTCGACCGTCGCCGCCGTGTCGGCGTTCTCCTCGTCCTCGTCGACCGCCACCGCGAGCGTCGAGCCGTCGTCGAAGTCGACCCGGCCCTCGGCGTACACCCCGGTCCGGAGGTCGACGGGTCGCCACCGGCTTCGGACGAGTTCGGCCCCGAGCCAGTCGGCGATTTCGTCGGGGTTGTCGACCGTCGCCGACAGCGCCACGACCTGCACGTCGGGCGCGCGGCGGCCGAGCGTCGCTATCGTCACTTCCAGCGTGGGCCCGCGTCCCTTCGATCCGAGGAGGTGGACCTCGTCGACGACGACGCAGGCGAGATCGTCGACCCACGACGCCCCGCTTCGAATCGCCGAATCGACCTTCTCGGCGGTGGCGACGACGATGTCGTACGACCCGAGTTCCTCCGCGGAGTCGAGGTCACCCGTCGAGATGCCGACCTCGACGCCCGGGAGTTCCGAGAACGTCTCGTACTTCTCGCGGGCGAGCGCGCGGAGCGGGACGATGTACAGCGCCGGCCCCTCGGACGTGAGCATCGCGAGTTCGGCGATGAACGTCTTCCCGCTCGCCGTGGGCACGGCGACGACGACGTTCTCGCCGCGGGTGACGCCCGCGTCGACGGCCGCCGCCTGCGGGGGGTAGAGTTCGACGATGCCCGCCGACTCGTAGTGGGCGACGAGGTCGTCGGCGAGCGGCAGGTCACGGACACGCATTCGTTCGTCCGTGGGGGCGTCCGGGTATAAAAGCCTCCGCGCGTGACGACGTCGCTCGCTCGAACGCACCCCGCACTCTCCCGCGGTGGGTATTAGCGACTCCCTGCCGATGCACAGCCGTGAACCGACGGACGCTCCTCGCCGCGCTCGGCTGTGCGGGCGCGCTGGCCGGCTGTGCCGCCCCACTCGCCCCTGACGCCCGCGAGCGGGAGAAACGCCGCGACGTCGACTCGCCACCGCCCGCTCCGCCGGCCAGCGTCCCGCTCGGCTACACTCATCTACGCCCCGACGGCAACCGATTCGTCGACAGTTTCGGGTCCCTCCCCGAAACCGACCCGGTCGACGTCGCGCTCGACGCGCGGCCCGAGTGGGTCGTCGGCGTTCCTCGTGAGGAGGGCGTCCTGCTCGGCGTCGTCACGAGCGAGGACGCCGAGGCGGTTTCGGTCGGGGGACGAGAGGCCGAGACGGCCGACGTCGACCTCGGTCCGGCCCGAGGGCCACCGCTGCTCGTCGGCGGGTCGGACCCGCGATTCGCTCCGGCTCTCGGGTCCCCGACGACGCATCCGGTTCCGACGACCGGCGGGTGGGCGTCCGTGACTACCGAAGGCAGGGTCCGACTCCCCGGCGGGACGAACGCCGACGTGGACGCGCTCCCCGACGCGCGTATCGTGAGCGCGGCGGGGCGGCTGTACGTCCTCGCCGGTCGAACGAACGCGTACGCCCACGGCGTCCTCGGCGACGAACTCGAAGCCCGTTCCGTTGCCGTGCTGGACCCCGCCGGCGGCGTCGAGACGACGCTGGAGCCCCCCTCGGGCGTCATCGAGGGCATCGCGCCCATTGTCGCCGACGTCGACGACGACGGCGAGCGCGAGGTGGTCGTGACCGTGAGCGACGCCGAGCGGGGTGCGCGGCTCGTCGCGCTCTCGGAATCTGGTGAGACGCTGGCGGGGCCGCCCGTCGGGTCGGGTTTCCGGTGGCGACACCAGTTGGCCGTCGCGCCGTTCGGCCCCGATGGAGACGTCGAGATAGCGGCGGTGAAGACGCCACACGTCGGCGGGACGGCGGAGTTCTACCGCGCCGACGGCGACGCGCTGCGTCTCGTGGCCGAGCGCCGCGGCTACTCGACGCACGCCATCGGCTCGCGCAACCTCGACGGGGCGGTCGCAGGTGACCTCGACGGCGACGGTCGGGTCGAGTTGCTCGTCCCCGACGACTCGTGGCGCGAACTCGCGGGGCTACGGCGGGTCGATGAGGGAGGCGTCGAGGAGCCCTGGCGACTCCCGCTCGGTGGGCGGCTGACGACGAACCTGTGTGCCGTGTCGGGGGAGAGGGGTGTCGTCGTCGCGGCCGGCTTCGACCAGACGCTCAGGGTGTGGCCGACGTAACCACACGAACGCGAGGGGAGGGAGTAGCGATCACGAGAGCAGTGTCGACTCGCTCAGTGCCGTTCCGGTGTACAGCGGTGGACACGAGTGGCTTCGTTGGTGGTGGTGTCATTGAGAGCAGGTCGAACGCAGGCACTCGGGCAGTGAAGCCACGCCCTCCCCAGCCGATTCGCTCGTTTCACTCGCGAAAACCTCGCGCGATGCCGGCACGACACGAAGTCGTGCCAGCACGCGCCACCGCTCTGTGCGGTTGCGGGTGGCGCGTGAGAGCGAACGGAGTGAGCGAACGCGCGAGGGTCGGCTCGCGCTCCATGCGCGAGCAACCGGCTGGGGAGGGGGAGGCGTACACCGTCCTGGCGACGCTGCGGTCTCCCCGCTGTGAGCCGTCCTCGATACCGTCCTGCCGCTCAGTATCGCCTCATCCCTCGCACAGAGTCACGTCTCGGTCGGAGACGTCGTCTCACGACGTGGGCGGATGCGCGACTCTCGAAAAAATCCCCGTCTCCCGGCCTCAGATGAGGTCGGCCTCGGCGAGACGGTCGACCGCCTCGCGGAGTCGGTCCTCGCTCGCGGCGTAGGAGATACGGGCGTAGCCGGGCGCGCCGAACGCGCTGCCGGGCACGGTCGCGACCTGCGCCTGTTCGAGGGCGTCCTCACACCACTGCTGGTCGTCCCCGTCAGGGGCGAACTTCGGCATCATGTAGAACGCGCCGTCGGGATGGGGAACCTCGACGTCGTGTTCGTCGAAGAGGTCGACGAGCATGTCCCGGCGCTCGCGGAACGCCTCGCGCATCTCGACGACCGTGTCGTCCGTCCGGGACGAGAGGGCCTCGACGCCGGCGTGCTGGACGAAGTTCACCGCGCAGGAGACCGAGTGCGAGTGGACCTTTCCGGCCTGCGAGACGAGTTCCTCCGGCGCGCAGTAGTAGCCGAGCCGCCACCCGGTCATGGAGAACGCCTTCGAGAAGCCGTTGAGGGTGATGGTTCTGTCTTCCATCCCGTCCAGGGAGGCGAGCGACGTGGGTTCGACGTCGTAGGCGATGCGCTCGTATATCTCGTCGGAGATGACGGCGACGTCGTGTTCGACCGCGAGGTCGCGGACGCCTTCGAGCGCCGCGTCGGTGAAGACCGACCCGGTCGGGTTCGACGGGGAGTTGACGACGAGGAGTTCGGTGTCGTCGCTGACCGCCTCGGCGAGGTCGTCGAGGGCGGGTTCGAGCTGGAAACCGTACGGCGAGAGGTCGACGCGGGAGAGGGAGCCGCCGGCGAGCTTCACCATCGCCTCGTAGGAGACCCACGCCGGGTCCAGGAGCACCACCTCGTCCCCGTCGTCGACGACGGTCTGGATGACCTCGAAGAGGCCCTGCTTGCCGCCGGGGGTGACGACGACGTTGTCCGACGTGCAGGCGATGCCGTTACCCTGGAGCTTCTCCGCGATTGCCTCGCGGAGTTCGGGGATGCCGTTCGAGGAGGTGTACCCCGTGTGGCCGGCGTCCATCGCGTCCTTGCCGGCCTGGACGACGTTTTCGGGGGTGGGGAAGTCGGGTTCGCCCACCGAAAGGTCGATGACGTCTTTCCCCTCCGCTTCGAGTTCCGAGGCGAGGTTCGAGATGGCGAGGGTCGCGCTCGGCTCCACCCGTTCGACCCGCGCCGCGAAGTCGAACTCGTGTGCGTGTCCGTGTTCGCTCATGCTAGTGAGTCCACCATTTCGACCGCGGCGTATACCGCTTCCGCTCCTTTGTCGAGGCGCTCGCGCGCCTCGGCGCCGCTCATCCCCGGGCCGGAGACGCCGAACAGCACCGGCGTGTCGCGGTCGAGGCTCACCTGCGTCAACCCCTGCGCGGCCGCGTCGGCGATGACGCGGTCGTGGTCGGTGTCGCCGGTGACGATGGCGCCGACGACGACCACGGCGTCGACGTCGTCGCGGCGGGCGAGTCGGTCCGCCGCGAGCGGGGTGTCGTAACTCCCCGGCACCGAGAGCGTCTCGACGACCTCCGCGTCGTGTTCGGCGGCGGCCTCCCGTGCGCGTTCTGCCATCGGTCCCGTCACCGACTCGTTGAAGCTCGCGACGACCAGTCCCAGTCGGGTCATACCCGTGGGTCCGCCGGTGGGGTAAAAGAGGTGTCGTCCGGCGTCCAGCGTCCGGTGTGGCGGCGGCACCGTCGCTGGAGGAGCGACGGTCGCCCCGACCCGATTCCCCGACCTCGACCGTGGCTCAGGAGTTGGGGTCGACCAGGATCTTTACCTGGTTGCTCTCGGGGTCGAGGAGCGACTCGAAGCCGCCGTCGACGATGTCGTCGAGGCCGATGCGCGCCGTGATGAGCGGGTCGACGTCGAGGGTTCCATCGGCGAGCATGTCGATGACCATCCCGTACTCCTCGTCCGCGCGCGGCCCGCCCAGGTACGCGAGCGTCCCCGTGATGGTCCGTTCGCCGAGCACGAGGTCGATGGGGTGGGAACTCGCCTCCTCCTCGAAGATGCTGACGATGGTCGTCGTCCCGTGCGGGCGCGTCGCTTGGATGGCCTGCTTGTACGTCGCCTCGATGCCCGCGACCTCGAACGTCTGGTCGACGCCGCCGTCCGTCAGGTCGCGAATCTCCTCGACCGCGTCGATGTCTGAGGGGTCGATGAGCGTCGTCGCGCCGGACTGTTCCGCCAGGTCCCGGCGGGCCTTGCGGGGCTCGGAGACGATGATTTCGCCCGCCCCGGCGGCGCGCAGCGACTGGATGACCGACAGGCCGATGGGACCGCTGCCGAACACGGCGGTGACGTCGCCCGCCTGGACCCCGGCGCGGCGGACGGCGTGTAAGCCGACGGCGAGCGGTTCGACCAGCGCGCCGTGTTCGATGGGGACGCCGTCGACGAGCGGGACGGCCTGGTGTTCGCTCACGACGACGCTCTCGGAGAACCCGCCCCCTCCCCCGGAGAGGCCCACGAACCCGATGGAGCTACAGATGTGGTAGTTGCCCTCCCTGCACTGCCGACACTCGCCGCACGAGAGGATGGGATTGATGGCGACCGCATCGCCGGTTTCGAGCGAGTCGACGCCGTCGCCCACCTCGCTCACGACGCCGCTGAACTCGTGGCCCATCGTGACGGGAAGCTTCTCTCCGGAGATGGGGTGTGGCTCCTCGCCCGGAATAAAAATCGGCCCGGCGGCGTACTCGTGGAGGTCCGTCCCGCAGATGCCACAGGTCTCGACGTCGACCCGCACCTGCCCCCGACCGACCGTCCCGGGTTCGACGTCTTCGATGCGTACGTCCTTCTGACCGTAGTACACTGCTGCGCGCATTGCGTCAGTAGGGAACACCCATAAAATGATAAATCATCACATATGCTATGTAACACGAACGTCGAGACCGGAACGAACACGGCTCGGACCCCTCTCGGGACGGGCGTTCGATGCGGAACACAAGAGTTGTAATCCCCGGATACCCGACTACCACCCATGCGTACCGACGAGGGGCCGCTCGCCTCGAAGACGTTCCTCGCCCTCTGTGGACTCTCGCTTCTCGCCCTCCTCTTCCGCGTCGTCTCGCTCGGCGGTCGCGTGATGCACTGGGACGAGGGGCGGGTCGGCTACTGGATTCTCAGATACGGGGAGACTGGAGTTCACTCGTACCGTCCCATCGTCCACGGCCCGTTCCTCCCCATCGTCAACGACTACCTGTTCGCGCTCCTCCCCGCGTCGGACTTCGCCGCCCGCCTCCCCGTCGCCGTCGTCGGCGGTCTCTTCCCGCTCGCGGCGTGGCTCTTCCGCGACCATCTCGACGACGACGAGGTGGTCGCACTCGGCGCACTGTTCGCGCTCAACCCCCTCCTCGTCTACTACTCGCGGTTCATGCGCAACGACGTCCTCGTCGCCGTCTTCTCGGTCGTGGCGTTCGGTCTCCTCGTCCGCCTGCTGGTGACCCGTCGCCTCGGCTATCTGGTCGGTGCCGGCGCGTCCATGGGGCTGGCGTTCACGACGAAGGAGAACGCGCTGCTCTACGTGGCGTGCTTTCTGGGTGCCGGCGTCCTCCTCTTGGACCACCGACTCGTCCGCGAGACGCGGGCGGGCACCCGCCTGAGCGACGTCCTCGCCGAGACGTGGCCCACCGCCGTCTACCGGTGGGTGAGAGACGACGAGGAGACGTTCGAGCGCGGCCTCGCCCGGGTCGGCGTCTACTCCCTCGGCGCGCTCGCGGCGTTCTTCCTCGTCGTCGTGTTCTTCTACGCCCCGCGCCCGGACCTGTGGTCCGCGCTCGCGAACCCGGCCGCGCTCCCGGGCGTCGTCGAGGCAGGCACGGTCGCCCCCGCAGAGCGCCTCTACGGTACCTGGATCGACGGCGGCCACCAGGACAACGACTACCTCACGTTCCTGTACGGCTACCTGGAGACGTTCGTCTACGGCGCGCCGGTCGTTCTCGCGTTCGGCCTCGTCGGCGCGCTGTTGGACCGCTACTCGCCCGCGAACCCGGGCTTTCGCCCCCTGGTCGCCTTCGCGGTCTACTGGGGGCTCGCCAGCGTCGTCGGCTACCCGCTGGCGACCGACATCGAAGCGCCGTGGGCGGTCATCCACGCCGTCGTCGCCTTCGCCATCCCCGCCTCGGTCGGGCTAGCGTTCGTCGTCCGCACCGGCGTCGACTCGCTGCACGACGACGACCGCGTCTCGACCGGCCTCGCCGCACTGGTCCTTCTTGCCGCCATCGGCGGCACGCTCGGCGCGAACGTCGCCTACTGGAACTCGACCGAGGAGGCGGACAAGCAGGTCCTCCAGTGGGCCCAGCCCAGCAACGACCTCCGCGAGTCCATCGTCGACGTCCGGGCGGTCGCGGAGACCAACGACGGGACCGACGTCCTCTTCTACGGCACGACGACGCCCGGCGGTGACTCCGTTGAGTTGTACGTCTCCAACGAGTCGTCGGCGGACACGCCCCCGCCGGGCGGCCCCGCCTGGCACTCGCGGCTCCCGCTCCCGTGGTATCTCGAACTGTCCGACGCCGAGGTGACCTCGACCGCACCCGACACGCCCCCCGAGGAGGCGCTCGCGGACGCGCCGCCGGTCGTCATCGCCCACGACTGGGACCGCGACGAGATAGAACCGCACCTGGAGGGCTACACGGTCCGCGAGCACGCCTTCAAGCTCTGGGGCGAGCACATCGTCGTCTTCGTCGACGAGGACGCCCTCCAGCGGGCCGAACAGCGTGACCCGAGCCTCTGAGCGGGCACGGCGAACGTTCCACGTTCGTGGTCATCTCACGACCCGAGGTGGCAACTCTTATGCACTGACGTACAGCAGTACCGCGTGTGACGCTCGACTCCGACTTCACCATCCCCGGCCCGACGCTCGGCGTCGTCGGCGGGGGGCAACTCGGCCGGATGATGGCCGAGGCCGCGGCCCCGCTCGGCGTCAGCGTAGTCGTGCTCGACCCGACTCCCGACTGCCCCGCGTCGGTCGCCGCCGACCAGGTCGTCGGCTCCTTCGACGACCCGGAGGGAGTCGCCGAACTCGCGGCTCGCTGTGACGTCCTCACGTACGAAATCGAACTCGCCGACCCCGACCTCCTTGACGAGGTGAGTCGGGAGGCGAACGTGCCGGTCCATCCCTCGCCCGACACGCTCCGACTCATCGAGGACAAACTCGAACAGAAGGCGGCGTTCGAGGACAGGGGGATTCCCGTCCCGCCGTTCGAGCGCGTGGACTCGGTGGCCGACCTCGAATCCAGCGTGGAACGGTTCGACGGCGTCATGCTGAAGGCGCGCCGCGGCGGCTACGACGGCCGCGGTAACGTCCCCGTCCGCTCTCCCGACGAGGCGGCCGACGCGCTCGCCGAACTCGACGGGAAGGCGATGGCCGAGGCGTTCGTCGACTTCGACCGCGAACTCTCGGTCATCGGCTGTGTGGGCGAAGCGGAGACCAGCACGTTCCCCGTCGGCGAGAACGTCCACGAGGAGGAGATTCTCAGGGAGACGGTCGTCCCCGCGCGGACGACCGACGAGGTGACCGCACGGGCAGAAGCGGTCGCCCGCGACGTCCTCTCTGTCCTCGACGGCCGCGGCGTCTACGGCATCGAACTGTTCGAGGTCGACGGCGAAATCCTCGTCAACGAGGTGGCCCCGCGACCGCACAACTCCGGCCACTGGACCATCGAGGGGGCCGTCACGTCGCAGTTCGAACAGCACATCCGGGCCGTCCTCGGGTGGCCGCTCGGGTCGACCCGGTTGCGCGCGCCGACCGTGTCGGCGAACGTCCTCGGAACGGTCGAGGCTCCCCGTGAAGCCCGTCTCGGTGACGTCGACGCCGTCCTCTCGGAACCCGGGGCAGCGCTGCACTGGTACGGGAAACACGAGGTCCGCCCGCTGCGGAAGATGGGCCACGTGACGCTCGTGGGCGACGCTGGCGAGAGCGAGGCGGACGTGGACACGGACTCGCTCCTCGCACGCGCGAGAGAGACACGGGACGGTCTCACGTTCCGCTGACCGACGAGTCCACTCGTTCCACCGGCCGACAGCCCGCACGACACACACGAGACCACCGCCAATGACCGACGAATCCGAACTCATCGACCGACTCCGCGACGAAGCCGCACAGGACATCGACCCCGAGGCGACGCCCGACGTGGGCATCATCATGGGCTCGGACTCGGACCTCCCCGTGATGGAGGGCGCGTACGAGGCGTTCTTCGAACTCGGGTTCGCAGAGCAGACCGACTTCTCGAACCCCCCCGACGAGCGGTTCACCTTCGAGAGCTACGTCGTCTCCGCGCACCGAACCCCGGACCTGATGTACGCGTACGCCGACACCGCCGAGGCGCGCGGCATCGACGTCATCGTCGCGGGCGCGGGTGGCAAGAGTGCGGACCTCCCGAACATGACCGCCTCCATCGCCTTTCCCGTTCCCGTCGTGGGCGTCCCCGTCCAGGAGAAGTCCGTCGATTCGGTGATCGGTATGCCGACGGGCGCACCGATCACGGCGGTCGACGCGGGCAAGTCGTTCAACGCCGCCCTGTCGGCCGCACAGACCCTCGCGCGCGAGCACAGCGAGGTGCGCGAGCGCCTCGTCGCGTTCCACGAGGACCAGAAGGCGGGCGTCGCGGACGTCTCCCGCGACCTCCACGACCTGGGACTCGCGGGCTTCCGCGAGCGGCACGCCGACGGCGAATAGCCGAAAACCGGGCGACGGCGACACCGTCGTGTGGTATCACACTGCACGACTTTCTGCGCGTCACGTCGGTCCGGGAAGTTAACCGACGGAGCGGTGTTGGGTCGCTCCCAAGAGCACAAATCAACGCTTATAACGGTGGTGTTCTAACCGACGGACGATAGGAGACTTCCGTATGAACGATTGGATAGCAATCGGCGCGTTGGGCCTCGTCGGTGTCGGCATCCCGCTGGGGATGATGGCCGTCTCGGCGATACTGCGCCCGACAGTGCCGGAACAAGGCAAGAGCGCCACCTACGAGAGCGGTGAGGTGCCGACGGGGACGGCGCGCGTCCAGTTCAACATTCAGTACTACATGGTCGCGCTGCTGTTCGTCATCTTCGACATCGAGACTGTTCTCATCCTCCCGTGGACCGTTATCTACCGGTCCGCGCTCGAGCAGGGCGCGAGCCTGGCGACCGTGTTACTGCCGATGTTGGTGTTCATCGGCGTGCTGGTCGTCGGCCTCGTGTGGGCGTGGCGCAACGGCGCCGTCAGGTGGGTCAAGAGCCCGCGTGCGAGCCGCCAGAAGACAGAGAGACAAGACGCATGAGCAGCGACAACAAACCGTTCGTAACCGACGACGCACAGGTACAGACCGCGACCCGGGACGCTCGAATGTCCGGTGCCGACGACCGGTTCAACTCCACGCTGAGAGAGGCGTTCGGCTCCTCGCCGTTCATCCTCACGAAGTTCGACCAGTTCATGAACTGGGTCCGCGGGTCGTCGATGTTCATGCTGCAGTTCGGCATCGCCTGCTGCAGCATCGAGATGATGCACACCTACGCCGTCAAGCACGACCTCGACCGCTTCGGCGCCGGTGTGCCGCGGGCCAGCCCCCGACAGGCGGACGTCATCATCGTCCCCGGGACCATCGTCTCGAAGTTCGCCCCGCGGATGAAGCGCGTCTACGACCAGATGCCCGAGCCGAAGTTCGTCATCGGCATGGGCTCGTGCACTATCTCGGGCGGCCCGTTCCAGGAGGGGTACAACGTCATCAAGGGCGCCGAGGAGGTCATCCCGGTCGACATCCACGTCCCCGGCTGTCCGCCCAGACCGGAGGCGCTCGTCTACGGCGTCGCCAAACTGCAAGAGCGCATCGCCAACGGCGAGTCCGCGCCGGTCACCGTGAAACCCTACGAACTCGAACAGTTCGGCGACCTCGAACGCGACGAAATCGTCGACCAACTCGCCGAGGATATCGACACCGACGACCTCGTCATGCGGTACAACTGGGGTGACTCGCCATGAGCCTCGAAGAGCCGAGCGACTCGACGCCCGAACTCGTCGAGGAGTCGCTTCCGACCACCGGCGAGGCGCTCGAAGAACTGCTCGGTGATCGCGTCCTCAAGCGCGACGACCACCTCAACGCACCGGGCTTCGAAATCCGCCCCGACGCCGTCCAGGACGTCCTCTCGACGCTCAGGGAAGAAGCCGGCTTCGACCACCTCTCGTGCGTCACGGCCCAGGAGTACGAGGACCGCTACGAATCCATCTACCATCTCACCTCGTACGACGACCGCACGCGCGAAGTGAGCGTCGTCGTCCCCACCGCGAAAGACGCGCCGAAGAGCCAGACGGCCGAACCGGTGTTCCGGACGGCGGACTGGCACGAGCGGGAAGCGTACGACCTGGTGGGCATCGAGTACGAGGGTCACCCCGACCTGCGCCGCATCTTACTCCCCGAGACGTGGCAGGGTCACCCCCTCTCGCTCGACTACGACCAGGACCGCCCACAGATCGTCACGCTCAAAGAGCACGCCAACCCGCTGCAGGAGGACCACAAGGACGACGAGGGCAACACGATGTTCGTCAACATCGGCCCCCACCACCCCGCGACCCACGGCGTCCTCCACGTGAAGACGACGCTCGACGGCGAACAGATCGCCGACCTCGAATCGGACATCGGCTACCTCCACCGGTGTGAGGAGCAGATCTGTCAGCAGGGCACGTACCGCTACCAGATCATGCCCTACCCGGACCGCTGGGACTACATCTCGGCGGGGCTGCTGAACGAGTGGGCGTACGCGCGCGTGGCCGAGGACATGGCCGACATCGAAGTCCCCGAGTACGCACAGATCATCCGGACCCTCGGGGCGGAGGTGTGCCGCATCGCCTCGCACATGCTCGCCGTGGGGACGTTCGCGCTGGACGTCTACGGCGATTTCACGGCCATCTTCATGTACGCCGTCCGCGACCGCGAGAAGGCACAGAACATCCTCGAGGACCTCACCGGTCAGCGGCTGATGTTCAACTACTTCCGATTGGGAGGCGTCGTCTGGGACCTCCCCGAACCGCGCGAGGACTTCTTCGACAAGATCCGGACGTTCATCGACGAACTCCCCGAGGCGCTCGAGGAGTACCACGACATGATCTCCGCGAACGAGATCCTCCAGGTCCGGACCGTCGGAACGGGCGTCCTCCCCCCGAAGTCGCCAAATCGTACGGCGCGACCGGCCCCGTTGCGCGCGGGTCGGGCGTCGACTACGACCTCCGTCGTGACGACCCGTACGGCTACTACGACGAACTCGACTGGAACGTCGTCACCGAGGACGGCTGCGACAACTACTCGCGCCTCCTGGTCCGACTCCGCGAGGTCGAAGAGTCGGCGAAGATCATCGAACAGTGCGTCGACCTCCTGGAGGACTGGCCCGAGGACGAGCGGAACATCCAGGCGAACGTTCCCCGGACGCTGCGCCCCGAGGACGACACCGAAATCTACCGCGCGGTCGAGGGTGCGAAGGGTGAACTCGGCATCTACATGCGCGCGGACGGGACGGACAAGCCCGCGCGCTTCAAGATCCGCTCGCCCTGCTTCTCGAACCTTCAGACGTTGCCCGAGATGTCCGAGGGCGAGTACATCCCCGACATGATCGCGTCGCTCGGCAGCCTCGACATCGTGCTCGGTGAGGTGGACCGGTAATGCCAGGGCCGGTGCTGCTCCAGTCCGGGAACGGGACAGCGACCGCGACCCGACAGCGAACGGAACCGCCACCGCGACGGCGAACGGAACCGCGAACGCCACCGCGGCCGGAACGGGTGGGGTCGGCGGCGCACCGCTCCCCGATGCCATCGCCGGTCTGCTCGGTCTCGACGGCGTCGCCGGCGCGGTCGTCGGTGGACTCATCGGCGCGTTCATCATCGCGAACCTGATGCTGACGATGACGGCCGTCGCGGGACCGTGGGCGAAGCGGAAGATCACCGCCGCGTTCACCGACCGCATCGCGGTCAACCGCATCGGCCCGTTCGGCCTGCTCATCATCGTCGCCGACGCCGTCCGACTCCTGTCGAAGGAGCTCATCGTCCCCGAAGGGGTCGACCGGCCGGCGTGGGACCTCGCGCCCATCGTCCTCCCGTTCTCGGCACTCCTGGGCTTCGCCGTCATCCCGCTCGGCTCGGGAATTCAACTCGCCGACCCCGAGACGGGGCTGGCGTTCGCCTTCGCGGCGGCGTCTATCGCCTCGCTCGGGCTGGTGATGGCGGGCTACGCGTCGAACAACAAGTACTCGCTCCTCGGTGGGCTGCGCTCTATCGCGCAGAACATCGCGTACGAGATTCCGCTCGTCGTCACCGCGGCGTCGGTCGTCATCTTCACCGGAACGCTCCAGATGAGCGAAATCGTCGCTGTTCAAGCGGAGCCGCTCGTCACCGTCGCGGGGGTGTCGATTCCGCAGTGGTTCGCGTTCGTCAACCCGTTCGCGTTCGTGCTGTTCCTCGCGGCGAACATGGCCGAGATCGGTCGCAATCCGTTCGACATCCCGGAGGCGCCGACCGAAATCGTCGCCGGCTACCAGACGGAGTACTCCTCGGTCTACTTCGTGCTGTTCTACCTCGGCGAGTTCATCCACATCTTCCTCGGCGGCGCGCTCGTCGCCGTGCTGTTCCTCGGTGGCCCCGCGGGACCGATCCTGCCGGGGTTCGTGTGGATGATCATCAAGATGTGGGCGTTCTTCCTGTTCACACAGTGGTGCCGTTCGGCGGTGCCGCGCGTCCGCATCGACCAACTCATCGAGATAGGCTGGAAGGGCATGCTCGTCCTTTCGTTTGCGAACCTGGTGCTCACGGCCATCATCGTGGGGGTGATCGCGTAACATGATCGGACTACTCAAAGGTATGGCAGTGACGATGAAGCACGCGCTCGACGGGCAGACGTTCACCGTCGAGTATCCCGAAGCAGAACCCGAAGTGAGCCCGCGGTTCAGAGGGGTTCACAAGTTCTCACAGGAGCGGTGTATCTGGTGCCGCCAGTGTGAGAACGTCTGTCCGAACGACACCATCCAGATCGTCACGGACGACAAGCGCAACGGCGAGCAGTACAACCTCCACATCGGGCAGTGCATCTACTGCCGGCTCTGTGAGGAGGTCTGCCCCGTCGACGCCATCCTGCTCACCCAGAACTTCGAGTTCACGGCGGACACGAAGAACGAGTTCGTCTACAACAAAGAACAGCTCAAGAACGTCCCCTGGTACAAGGGGCTGGACCCGCTCAACGAGCGCAACCCCGACCGCAACGCGTGGGTCGGCGAAAGCGACGGCGAGGTCGACTACCAGTAATCGTCCGAGCGTTCTCGAAATCTTCAAAGGGCATCCACAAGGAGACACACACAATGGCTACCGTTTATGAACTGGCCGCGTTCTTGCTGTTCGCGCTCGTGACGATCGGGAGCAGCCTCGGCGTCGTCCTCGTGCGGGACGTCTGGCACTCCGCACTGTTCCTCGGGGGCGCGCTGTTGAGCGTCGCGGTGCACTACGTGATGTTGCAGGCGGAGTTCCTCGCCGCCATGCAGATCCTCGTCTACGTGGGCGGGGTTCTCGTCCTCATCACGTTCGCCGTGATGCTGACGCGGACGGAACCGACAGACGCGGACGAACCGGAAGTGAGTCGCACATGAAACCAACCACCAGACCCGAACTCGACCTGGGCTCGCATCTCGTGCCGGGGCTCGCGGCAGTCGTGCTGTTCGCGGTCATGGCCGTCGCGTTCCTCAACGCACAGTTCCCCGAACCGCAGGGTTTCCCGGCCGACGCGAGCATCACCGCGAGCATCGGCTACGCGATGTTCAACCTCGACTTCGGCGGCGTCCCCTCGGAGTCGCTCCTCGTCGCGTTCGAGATCATCGACCTCGTGCTCGTGGCGGCGCTCGTGGGCGCGGTCTTACTCGCGCGCCGCGAGAACGAGGGACGGAACGTCTCGCTTCTGACCGACGGCGGGCGAGAACTGAAACGGACCCTCCTCGGCGAGGACGGAGACGAGGGTACCGACGCCGACGCCGGCACCGACGTTGGCGCCGACGCGGGGGGTGACCGCTGATGGTTCCGCCGGAGTGGTACCTCCTGCTCTCGGGTGCGGTGTTCTGCATCGGCCTGTTCGGCATCCTGACGAAGCGTAACGCGCTCTTGTTCTTGATGTCGGTCGAGCTCATGCTGAACGCCGCGAACATCAACCTCGTCGCGTTCTCGCAGTTCTGGGGAACGTCACGGGGCAGACGTTCGGACTGTTCACCATGGCGCTGGCCGCCGCCGAGGTGGCGGTCGGAATCGGCATCATCCTCGTACTGTACCGCAACTTCAACGACGTCGACGTCACAAGCGCGACGACGATGAGGTGGTAAGATGGCAGGGATATTCGACTTCGCGCCGGCCATCGTTCTCTTCCCGTTCTTCTCGTTCGTGATCGCCCTCTTCGCCGGGCGATACATGCCGAAGGGCGGGGCGCTGGCGGGCATCGCGGCGACGGGCGGATCGCTCCTCCTCTCCATCGGCGTGACCTTACAGGTCGCCGGTGGCGGGACGTACAACCAGACCATCTACACGTGGGCCGAGGGGCTGGAGGCGGTCGACCTCACGTTCGGCCTCCTCATCGACCCGCTCGCGGCGATGATGCTCGTCATCGTCTCGCTCGTCGCGTTCCTCGTCCACGTCTTCTCGCTCGGCTACATGAACGACGAGGGCGAGACGGGGCTACCGAGATACTACGCCGCCCTGGGGCTGTTCACCGCCTCGATGCTCGGGTTCGTCGTCAGCGACAATCTGCTGATGGCGTTCATGTTCTTCGAGCTGGTGGGGTTGTGTTCGTATCTCCTCATCGGCTTCTGGTTCCGCGAGGCCGGCCCGCCCTCGGCAGCCAAGAAAGCGTTCCTGGTCACCCGGTTCGGTGACTACTTCTTCCTCGTCGGCGTCGTCGCCGTCTTCGCGACGTTCGGCACCGCGGCGTTCGCGGGTGAGGGGTCGTTCCCCGTCCTCGCCGAAGAGGCCGTCGCGGGTGCGGCCGAGGGCGTGAACACGTTCGGCTTCGCGCCGCAGACGTGGTTCACGGTCGTCGGCCTGCTCGTCCTCGGCGGCGTCGTGGGCAAGTCCGCACAGTTCCCGCTGCACACGTGGCTGCCCGACGCCATGGAGGGTCCCACCCCGGTGTCGGCGCTCATCCACGCCGCGACGATGGTCGCCGCGGGCGTCTACCTCGTCGCGCGCATGTACGGCTTCTACGCCGTCTCCCCCACCGCACTGGCCATCATCGCGCTCGTCGGCGGGTTCACGGCGCTCTTCGCGGCGACGATGGGCGTCGTCAAGCGCGAGATCAAGCAGGTGCTGGCGTACTCGACAATCTCTCAGTACGGCTACATCATGCTCGGACTGGGCGCGGGTGGGTACGTCGCCGCGACGTTCCACCTGATGACCCACGCGTTCTTCAAGGCGCTCCTGTTCTTGGGCGCGGGGTCGGTCATCATCGCGATGCACCACAACGAGAACATGTGGGACATGGGCGGTCTGAAGGAGAAGATGCCCGTGACCTACTACGCGTTCCTCTCGGGGTCGCTCGCGCTCGCGGGCATCTTCCCGTTCTCGGGCTTCTGGTCGAAGGACGAGGTGCTCTACGAGACGCTCATCCACGGCCTGGGCGGGTCACCGCTCCTGCTGGCCGCGTACGCGATGGGGCTCCTCGCCGTCTTCTTCACCGGCTTCTACACCTTCCGGATGGTGTTCCTCACCTTCCACGGTGAGCCGCGCTCGGACATCGCGCGGGACCCACACGGCGTGCGCTGGAACGTGAAGGGACCGCTCGCGGTCCTCGGCGTCCTCGCGGCCGTCACGGGGGTCGTCAACATGGTCCCGGTCGAGAAGCTCCTCGGCATCGGCGGCATCGACTTCCTCCACCAGTGGCTCGACGGCGGCTTCGAGTCGCTCACCGCCCACCACTACGGCGACGTGCTTCCCTACTCGTCGGCGTACATCGGCGGTGAGGCGGCGACGGTGGCCATCGGTGCGGCCGTCTCGCTCGCGCTTGCGCTCGGCGGTGCGGCTCTCGCACACGTGCTGTACAACGTCCCCGAACCCGAGGAACACACCGACCGGCTCGGGAGCATCAAGACGGTGCTGTACAACAACTACTACCAGGACGAGTACCAGGTCTGGCTCGCCGAAGACGTCGTCCGGCCCATCGCCCGGGTCGCCGACAAGTTCGATCAGGGCGTCGTCGACGGCGTCGTCAACGGCGTCTCCTCGGTCAGCCTCATGAGCGGCTCGCGGATTCGCCGCGTCCAGACGGGCGTCGTCTCCAACTACGCCGTCCTCTTGACGCTCGGGCTGACCGCGCTCCTGGTCGTGTTCGGTCTGATGGGAGGTTGGTTCGCATGATCATCGAAGCACTCATCGCCTTCACGTTCGTCGCCGCCCTCGCCGTCCTCGTCGCCCCCGACGAGTACGCCGGTCGGCTGGCGTTCGTGCTCAGTCTGCCCCCGGTCGCCGGGGCGCTCTGGATGTGGTCACAGTTCGACGCGAGCGGGAACGCCCTGATGGACGGGACCATCGCGTTCGAGACAGACATCGTCTGGTTCACTCTCGGAGGACTGGACCTCCACTGGTTCGTCGGCGTCGACGGCATCTCGCTGCCGCTCGTCGTCCTGACGACTATCCTGTCGTCGCTCGCCATCGTCTCGGCGTGGACTCCCATCTCCGAGCGGCAGAGCCAGTTCTACGGCCTGATGCTGTTCATGGAGGCCAACCTCCTGGGCGTCTTTACGGCGCTGGACTTCTTCGTCTGGTTCGTCTTCTGGGAGGCCGTCCTCGTCCCGATGTACTTCCTCGTCGGCGTCTGGGGCGGCCCCCGTCGGAAGTACGCCGCGATCAAGTTCTTCGTCTACACGAACATCGCCTCGCTGGTGATGTTCATCGGCTTCATCGCCTTGGTGTTCGGACTGGGCGACTCCATCGGGTCGCTGCGCCTGCCGGAGGTGGCGATGGCGCTCCGTGCGGGCGAACTCGGCTCGCTGTTCGGCATCCAGGCACCGACGCTCGCCGCGGCCGCGTTCGTGGCGATGTTCGTCGGCTTCGCGGTGAAGGTGCCCGTCGCCCCGCTGCACACGTGGCTGCCCGACGCCCACGTCGAGGCACCCACGCCCGTGTCGGTGATGCTGGCGGGCGTCCTCCTGAAGATGGGGACCTACGCCCTGCTGCGATTCAACTTCACGATGCTTCCGGAGGTGGCCGTCGACCTCGCGGTGCCCATCGCCATCCTCGCCGTCGTGAGCGTCATCTACGGCGCGCTGCTCGCTCTGGCCCAGGAGGACCTCAAGCGCATCGTCGCGTACTCGTCCGTCTCGTCGATGGGGTACGTCATCCTCGGCCTCATCGCCTACACGACGTACGGCGTCGGCGGCGCGACGTTCCAGATGGTCGCCCACGGCCTCATCTCGGGGCTGATGTTCATGACCGTCGGCGTCGTCTACAACACGACCCACACCCGGATGGTCGGCGACATGTCCGGCATCGCGGATCGGATGCCCGTCACCGCGGGCATCTTCGTCGCCGGCGCGTTCGCCTACATGGGCCTGCCGCTGATGGCCGGCTTCGCCGGCGAGTTCTTCATCTTCAAGGGCTCGTTCGAGTCGACGACGTTCTCCGGCATGCCGCTCTTCACGGCGGCGGCGATGTTCGGCATCGTCATCGTCGCAGGTTACCTGCTCTTCGCGATGCAGCGCACGCTGTTCGGTCCGTTCCGGTTCGACGGCGAGTACACCATCACGGAGGCGCCCGTCCACGACGTGGCTCCCCTGGCCGTCCTGTTGGCGCTCATCATCGTGCTCGGCGTCGCCCCGGACCTGTTCTTCGGGATGATCCAAGACGCCGTCAACCCCATCCTGGGAGGTGTCTCGTAGATGTTCGCTGACCTCACACGCGTCGCGCTCCAGTCGTCGACGCTGCCAGACTGGGCCGCAACGGCGCCCATTCTGGCGCTCGCCGTGGCGTCGCTCGTCCTGCTGCTCGCCGACACGGTCGACCCCGACACGTCCAACAGCACGCTGCTCGCGAGCATCGCGGTCGTCGGCTCGCTCGTGTCGTTCGGTATCGCCGCCTGGTACCTCGTCGCCGGCACCGGCCAGCCGTCGACGGGCGGTCCCATCGAACTGTACGGTTCCTCCCTCGTGATCGACGGGATGGCGCTGTTCTTCCAGCTCATCTTCGCCTCGGTCACGGCGCTCGTGGTCGTCGCCTCCTACGACTACCTCAAGGGCGAGGACTACCAGGGCGAGTTCTACTCGCTCGTCCTCTTCGCGGCCACGGGGATGGCGCTCATGGCGGCCTCGAACTCGCTGGCGACCGTGTTCGTCTCGCTCGAACTCGCCTCGCTCCCCTCGTACGCGCTCGTCGCGTTCCTCAAGCGCAATCGGGGCAGCGTCGAGGCGAGCCTCAAGTACTTCCTCATCGGGGCCGTCTCCTCGGCCGTTCTGGCGTTCGGTATCTCGCTCGTCTACGCGGCGACCGGGACGCTCGTCCTCGGCGACGTCGCGAGCGGTATCGCGGAGTCGAGCGGTCTCGTCGGCGTCGTCGGCGTCGGCGTCTTCATGATCATCGGCGGCTTCGCGTTCAAGACCGCCTCCGTCCCGTTCCACTTCTGGGCGCCGGAGGCGTACGAAGGCGCGCCCGCGCCCATCTCGGGCTTCCTCTCCTCGGCGTCGAAGGCCGCCGGGTTCGCCGTCGCGTTCCGCGTGTTCACGGTGGCGTTCCCCGTGAGCGAGTTGGTCCCGATGGGCGTCGACTGGCCGCTCGCCTTCGCCGTCCTCGCCGTCGTGACGATGACGCTCGGCAACTTCGCCGCGGCGACCCAGGAGAACGTCAAGCGCATGCTGGCGTACTCCTCCATCGGGCACGCGGGCTACGCGCTCATCGGCCTCGCCGCCGTCTCCGGCGGCGGGCCGAACGGTGACGTCATCGGTGCGGCGATGGCACACCTCATGGTCTACGGCTTCATGAACACCGGCGCGTTCATCTTCATCGCCATGACCGAGTACTGGGACCTCGGCCGGACGTTCGAGGACCTCAACGGCCTCTCGACGCAGGCACCGATGGCCTGTCTCGCCATGACCGTCTTCATGTTCTCCCTGGCCGGGCTCCCACCGTTCGGCGGCTTCCTCTCGAAGTACGCCCTCTTCTACTCGGCCATCGAGGGCGGCTTCTGGTGGCTCGCGGCCGTCGGCGCGATCAACAGCGCCCTGTCGCTGTTCTACTACTCGCGCGTCGTGAAGGCGATGTGGATCGAAGACCCCGTGAGCGAGTTCGAAATCGAGTCGCGGCCCATGGGGCTGTACGTCGCCATCATGGCCGCGGCGCTCGGAACCGTCCTGCTGCTGCCGGCGTTCGCGCCCGTCGTCGAGACGGCGCAGGCTTCGGCGGCGGCGCTGTTCTAGGGCGGTTCGCGGCTTTCCTCGATTTTCGGTTGTTCCCACTGTTCGGTCGCTGCTGTCACCCCCGTGTCGGTTTTTGAACCGCGTTCCCGTCCGCCGGGGTGCTGTCCGTCGCGGTCGAGCACCGCTCGTGCGTTCTGTGAGCGCAGCGGAGCGCGCGAAACCCGCACCGGTGCATGGGCGCGGTGGACCGCAGCCTCGGTCCCCCACGGGTCTCTCCGTGAGCGAACGGCTCGAAGCGGCGGAACCGCTTCGGTGGCGCGGCACCACCCTCGTGTACCGCCGGGTCGTCGTCCGCTCGGTCGGTCCAATCGTACTGCACCTCCACGCCCACCCGCTCCCCCCGGCCCCACACTCGTTCGCCGCTCTCGAACTCGCACGACACGTCGTCGGGCAGTGCCACCGCGCTCCGGTGACGACTCCAGGACTTCAGGCGACTCCCCCACCCGACGTTCACGTTCCGTAGCGTGTTGATACAGCTTCATGCTCTCACGCAGCGTAGTGTATCGACTGCGCTGACGCGCGGACCGTCGGGTGATGGAGCCGCCGAGCGGCGCAACTGAGGAAAACATGGTCGCAATCGCGTTCGAGGACAACACTGAACTGCACGTGAACATCGAAGCGGAAGAGCTGTGGAGCGAGGGGAACACGGACGTACTCGACGAGTACTACACGGACGATTTCGTCTACCACGGCCCGGACGGTGACCTCGACATGGACGGCTACCGGACACACGCCTCCGAGTTCCGCGAGGCGTTCCCCGACTGCCACGTCGCGGTCCACGAGACTGTGCTGGACGGCGACCTGACCGTCGCCCGGTTCACGTACAGCGGCACGTGGGAGGGGACGTTCAGAGGGATGGAGTCGAACGGGTCGTCCTTCTCGGTCGACGGCATCAGCATGGCCCGAATCGAGGACGGCAAGTTCGCCGAAATCTGGCGCTACACCGACCGGATGGCGATGATGACCCAGCTGGGACTCGTCGACCTTCCCGCGTAGAGAACCGCTCGTTTTAGCGGTCGGTCCGTGTTCCGTTCGTTCGGTTTCCGCTGGCACGCTCGCGTCCGCCGGTCGTAGTCGGTCCCGCGGTTGACATGTCGTCGCCGTTCGCGGTTGCGACGCCGCAGGGAGTGGGCGCGCGCCGAGGCGATGCCGGCAGGGTTTTCCACGAGTACTGGCAACCCCCGGATGATGTCGCGGCCCAGTCGGTTGGTGCTCGGGTGGAGCCCCGTCGCCCGCGCGGTCGTCCGGTCCGTCCGGTCGCGTCGGGGGACGCTCTCCGTCGTCGCTGAGGCTCGCAGCCGCGTCGAGTCTCTGCGCGACGAGGGCGTCGACGCGACGATGGGCGACCCGACCGACCCCGAGACGTACCCCAGTGACGTGACGACGGTCGTCGTCGCCGGTGCCGACAGCGACCAGAACCTCGACGCCGCCCGGGTCGCCCGCGAGCGGTTCCCGGACGCGCTCGTCGTCGCGTACGCCGGGAGCAATCCGAGCGACGAGACCCTCGCGGCGCTCGGAGAAGTCGCCGACCGCGTCGTCGACCCTCACGAGTCGGCCGCAGGGGCGTTTCTCGACACGGCGACGGGCGCGACGGTGACGCGCGTCACCCGCCTCCTGCGCGTCCTCCGTGGAATCGATGGGACGCTGGCCGTCGTGATGCACGACAACCCCGACCCCGACGCCATCGCCTCGGCGCTCGCGCTCGTCCGCATCGCCGACGCCGTCGGCGTCGACGCCGTCCCCTGTTACTTCGGCGAGGTCTCCCATCAGGAGAACCGGGCGCTCATCAACCTGCTCGACCTCTCTCTCACGAACCTCGAACCGGGGACGACGATGGACGAGTACGGCGGTATCGCGCTCGTCGACCACTCGCGCCCGGGCGTCAACGACGGTCTCCCCTCGGACACGCGCGTCGACGTCGCCATCGACCACCACCCGCCGCGCGCGCCGGTCGAAGCGCGCTGTCTCGACTTGCGAAGCGGGGTCGGCGCGACGAGCACGCTCCTGACCGAGTACCTCCGACGGCTCCGAATCGACCCCGACCGGACGCTCGCGACGGCCCTGTTGTTCGGTATCCGCGTCGACACGAACGACTTCTCCCGGGAGGTGTCCGACGCGGACTTCGAGGCGGCCGCGTTCCTCTGTCCGCACGTCGACCACTCGGCGCTCGACCGCATCGAGGAGCCGAGCATGGGGCCGGAGGTGCTCGACCTGCTCGCGCGAGCCATCCGCAACCGCGCGGTTCGGGGCGACGCGCTGGCGACGAACGTCGGGGAGATATCCGACCGCGACGCGCTCGCGCAGGCGGCGGACCGCCTCCTCGACATGGAGGGCGTCCGCCTCACGCTCGTCTACGGCTACCGCGACGACACCGTCTACGCCTCCGGCCGCGCCCGAGGGACCGACGTCGACCTCGGCGAGACGCTGCGCGACGCGTTCGGCTCCATCGGGAGCGCCGGCGGTCACGCCGACATGGCCGGGGCGCAGATCGACCTCGGCGTCTGGAAGGAAGCGTACGTCGAAGGCGCGGAGCAGTTCGAGGACCTCGTCACGGAGGTCATCAGCGCCCGGTTCTTCGAGACGCTCGAAACCGCCCCCGCATCGCTGCTCGGCGGCGCCGGCGAACTCGGCTTCGAGTACCCGTTCGAGGGGTGAGCGGTGGGACTCCGGGCCGGGGCTAAGGTTTTCCCCCTCCTCGCCGTACCACGCTCCATGCCCGGGAAGGCGACCGTCAAGGAGTACATGACGCGCGACGTCGCGACGGTCTCTCCGACCGACACCGTCGCCGCGGTCGCACAGCGCATCGTCGAGAGCGACGGACACAACGGTTTCCCCGTCTGTGAGTCGCGCAAGGTCGAGGGGTTCGTCACCGCGAGTGACCTCCTCCTCGCGGACGACGACGCGCTCATCTTCACCGTGATGACGGAGGACCTCATCGTCGCCCACCCGGACATGGACATCAACGACGCCGCGCGCGTCATCCTCCGCTCCGGCATCCGAAAGCTCCCGGTCGTCGACGACGCGGGCAACCTCGTCGGCATCATCTCCAACACGGACGTCATCCGCTCACAGATCGAACGCGCCACGCCCGAAAAAGTGGGCAAGCTGATGCGGACGCTCGAACAGATCCACGGCATCAAGGTCCACGAGGAGCGCGACTCCGTCGACCTCGACGACCTCATCCCGACGCAGGCGCGCGTCTACGCCGACGAACTCGAAGGCCGACAGTACGAACTCGAGAACGGCCTCGCCGAACCGCTCGTCGTCATCGACAACGCGGGGACGCACTTACTCGCCGACGGCCACCACCGCGTGATGGCCGCCGACCGCCTCGGCGTCGAGGAGATGGACGCCTACGTCATCGTCGTCGACGACCCCGTCGAACTGGGGATGCAGCGCACCGCCCGAAAGGAGGGGCTCGACTCCATCCAGGACATCGAGGTGGTCGACTACGCCCGTCACCCGCTCGTGGAGACGACCCGGCGCCTCCAGTGACGCTCACCTACTCCTCGACGTCGTACGCCTCGCGCCACGCCGCGACGACCGCGTCGGCCTCGTCCCGCGTCTCGACGCGCTCTTCGAGGTAGAGCGAACCCTCGGGCGCCTGCGTGAGTCGGTCGAGCCGTACGACCCATCCGTCGTCGCGCCGCCGTCTGACCCGGAGCGTCGCCCAGGCGTCCTCGCGGCTCCACTCGGCCACCACCTCGGGGTCGTCGGGGTCCGTCTCCGTCCAGCCCATACCGGGTCGTAGACCCGGACGCCCCTGTAGCTTTCTCCGCCTCGTCCCGTCCGCACGAATCAGTTACGGCTCGGCGGTCCCCGCGTCCGACAGCGGTCACAGACGGGGAACCCGAGGCGGTCGTACTGGACGCTCGTCGCACACTCGGACGTCCCGCAACTGAAACACTCGTACACCGAGACCCACTCGAACGACATACGTGAACGAATGACACTCTGGTACGTAGTTATGAACGGAGTTCGTGTCGCGCACACGGCGGGCGCCCCGGCTTAACGACCGGTTTATCCCCTCCCTGGAATCGCAACCCGCCTCGACCGCCGTGTCGCCGCTGGTCGGCCGTGTGGGCCTCTGTCCGTGTCTCCTCTCAATGTACCTCTCGACCGTCCGCCGGTCGACGCTTCCCGACGCCGGACGGGAAGGTTGAATAGCGTCTCCATCGAGTCGCGGCCATGAACGGGAACGGAACCGTCGAACGAGTTTTCGTCGCCCCCGCGGCCGAAGCCGAGATGGAAGAACGGGCCGACGTCGAAGCGGTCGCCGGTGGTGGTCTCCGGGGCGACCGGTACTTCGACGAGAGAGAGACGGGAACGTTCGTGGGGTGGGAGCCAGGCGAGGAACGCGACGACGGGTACGACATCACGCTGATCGAACTGGAGGCCGTCGCAGCGATAGAGCGCGAGGCGGGGATCGAACTCGCCCCGGGCGAACACCGGCGGAACGTCGAGACGCGCGACGTCGCGCTCAATCACCTCGTCGGACACCGCTTTCGCGTCGGCGAGGTCGTGTGTCGAGGGGACAGACTGTGTGAACCGTGTCATCACCTCCAGCGTCTCACGCGAGACGGGGTCTTGGACGCCCTCGTCCACCGAGGGGGACTCCGAGCGGATATCGTTGACGGCGGCGTGATTCGACCCGGCGACGTCGTCGAACCGCTCGGGTAACTCTCCCTCGTCTCGACGGTCACGACGCCCGGACGAGGTCGAGTCGGCCGTCCAGTCGGCCGAGCAGGAGGAGTCCGTAGTACCGGAAGTACGTCACCACCGGGACCTGCACGACGACGCTCAGGAGGAGGACCGAGAGGGAGAACGCGGCCCCGAGCGCGACGAGGACGACCAGGCCGACGCCCTGGAGACCGACGGTGGCGACGACGGCGCCGCCGACGAGGACGAAGGGGAGCGCGACGACGAGCGCCCCGAGGCCGACCGCGAGACCGACGACGAGTGCGGCGGCGGCACCGAGTACCAGTCGAACCACGAGGTAGAGTACGACCTCGCGCCACGCGGCGCGACAGAGCGGGGCGAACCGACGCCACGCCGAGAGGACCGTTCGCCCCTCGCCGACCATCGTCGGGACGACGAAGTCGGTCGTGAGTCGGAGGACGAGGACGCCCGCGAACCAGACGAGGCCGGCGACGGCGACGAGAAGCGGGAGGAGGACGACTCTGCTCCCCGAGACGGGGAGGACGCCGACGAAGAGGAGGAGGGGGACGGCGGCGCTGGCGAACAGTCCCGCGAGCACGAGCGCCCGGAAGGCGAACAGGCGGAGGCCCGGGACGAGGAACTGTCGGAACGGTCGCCGGAGTTCGACCCGTCGTCTCCGGAGCGACTCGACGAGGACGAACTCCATGACCGCCCCGACGACGGCGTACCCCAGCGCGAGGACGACGGCGACGACGACCACCGCGAGGAGCACCGTTCCGACGTCGCCGAGCGAGGGCGTCGGAATCGTGGGGAGCGTGGCCCCATCGAGAGTCGCCCCCGGCGGTGACGGGGACGAGACGGCACCCTGTGCGGCCTGTCCGGCACCGCCGCCGCCACCGACCCCGCCGACGAAGAACGTCACGACGACGAGTCGGAGCCACGTCCGCCACGAGAGGGGAAAGAGGAGCGACTCCGTCGCCTCTCGGGCGTCGTCCAGCGAGTCCACCGCGTCCCACGACATTCGTCTCCTGCGACGCCCGCGGGCTACTAATACTGTCGGCCGTGCGTCCGTAACGAACGCCGGGTTCGGACGCCGAACCCCGTGAGACTGGGACGACCGACAGCATCCGTGACGTTCCCACGGCTTCGACCGTCTGCCGTGTGCTCGGGGGACAGCTACTTGCCCACACGGGGAAAACGGGGTCGCGTGATCGCGACTGCACACGAGCGGCGAACCCGCGCCTGCCAGGAACGCCTCCGAGAGGAGGGGGCGGCCGTCGCCGTCCTCGCGCCCGGGGCGAACCTCCGGTACCTGACCGACGTGGCCGAGACGCCCTCCGAACGGCTGTTCTGTTGTCTCCTGCCCGCAGATGGCGACCCCGTCTTCGTCGTCCCCGACCTCTCGGGGGCGCAGGTCCGTGACGCGACCTGGGCCTCGGGCGTCCGGACCTGGGCCGACAGCGAGGGACCGACCGCGACGCTCGAAGACGCACTGGCCGACCGTGTCCCCGAGTCCGGTCGAATACTCCTCGACGGGACCATGTGGGCGCGGCACGCTCTCGCCGTCCAGTCGGCCCTCCCCGACCGGTCGTTCGGCCTGGCCGAAGAGGTGCTCGGGCCGCTCCGCGCCCGGAAGGACGAGGCGGAACTCGACGCGCTGGCCCGCGCCGGAGCCGTCGCCGACGAGGTGATGGCGGGGCTCTTCGCCGACGCGGATTCGCTCGTCGGCGAGTCGGAGGCGGCGCTCGCCCGCGAGGTGGAGCGACGACTCGCAGACGCCGGCGGTGAGGGCGTCTCCTTCGAGCCCATCGTCGCCGCCGGGCCGAACGGGGCGAAGCCGCACCACCACCACGGCTCCCGAGCGGTCGAGGCCGGCGACCCGGTCGTCCTCGACTTCGGGACTCGCGTCGACGGCTACCCGAGCGACATCACCCGGACGGTCGTCTTCGGGGGGGACCCGCCCGCGGAGTTCGAGACGGTTCACGAGGTGGTTCTGGAGGCACAGACAGCCGCCGTGGAGGCGGTCGAACCCGGTGTCGAGGCACGCGCGGTCGACCGGGCCGCCCGCGACGTCATCGAGGCGGCCGGGTACGGCGAGGCGTTCGTCCACCGCACCGGCCACGGCGTCGGCCTGGAGATACACGAGGAGCCGTACCTAACAACCGAATCGACGACGACCCTCGAACCGGGGATGACCTTCAGCGTCGAACCCGGGGTCTATCTGGAAGAGCGGTTCGGCGTCCGCATCGAGGACCTCGTCGTCGTCACCGACGACGGCTGCGAGCGGCTGAACGACGCACCGCGCGGCTGGCGGGTCTGATCAGTCGTCGTCGGCGCAGTAGCCGCACTCGGCGGTCGGCCCGCAGATGCTCTCGCCGGGACCGATCGTCCGCCGCGCGGCGACGACGGGAGACTGCGGCGGCGTCGCGGCCGGTTCGCCCGCTTCACCCCCTCCGGGCCCTTGGTTCCCCTCGCCGGAGTGGGTCGTCTCGGGGAGGTACACCCAGATGAGCGCGCCGATGAGGACCATCGCGACGGCGGCCGCGGCCGCGCTGCCGGCGTAGCCGACCGAGACGAACGCGACCCCGGCGACCGCCCCGCCGACGCCGGAGCCGACCTGTCCGACGCCGACCGTGAGGCTCATCAGCGACCCGCGGCGGTCGCCGGAGACGAGTTCCGTGAGGAGCGTCTGGAACGGCGTCGCCCGCGAGGCGAACAGACCCATCGCGAGGAAGAAGGTGACGTAGGCGGCGACCGTCCCGCCCACGACGAACGGGGTGGCGGCCATGACGACCGCGACGCCGACGCTCGCCGCGACGATGACGCGCTTTCTGCCCACTCTGTCGGAGAGGACGCCCGCCCGCGGCCCCGCGAGCACGTTCGCCACGCCGCCGACGAGGAACATCCCGGCGACGGCACCGGCGGTCAGTCCGACCGACGATTCGAGCCACGTCGGGAGGTACGTCGTGTACAGCGCGTTGCCGCCGAACATCACGACAAAGACGAGCGTCGCGGCGGCGATTTCGGGTCGGCGGAGGAGGCTCGCGTAGCCCGAGACCGCGCTCCGGACGGTGAGGCGGTCGGTCGAGAGCGTCACGGTCGGCACCGGGAGCACCACCCGAACGAGGGCGACCCCACAGGCGAGGAGGGCGGCGAAGGCGATGAACGGCGTGCGGAAGCCGAACCCCGTCGCGAGCAACGACCCAAGCGGGATGCCGGCGATCTGTCCGGCGGCGAAGCCGCTGAACACCCAGCCGTTCGCCCAGCCTCGCCGCTGTGGTGCGAAGTAATCGCCGACGTACGCGACCGCCGCCCCGTTGAGCACGCCCCCGGCGACGCCGGCGAGCGCCCGAACGGCGACGAGCGAGGCGAAGTCCCAGACGAACCAGTGGAGCGCGAGCGCGACCGTCATGGCGGCCGAACCGACGAGGAGGACCCGGTGGCGGCCGACGCGGTCCGAGACGGGGCCGGCGACGAGCGCGAAGACGCCGACGCTCACCGAGTAGGCGGTGATGAGGGTGCCGAGAAGCGCCTCGTCGGTTCCGAGTTGCGTCGCGATGCGGGGGATGATGGGGGCGACGATGAGCGCCTGCGTCCCCGTCGCGAACACGAGCAACCAGAGGACGAAGACGACGAGACGGTCGGACCGGTCCCTTCCCGCGCTCACACCGTTCCCCTCTCGGTCGAGTCCGTCGTCACGGCGACGCTACGCGCCGCGGCGATATAACGCGTCGGGCTCGCCGACCCACCCGACGACGCGTTCGGGCTCGTCGCTTCGGCGACGGCCCCGGGCGGTTCTCACTCGACTGACTCGGCGAGCGGGAGGCGGAGGGTGACGACGCTGCCGGTCGGGTCGCGCTCGCCGAGCGAGACGGTCCCCATCGACTCGGAGACGATCCAGTTGACGCGTCAGAAGCCGCTGCCGCTGCCGTGTTCGAGCGGCGTCTCCCGCCCGTCGACCAGCACGTCCCGCTCCTGTCGTGGGATGCCCGGCCCGTTGTCGGCGACGACTTCGATCCGCTCCTCCCGTTCGTCGCGGCGAACGGTCACCTCGATGGTCGGCGAGAGCGACGGCGTTCTCGATGAGGTTGTCGACCGCGATACCGAGGGGGTTTAACCTGCCGTCCGGGCTATCAGTGCGGAGAGCCGTGACGCCCCCGGGGCCTCGAACCGCGATGTGACCCCGCCCAAACACTCTCGGCGTCTCGGCGTGTGTGTCTGAGGGCATGGCTCGACTCAGTTCCGAAGACCGCGAGCGACTCCGTGCGGCGTTCGACAGACAACTCGACGTCGGCCTCCACGAGGGGGCGCAGTTGGCCGTCTACGTCGACGGGGAACTCGCCGTCGACGTCGCAGGCGGCACCGACGGCCGTGGGAACGACACCACCCCGGACACGCGACACCTCGTCTTCTCGTGTACGAAGCCCTACGCGGGCGTCGGTCTCCACCAACTCGTCGAAGCCGGCGAACTCGACTACGACGACCGGGTCGTCGACCACTGGCCCGAGTTCGCCGACGGCGGCGAGAAGGCCGAGATAACCGTTCGGCAGGTGCTGAGCCACACGGCGGGGGTTCCGGCGAGCGACCTCGATCAGCAGCCCGCAAAGTGGGGCGACTGGGACGCGGTCGTCGAGGCGATGGAGGCCGTCGAGCCGCAGTTTTCGCCGGGCGAGCAGCCCGCGTACCACACGTTCACCTACGGCTGGCTCGTCGGCGAGTTGATTCGAAGGGCGAGCGGCCAACCCGTCGACGAGTACGTTCAGGAGCACGTGTTCGACCCGCTGGACATGGACCGGACCGCCATCGGCCTGCGCGAGGGCGAGGAGGACGACGTCGCGCTGCTCTCGGGGTTCGAAGTCTTCGACCGCTGCCGCGACCCCGGCGAGGGACTCGGCATCCCGGCGTCGGAATCCGCGGCGGCGTTCAACGAGGAGGCGGTCCACCGCGCCGTCATCCCGGCCGCGAACGGCGTCGGGACCGCCCGCGACATGGCGCGTTTCTACGCCTGTATCGCGAACGGTGGCGCGTTGGAGGGGACACGGCTCCTCGAAGACGAAACGGTCGCGGAGGCGACGCGGACGCACGCCGAGACGGACAGCGACGGGACGCTCTCGCGGCCGGCGCGGTACGCGCTCGGCTTCTGGACGGGCGGCCTCGCGAACGACATGTTCGGCTCGGCCAGCCACGAACGGATGGTCGGCCACGCGGGGCTCGGGAGCGTCTTCGGCTGGGCCGACCTCGATTCGAACGTCGGCTTCGCGTACGTCACGAACGGCATCCGCGAGGAGTCGTGGGAGCACGCGGCGCGGGTGGCGGGGCTCTCGGACGCGGTGCGACTACTGCTCGACTGACGCCCGGTTACGCCTCGCCTTCTCCCTCGCCCTTGCCGCCGCCCTCGTCTCCGACGAGCGAGTCGACGTCGGCGTGCTCGAACAGGAGCGTGCGCATCCGCTCGACCGTCTCCGCGTCGCGGGTCCGCCCGCTGTGGACGACGTCCTCACAGCGCTCGACGACCGACAGCGTGTCGCCGCTGACCATCAGGACGGGCACGCCTTTCTGTTCGGCCTTGCCGATGACCGCACCCGGCGGGCGGTGTGCGCCGGTGAGGAGCAGGCACTTCACGCCCGGCGCCTCCAGCGCGGCCGTGTGAATCTCCGCGCGGTCGCCGCCGGTGATGACCGCGGCGTCCTTCGTCCGCCGGAAGTAGCGGAGCGCCTCGTCGCCGCCCATCGCCCCGACGAGGAAGCGCTCGACGAACGCGTCGGTCGGGGCGTCGTTGACGATTTCGGCTCCGAGTTCCGAGGCGAGGTCGGCGACGGTGACGCCCGCCAGGTCCTGCACGCGCGGCACGATACCGACGACGGGAACGCCGCGCGATTCGAGGAACGGGACGACGTCGTTTTCGAGTTCGTCGTACGCCGAGTCGCCGACGCGGTTGAACAGGACGCCCTCCAGGCGAGCGCCGATGTCGTCCGCGGCCGCGAGGACGCTGTCGAGGTCACCCGGGTCGGCGTAGTCGGCGACGAGAAGCACCCGTGCGTCGAGGAGGTCGGCGACCTGCGGGTCGGTGAGGTCCACGATGCCGCCGACGGTGTAGTGACCGCCGCCCTCGACGAGGACGAGGTCCTTCCCCTCGGCGATGGCGTCGTACTGCTCGCGGACGTTGTCGGCGAGGGCCTCTGGTTCCTCCTGGCCGCGGATGGCGCCCTGGACGAACGTCGGCGAGTAGACGATGGGCTCCATCTGGTGCATCTCCGAGTCGAGGTCGAGGAGGTCGCGCGCGAGCATCGGGTCGCGGTCGAGCGTCTTGCCGACGTTCGACTGCAGGCGCGTCCCCTTCGGCTTCATGTAACCGACGTCGTGGCCGCGCTCCTTCGCGAGGAGGCCGAGCGCGAGGGTGATGGCCGTCTTGCCTGTGCTCTCTCCGGTCGAGGTGACGAGTAGTGTCTGGGTCATTGGTCGGGCTCCGTGAGGGTCTTCTCTTTCGGTTCTTCGACGTCGAGTTCGTCGAGGTCGACGGTGAGCCGAACGTCGACCGCCTGTGCCCCGCCGGGCATCGCCACGAGCGGGTTGATGTCGAGTTCGAGGATGGCGGGGAAGTCGGTCACCAGCTGTGAGAGGCGCTGGATCGTTTCGGCGACGGCGTCGACGTCGACGGGGTCCCGTCCGCGGGCGCCTCTGAGGAGCGGCGCGGCGTTTATCTCGCCGGTCATCTCGTCGGCTTCCGTTTCTGTCACTGGTGCGACGCGGAACGTCGTGTCCTCCAGCACCTCGACGAAGATGCCGCCGAGGCCGAACATCATGAGCGGGCCGAACTGCGGGTCGCGGTTCATGCCGACGATGGTCTCCACCCCGGAATCGAGGTCGACCATCTCCTGGACCTGTACGCCGAGTATCTCGGCGTCGGGCTGGTAGTTCCGCGCTCTCGTGACGAGGTCCTCGTAGGCGTCGTACACCTCCTCGTTCGGGACGCCGACGCGGACGCCGCCGATGTCGGACTTGTGGAGGATGTCGGGCGAGACGATTTTCATCACGACGTCGCCGTCGATGGGTTCGGCGAGGCTCAGCGCCTCCGTCGGGTCGGTCGCGATGCCGCCCTCCGGAATGGGAATCCCGTACGCGTCGAGGAGGTCCATCGCCTCGACGCCCATCCGGGGCTCGTCGCGCTCGACGGCCCGCCCGAGAATCTCCCGGGCCACCTCGCGGTCGACGTCGAACGTCGTGGGGTCGTCGTACTCGCGGCGCGAAATCTCCTTGAACCGGACGAGCGCGTCGAGGCCCTCGACGGCGCGGGCCGGGTCGAAGTAGTTGGGGATACCCGCCTCCTCGAGGACGTCGGCAGCCGCCTCGACGCGGGCCCCGCCCATGAAACAGGCGGCGACGGGCTTTCCGTGCTCCTCCTGCAGCGAGACGGTGTCGCGGGCGAGTTGTTCGTAGTCCAGCACCGCCGTCGGACACGAGAGGACGAGCACGCAGCCGACGTTCTCGTCCCCCAGCGCGACGTCGAGCGCCTCTTCGAATCTCGCGTTGTCGGCGTCGCCGACGATGTCGACGGGGTTGTAGATGTTCCCCTCCTCGGGGAGCGACTCCGAGAAGGCGTCGAGCGTTTCCTCGGAGAAGGAGGCCATTCCCAGCCGCGAATCGCCGACGGCGTCCGTCGACATGACGCCGGGGCCGCCGGCGTTCGTGATGATGGCCACCTCGTCGTTCTCGGGGAGCGGCTGTGATTCGAGGACGCGCGCGGCGTCGAACAGTTCCTGGACCGAGTCGGCGCGGATGACGCCCGCCTGGTCCAGTCCGGTCTCGTACGCCTGCTCGCTGCCGGCGAGCGTCCCGGTGTGCGAGGAGGCGGCCTGCGCGCCCGCGTCGGTCCGCCCCGATTTGACGAGCACCACGGGCGTCTCCTGTGTCACCTCGCGGGCGGTGTCGATGAACTTCCTCCCCTCTTCGATGCCTTCGAGGTACCCGATTATCACGTCCGTCTCGGGGTCGTCACCCCACTCGCTCACGAAGTCCGCCTCGTCGAGGACCGCCTTGTTTCCCAAGGAGACGACGTCTTTGAAGCCGATACCCTGGTCGTTGGCCCAGTCGAGGACGGCCGTGATGAACGCGCCCGACTGGGACATGAACGACATCCGGCCCGGCAGGGCGTTGTCCGGGCCGAACGTCGCGTTCATCCCGCGTCGTGTGGACAGCACGCCGAGGGAGTTCGGACCGACGAGGTTCAGGTCGTACTCCTCGGCGACGCTTCGCAGTTCCTCTTCGCGCGCGGCGCCGTCGCTGCCCGTCTCGCCGAATCCGGCGGTGATGACGACGACGTGCTGGACGCCGCTCTCGCCCGCCTCGCGGACGACTTCGACGGCGACGGACGGAGGGACGACGACCACGGCGAGGTCGGCGTCGGCCTCTTTCATCGAGGCGACGCAGGGGCGGCCGAGCACCTCGTCGCGCTTCGGGTTCACGGGAACGACCGTCCCCTCGAAGTCGGCGAGGAGGTTCTCCGTGATGGCGCGGCCGACCGACCCCTCGCGGTCCGTGGCGCCGACGACGGCGACGCGTTCGGGGGCAAACAGTGCAGCTAGCTCTCCCATCGCTTCAGAGGTCACTCGGGACGGAATTAAAACCGCCGCGTCTTCTCGCTCGCTGAGAGCCGCGGCTCACACGAGGTCGCCCGGGTCGTTCGCCGCTCGGACGCGTTTCGCCTCGGCCGCGTAGCGCTCGCGCGTCTCCGGGTCGTCGACGCGTCCAACCGCGTCGGGAGCGACGTCGATAGCGGCCGTGGTGTCGCGGTGATCGGAGAAACTCACCAGCGCGCGCTCCTTCCGGAAGTACCGCTCCCCGTCGGGCGTCGCGTACACCAGGATGATGATGTTCTGCTCGTCGTCCGAGTACGTCCGTTCGACGAGCCACAGGCGGAGGGTCTCCTCGTCCCTGTACTCGCCCCCGCTCGTGTCGTCGCTGTCGCCCTCGACCGACTCCGGCCCGCCGTTCGCGCTCGTGTTCATACGCTTCCGTTGACCCCCAGTGCGCAAAAGTCCGGCCGTGGTTACCGCCGGGTGAGAACGGCCGCCACCTCGTTCGCGCGGGCGGCCGAGACCCGCGCCGCGTGGTAGTCGACCCACGCCTCGGTGTACGCCCGGGCGGGGTCGACGTCGTCGTGCCGGCCAAAGTACTCCAGGGTGATGTCGCCGCTCTCGACGGCCGCGAGCGCGTGTCGGAGGTGGTCGCGGACGAACGGAGACGGAGTCGCGTCGAGTCGCTCGCGCACCGCCGCCCGCGCCGCGCGCTTCTCCCCGAACACCGCGTCGGCGTCGGGGGGCGACTGGGGGTCGAGCGTCTCCAGCGCGTCGACGAAGGCGTGGGCGTGGACGAACCCTTCCGAAGCCTTCGCCGCGCCGAACGCGGGGTAGCCGTTCGCGGCGCGGTACGCACCCTCGCGCGTCTCGTTGCGTCCGCGCATCCCCCGGCCCCAGACGCCGTTGGCGAACGCCTCGGGGTACGACTCGTGTTCCTCCTCGAACGTCTCGAACCGGTCGACGAGCGGGTCCAGGCGCGAGACGAGTTCCTCGACGTTTCCGACGAGGGTCTCGGCGAACGGTCGGCGCTCTCCCTCGACGTCGCCGTCTCCGAGCGGCTGTTTCCGGGCAATGGCGCGGTACTGGCGGACGTCGAGGAGGCGAGCGCGCGCCTTCGCGTGCTGGCCGGCCAGCGACGCTTTTCCACCGACCGTCGAGCGGTCCGCCCCGACCGAACCTCGCCGCCGGGAACGACCGCGTCGGCGTCACGCTCGCCCCACCAGCGCTGGTGGTCGATTCGGCGGGCGTACGGGAGGTACCGCGCGGGGTCGACGCAGGCGTGGTCGACGGCGAGCGACGCGAACTCGTCGAGCGTTGCACGCGCCTCCCGGTAGAGCGCGCTGACGTCGAACGACCCGTCGAGCGCCGTCGCGTACGCGAGCGCGCCGACGGCGTCGTCGACGCGCCACATCGCCTCCTCGACCGTGTCGGAGTTCCGCGGCTTCGAGTCCAGCCTCCGGAGGAAGTCGCTCGCGTCCTCGACGTCGTCGTGGGTGTAGGCGGGGAAGTCGGGCAGGTCGGCGGGGTCGATGTCGTCCCATCGCCGTTCGGCGGCGGGGACGGCCCGTTCGAGTCGCGCGCGGTACGCGTCGACGTGGCTCTCGAACACCGGGACGCTTGTCTCGACAGTCGGGGTCGACAGGGAGCGGGTTCGGACGCGGACCGCGACGGAGGGGAGCGGGCCGTTCGGCACCGACGCGCAGCCGCTCGTGCCGGCGAGCGCCGCGGTCGCCAGTGCGAGAAACCCTCGTCTGGAGGTGGCGCTGGAGGTGGACGGAGGGGGCAGGCGGGGGGACACGTCCCGCGATTGTCACAGGCGGGGGATGTGTTTTCTGGTCTTCGCACCCGGGTTACCGGATTTCAGCCGGTCACGTCGACGACCCGGGCGTCCGCGAGCCGTCTGATCTCGTCGGGTGCCATCGGGAAGACGGCCGCGGGCGTGCCCGCGGCGGCCCACACCGTCTCGAAGGAGAGGAGCGTCTCGTCGAACAGGACGGTGACGTCGGACGCGTGACAGAAGGGCGGGACGCCGCCGATGGACCACCCAAGGCTCTCCGAGATGCGGTCGGGGTCGGCCATCTCGACTTCGCCGCTCTCGACGCCGAGGTGGTCGGCGAGTCGCGCCTCGCTCACGCGGTTCGCGCCGCTGGTGACGACCACGACGAGTTCAGAGCCCGCCCTGAACGCGAGGCTGCTGGCGATCTGTGCGACGTCACAGCCGACGGCCGCGGCGGCGTCGGCGGCTGTTTTGGTTCCCTCGGGGAACTCCTCGACGGCGAGGTCGACACCGTACTGCTCTCTCGCTTGCTCCGTGAACTCGGCCGCGCGTGGATGCATATTTCGGGGATAGCGGAGGGGGTACAAAACGTCCGGTGGTCCGATACCGTGTTCGGTTCGCGGACGCATCCGTCCGGATGTCGTTCGCGAGCAGCGACAGCGGCGCGACGGCCGCACCGTCACACGCCATCACTTCTCCTGTGTGGTTGGGCGTGAGAGCGAGTGTCACGAGCGAACGGCGCGGAGCAACTCTGTTGCTCCGGTGGGTGAGGCTGCGGTCCACCGCGTCCGTGTCCCGCGCGGCCACCCTGTTCTCAGCAATCACCACCTCACCGATCCACACGCGATTACATCGAGAGACCGCACCTTCTTACCTCGCCACCTCGGAGGGGTGGACATGAGACCGGTCCGTCAGCGAGCGCCCTCTCTCTTTCCGTCCACGTATCCGTCCCTCTCTTCAGACCGATGTCCATGAACCGCCTCAATCCGCGCGTCCGACTCGTCTGGGCCGCCCGCTCCGTCGTCAGCGCCGCCGTCCTCGGGACGATTCTCGCGCTCGCCGCGCGCTTTCTCCCGTTCGTCCCCCGCGAGGTCGTCGCGCTCGCGGGCGTCGTCCTCCTCCTCGGGGTCGTCCACGCCCTCCTCCGCTACCGCTCGTGGCGCTACGAGGTGCGCGACGACTCCATCTACCTCGAACGCGGCGTCCTCACGCGCGTTCGAACCGTGGTCCCATTCGTCCGCATCCAGCACGTCGACTCCTCGCGCAGCCCCGTCGAGCGCGCCGTCGGACTGGGGCGGGTCGTCGTCTACACCGCCGGGTCGCGCGGCGCGGACGTCACGGTGCCCGGGCTCACCCCGACGGCCGCCGACGACCTGCGCGAACGGCTGAAACGCCTCGCCATCCGCGCGGAGGGCGACGACGCGGTCTAGCCATGAAGCTCTCCCCGCTCTCGGTTCCGTACCGCGTGCTCGAACGCGGTGGGAGCCTCCTCGTCGCGGCGGCGTTCATCGTCTTCTCGGGCGGGTCGATGCTCGACGGACTGGCCGGACCGCTGTCGCTGTTCGCGTTGCTCGGCGTCGGTGTCCTGCTCCTCGTCGGCTACGAGGTGGCGTACTACCAGCGGTACGAGTACGAACTCACCGCCGATACGTTCGACATCCACTCGGGGGTGTTCGCCCGGCGCGACCGCGAGATTCCTCTCCGGCGGATACAGAACGTCGACATCTCGCGCAACGTCGTCCAGCGCGTCCTCGGCATCGCCGCGGTCGACTTCGAGACCGCCGGCGGCAGCGAGACCGAAGCCTCGCTGCGGTTCGTCTCGTTCGAGGAGGCGAAACGGCTCCAGCGGGAGGTCCCCCGGATGAAACGCGGCACCGAAGAAGAGCCCGCCGAACCGGAACCGTCGACCGAACTGTTCGCGCTCTCGGAGCGCGAACTCACGCTCGTCGGCCTTCTCTCGTTCGATTTCAGAGTTCCGGGCGTGCTCGCGCTGCTGCTGTCGGGGTCGGTCCCGGTCGTCTCCTCCATGCTCCCCCGGCCCGGACCGCTGCCCATCGCGGCGTTCCTCGCGTTGCTCGTCGTCGGCGTCTTCCTCTTCTCGTGGGCCGCCGGCGCCGTCGCCGCCGTCGTCAACTACTACGACTTCCACCTCGTGCGCGCGGGCGACGAACTCCAGTACGAGCGCGGGTTGCTCCAGCGGTACGACGGCTCCATCCCCTTCGACAAGGTCCAGACGCTCACCGTCGAGGACCCCCCTCAAACGAGCGTTCGGGTACGCGACGCTGCTCATCGAGACGGCGGGCTACGCGCCCGGTCAGTCGTCGGGCGGGGTCGCGGCTCCGAGGCCGCGGTCCCGCTGGCCGAACGCGACCGCGTCTTCGAACTCGCCAACGCCATCGACGAGTTCGGCGACCCCGCTCTCGAACGCCCGCCGAAACGGGTTCGCCGCCGCTACGTCGTCCGCTACCTCCTCGTCGTCGGGGCGCTCACGGGGCTCCTGTTCGGCGTCGACGCCGTGGTCGCCCCCACGGTCGGCGTCGGTTCGCTCCCGTTCCCGTGGTACGTCCCGCTGGCGCTCGTCCTCGTCATCCCGCCCGCGGCGCACCTCAAGTGGGCCCACCGGGGCTACTGGCTCGGTGACGAGCACGTCGTCACCCGCAACGGCGTGTTGAAACGACAGACGAAGGTCGTTCCCTACGACCGGATCCAGACGGTCATCGACACTCGCACGCTGTTCCAGCGGCGGTGGAACCTCGCGACGGTGACGGTCGACACGGCCGGGTCGCTCTCCATCACCGGCGGCGACGCCGCGGCGGTCGACGTCGACGACGCCGTCGCCGACGACCTGCGCGCCGAACTCGACGAACGACTGCGGGAGGCGCTCGCCGAGCGCCGGCGAGCGCGACGACTGCGGCGCAACCGGTCGGCCCACGCCAACGCCGACGCCACGGGTGACGCGACCGGGCGGGAACCGGACCGCGGTCGAGCACACGACGGCGACGACGACCACGACCACGACCACGCACCGGACGGCGAAGCCGAGGGGTTCGTCTGGGGCGAGGGGTTCGACGAGGAGAGAGCCGACACGAGCGGAGACGAGTCACCGACTGCGCCGACGACAGAGGAGCGGACCGGTGGGGGAACAGGAGGCAGGGCGAAGAGAGAGACAGCGACGGGAACGGGAGTGAGTCGGCCGCGAGCACGGAGTCGTCCGAGAACGCGAACCGTGACCACACGAGCTGACACCCCGACCGCCCTCGGGGCGCCCAGGTTCCCCCGATACGCCCGACCGCACGGGCACAGAGCTATACGGTGTGGGAGCCGATGTACCCCTGTGCGCGTCTACGAGACGACCACCACCGACTGGGACGACATCGACGCGGAGACGCGTGCGTCGCTCGCGTGGACGGGAACGTCCGCGCTGCTCGTCCTCGACGGCGTGTCCCCCGCTGAGGTCGACCCCATCCAGGCGTACACGCCGCACCGGGTCGACGTCGGCCGCGGTGGTGACCAGGAACTCGTCCTGATCTACTCGGAGCGGCGGCCGTCGTCGTTCCCGCACGCGTCGGGCGTCACCGTCGCCGACCTCGACACGGTCGTCGAAGACGCGCTGCGCGACGACGAGACGCTGTTTCTCCGACGGCTCCGCGACGACGAGCGCTTCAGGACGCTCCTGCGGCGACATCTCTCGGCGTCGGCGCGCGTCGAACTGGTCGAGGAGTACGGGCAGAACCCCGACGCGGCGGGCTACGTCCAGCGGCTCCTGGATACGACGTAGGTCGAGTCGGACAGGCAGTGGTGTGAGTCGGTCATCGAGTAGGTCCGTGACTGTGTGTCTCGTCGGGTACACGGGGCGGTGTGAACGACGTGGCCGACGACGGTGAGAAGACCGCACGACACACGGGCGCGGTGACCCGCAGCCACGCCCACCGGAGCAACTTCGTTGCCCCGAGCCGTTCGCTCGGTTCCCTCACGAAGGCCCCTCAGCTGACTGCGGTCCTCGGGTACTCACGCCGTTCGTACCCTGTGGCCCTCATCCCTCGCGCGTGAGGGCTGGCGAAACCCCCGGCCTCGCGGCTTCCCACTCGCTCTGCTCGTGGGAATGCGGCACGGAGGCCGCACCGTCACGCGCCACTGCCCTGTTGCGGTCGGCGTGTGAGTGCAACGAACGAGCGACTCGCGCGAGGGGTGAGGGAACCGAGTGAAGGCTCTGAGCGACGGCTGTCGGGTCCGAAGTCGAAGGATGAAGTATGAGTGGTGGACGACGGGATTGCCCGGCGTTCCGACACGGGTAGTCCCGGTTGCCTCCTCCACCCCGCACCCCGTCGAGCGGCGCACGTCCGGTGATGGGCTGCTCACTTCCGTGCCTGACCCGATTTCACCGACGAACCACGGACGACCACCCCTGCGGATGGGGCCCGTGGGCCGCTGCCCCCGACGGACGAGGCTTCCACGTCGGCTCCCGGGGCCCGTGTCGGTCTGACCGGACGCCTCCGGGTTCGGCCCCCGCTGAAGACCTATTTCACGGGTGACGAGCAGGGCCTAACTGCCCGGCCTAGTCCACCACATCCTATCCCGGTGCCACATAAGGGCCTTTCGGCTTGCGTCTCGGTTTCGGAACCCCCAAATCAGAGGACGGCACGGGCGTACGCGGCCGCACTGAGCGGGACGAGCGCGGTGACACCGAGGACGACCCACCGGTGGTTACCCATCCACGCGGCCGAGAAGTTGAACACGAGTTGCGGGTCGACGGCGAGCGCCCACGAGGCGGCGAGACCGAGCATGCCCAAGCCGAGAACGAGCGTCAGGCCGGCGGCGGTCACCGGGTCCGTCCGTCCCCGCCGCCCCGCGAGGAAGACGACGACGGCGACGGGTGCGAGGAACCCGAGCGCGGTCACCCCGGCCGGGCCGGCGGCGTAGTACAGCCCGAGTTCGGTTCCGACGTCCGAGAGGAGCACGAACGGTGCGACGAGCGCAGCGACGACGGCGCCACAGGCGACACTGCCGACGAGGGGCGCGACGTCTTCGACCTCCATATCCGAGACTCGGGGACGCCGTGGCCTTAACAGGTCTGAAAACGTCGTGGCCGGGTGGGAGTGTTACTCAGGCGAGAAGTGGAAAAAGGTAAGCGGGACTGTACTCGTCGTCCTGTATGGAACGCGTTGCAATCATCGGCGCATCGATGACCCAGTTCGGGCAACGGGAGGCCTGGCTGCAGGAACTCCTCGCCGAGGCGGGGCAGGCCTGTCTCGAGGACGCGGGCGTCTCAGCCGACGAGGTGGACCACCTCTACCTCTCGAACATGGCGAGCGGCGAGTTCGAGGGGCAGACGGGGTCGATGAACTACCTGGCACACGACCTCGCGGCGATGCCGTCGTACACCCAGCGGATCGACCAGACCTCCTCGTCGGGAGGAGCCGGCGTCTACGCCGCGTACCAGTCCGTCGCGTCGGGGTCGAGCGATATGACGCTGCTCGTCGGCGGCGAGAAGATGACCCACTGTTCGACGGCCGAAGCCACAGACGTCATCGCCTCTATCACCCACCCCGCCGAGTACAAACACGGGCTCACGCTCCCGTCGTTCGCGGGGCTCACGGCGCGCTTGTATCTCGACCAGTACGACGCGCCCCGCGAGTCGCTCGCGAAGGTCGCCGTCAAGAACCACAAGAACGGCGTCCACAACCCCCACGCACAGTTCCAGAAGGAGGTCTCGCTCGAAACGGTGCTGGAGTCGCCCATCGTCGCCGACCCGCTCCGCCTGTACGACTTCTGTCCCATCACCGATGGGAGCGCCGCGCTGTTGTTCTGCCCCGAGTCGGTCGCCGAGGAGTACACCGACGAGTACGCGGTGGTTGCCGGCGTCGGCGGCGCTACCGACACCCACGTCGTCCACGAGCGAGCGGACCCGACGACGATGCGCGGCGTCGTCGAGTCGTCCGACATCGCCTACGAGATGGCAGACATGGGTCCAGAGGACGTCGACGTGGCCGAGTTGCACGACATGTTCACCATCCTCGAGTTCCTCCAGTCGGAGGACCTCGGCTTCTTCGAGAAGGGCGAGGGGTGGAAGGCCATCGAGGAGGGGAAGACCGAACTCGACGGCGAGATTCCGGTCAACCCCTCGGGCGGCCTGAAGTCGAAGGGACACCCCTCGGCGCGTCGGGGGTCGCACAGGTGTACGAGATTTACAAGCAGGTCATCGGCGACGCCGACACCCAGCAGTTGGACGCGGACGTCGGCCTCGCGTGCAACGTCGGCGGCTTCGGGAACTGCGTCATCACCACGATTCTGGAGGGTCAGTGAGATGTCCGATTCGAACTCGAACGCACACGAGATGGAGGCGTACCGCTACTCCGACGGGAGCATCACCTACCCCGGCCACCCGGTCGGCCCCGACGGTTCGGAGCCGGAAGGGACGGTCGACCTGAGCCAGTACACGGCGACCGTCGTCACGTGGACGACGTCGATGGCGACGCCCCCGGGCGTCCGTCAGCCGAACACCATCGCTATCGTCGAGTTCGACGTCGACGGCGAACCCGTCCGGGCCATCGGTCAGGTCGAGGAGGGGTCGGAACTCGACATTGGCGACGAAGTCGAGGCGGTGTACTGCGAGGAACTCCGCGAACCCGGCGCCGGTATCCGGCATCCCGACAGCCAAGAGTGGGACGGGTTCAGGTTCGTGGCGACCGAGTGAGCGGTGCGGTTCGCTCACGAACAGTCGTCGACGACGAAAGACGAGTCGCGGTGGTGTGGTTCAGTGCCGTCGGTCACTCGGCCGCCACCAACTCCGGCGAGGCGTCGAGCGTTTCGAGTTCGTCGAGACAGTCCTGGACGGTCGTTATCTCGGAACCGTCGAAATTTGGCGCGACGGTCTCGATTCCGTCGTCGTCGCGCACCTCCAGACACATCACCGGCAACACGAGTTCGCGCGCGAGGCCATCGACGAACGATTCGCGCTCGCGGACGGTGAAGAACGGGTCGATGTCGACGCCCGTCGCGTCGGCCCACGAGTCGAACTCCTCGTACGCGGTGACGGCGGCCGGGGTCCGACCCTCGCCCCCGTTCAGTCGGACGCGCCCGTCCCACACGAAGACGTCGTACGTCTCGATGCGACCCGAGTCCTCCAGTTCGCGGAGTCGAGCCACGACCGCGTTCTGCTGGTCGTTGGCTCCGAACATGTCCCCCGGACGTAGAGCGTGACGCGAGGCGCCTCGCTCTCGCCGTGTATAGCGTTCATGATGGTGTCCCCTAGTCAGTGAATGCGAGGCGACCTATGAAAGCGTTACCCTGATTCTCTACTGATGCGAGAAGTGTGTTAAATGTTCATTAAACACGCCGACGGAGGCGGACCCTGTCCGCGACTCGCCGTCTAGAGATTGCCTGACACGGGCGTCAGCGCCGCCGTTCGCGGCTACTCCGACTCGGGTGCGGGGTCGATGAGTACGACCGCCTCGCCGTCGATGACCGTCGTCTCGTCCGCCGTCTGCACGACGGTGTCGAGTCGGTACCGGCGGTCGCCGAGGTCCTCGACGATTTCGACGACCGCCGTGAGTTCCGAGCCGATGTCGACCGGCTTCAGGAAGCGGAGGTCCTGTGAGAGATAGACCGTCATCCCGGGCAGGCGCGCGAGGGCGGAACTGATGAGACCGGACGCGAGGGTGCCGTGGACGATTCGGCGGCCGAACCGGGTCTCCTCGGCGAACTCCTCGTCGAGGTGGAGGCGGTTGGTGTCGCCGCTGATGCCCGCGAACGCCAGGACGTCCTCCTCGGTGATTTGCTTCGTGAACCGGACGACGTCGCCGACGCCCAGTTCCTCGTCGGAGTCGACGCTCCGCTCCATCGACCACGACTCCTCCGTGTACGCGACGGAATCGACTTCGGGCTCGCGTACCCCGCTAGCGCCGTTTTGACGGGCCAGCATGGCTCGATTGGCCTCGGCGACACTCGAGTACATGTGGACGAAGCTCCTCGAGACGTGCCTGGACGACTTGAGCCACGCGGACGTCATTCCGCGGACTGGCGCCGTCACGTCCATAGCGCTATATTCCATGCTCCGTGTGAACGTCTACGACACTGATAACAGTTGTGAAAATTCGTTTCCGTTCGGTCCGGCGCCGTCCCATCTGAACCATCTGGTGGCATTGAATGGTATTAGATGGTTAGAATAGTAAACTTTATCCACTCACGGGGACAAGGAGTGAACGAGATGACAGACGACCCGGACGATGAAACGCCCATGTGGTCGCCCGCCGCGTTCGCGAAGCAGATGCAGGAGGCGTCCCAGCAAGCCACCAAGAGCCAGCAGGAGCTGTTCAAGCAGTTCATGCAGGCGTCTTCCGGTGGCATGGACGGTTTCTCGCAGCTAAACGCGATGAGTATGGGCAGCGCGATGTTCAAGACGCGCGTCCAGAGCGGCGGCCGCATCTCCATTCCCGACGCCGAGCGCGAGGCGCTCGATATCGAGGAAGGGGACATCGTCCAGGCTATCGTCATCCCCGTCAAACGAAACCGGTGATCCACCATGTCCGCTAACCCATTCAGCACTATGTTCGACATGCAGCGCACGTACATCGAAGCCAGCCAGTCCGCGTTCGAGAGCTCCCTGAAGCTCCAGCAGGTCGCGTCCGACGCCTTCCTCGGGAGCTTCGATTCGACGAAGTCGCTCCAGAAGCGCGGCGTCGACCTGACGAAGCGCGCGACGCTCGCCAACCTCGACGCCGTCGAGGAGACGCTCCCCGCCGACGTCGTCGCCGACCTGCGCGCGGCGGTCGACGAGCAGTACGAGGCGCTCGACGAGGCACACGACGACGCCTGGGAGGCGTTCGAGCGCTCCGCCGAGGACGCCGTCGACTCCTACGACGAACTGACCGAGGCGCAGGCCGAGATGGTCGACGAACTGTACGAGTCGCTCCTGCAGGTCAACGCCGAGGCCGCCGAAGTCGCCGAAGAGGCCGCCGACGCGGTCGAGCAGTAATCCGACGGCTTTTCCACCCGCTCTTCGTATTTGAGACCAGACAATGGCTAACGACATATCCGACATGACCGACGCAACGAACATGGAGTCGTTCTTCGAACAGCTCTCAGAGACGTACTCGGAGGCGTTCAAGCGCAACCTGGACGCCCAGGCGGCCTTCGCCGACCAGTGGATGGAATCGATGGAGGAAGCCATGTCCGAGGAGCGTCTCGACGACGCCTCCGAGGGTGCCGTCCGCGCCTACGAGGCGTGGATGGACGCCGCGGAGTCCTCCTTCGAGCGCGTCGGCGACGCCCTCGAGGGCGAGGACGTCGATCCCGAGGAGTTCCGCGACATCTGGTTCAACGCCGCCAACAGGGCGTTCAAAGAGTCGATGTCGACGACGGCGTTCGCCGCCGCGACGGGCCAGAACGTCGAGGACGTCCTCGACCTCCAGGCGCAGATGAACGAGGCCGCCCAGGACACCCTCCACGGGATGGGCTTCGCGACGACCGGCGACGTCCGCGAGGTCGGCGAGCGCCTCGTCGAGATCGAGCGTCGCCAGCACGCCATCGAGGAGAAGCTCGACAAGCTCCTGGAGCAAGAAGAATGAACCCCTTCACCGCACCGTTCGAGGCACAGCGGAAGATGCTCGAATCGTGGACCGACGCCGTCGAGACGGCCGAGGCCGCGCCCGAGGGCCTCGAGACGATGGCTTCGGTCGAGGTAGGTGAGACGCCGAGCGAGGTCGTCTACGAGGAGAACAAGCTCAAACTCCTCCGATACGACGCCGAGGCCGCGGGTATCGAGCCCGAGGAGACCCACGACGTCCCCATCCTCATCGTCTACGCGCTCATCAACCGGCCGTACATCCTCGACCTCCAGCCCGACCGTTCCGTCGTGCGACGGCTCTTGGAGGCGGGGTTCGACGTCTACCTCATCGACTGGGGCGAGCCCTCGCTCTTGGACCAGTCGCTGACGCTCGACGACTACGTCAACCGCTACATCGACAACTGCGTCGACGAAGTCGCCGAGCGTGCGGGCGTCGACGCCATCAACCTCTTAGGCTACTGCATGGGCGGGACGATGAGCGTCATGTACGCGGCGCTGCACCCCGAGAAGGTCCGAAACCTCGGTCTGATGGCGGCGGGCCTCTGCTTCGCCGGCACCGGGGGCATCCTCGAAGAGTGGGGCGACGACGAGTACTACTCGCCGCGCGACGTCACGGGTGCGTTCGGGAACGTCCCCGCGGAGTTCCTCGACGTCGGCTTCGCGCTCATGGACCCGGTCAACAACTACGTCTCGAAGTACACCACGCTGTACGACAACCTCGGGAACGAGGACTTCGTGGAGAACTTCGCCCGGATGGAGCGCTGGCTGTCGGACGGCATCGACCTCGCCGGGTCGACGTACGTCCAGTTCCTCGAGGACGTCTACCAGGGGAACAAACTGTACGAGAACGAACTCGAACTGGACGGCAAACACGTCGACCTCGGGGAGATCACGATGCCCGTCCTCCAAATCGTCGGCCAGTACGACCACCTCATCCCGCCGGAGGCGTCCCGGCCGTTCAACGACGCCATCCCGTCCGACGACGCGACCCTGATGGAGGAGTCGACCGGCCACATCGGACTGTCCGTGTCGAGCAAGTCACACGCGAACCTCTGGCCCAACGTCGCCGAGTGGTACGCCGAGCGCTCCCGACTCGACGACTCGGACGAGGCGGTCGACATCGATGTCGACGGACCCGAGGCCGGAGACGACGAGGCCGTCGACGCCGAGAACGGGACCGTCCACGTCGAGGACGACGCCGGCGAGGAGGACGAAGACGACGAGAGCGGAGCCGAGGCGTTCGACGACACGGACCTCGACCAGGTTCGCGGCGTCGGCCCGGCCTACGCCGACCGACTCCGCGAGGCGGGCGTCGGCACCGTCTCCGAACTCGCGGCGGCCGACCCCGAGACGCTCGCGGAGCGAATCGACGTCTCGACGTCGCGGGTCGCCGACTGGGTCGACCACGCGACCGAACTCACGTCCTGAGCCGACTCCCCGGACTGACCACTCCTCGGCCGGCCTGACGCGAACCCGCGCTCCGGACGTCACCGTTTCTCACGGATGACACCCCTTCTCGCGCTGGCTTCGAGACCTGAACTATTATACCTCGGTTCCGAGTGTCATCAACCGTGAGTCAACGTCATCGAGTCGACAGGCAGTCCGTCTCGTGGCGCTCACTTCGAACATGAAACTCGAAGACAGAACCTGTGTCATCACGGGTGCATCGAGGGGGATCGGCCGCGGTATCGCGGAGGAGATGGCTGGCGAGGGCGCGAACGTCGTCGTCAACTACCGCTCCTCGAAGGAGGAGGCTCGGGACGTCGTCGAGACCATCCGCGAGGCCGGCGGGGACACCATCGCGTCGCAGGCCGACGTCACGGACTACGAGGCCGTCGGGGAGATGCGCGACGAGGTCCACGACGCGTTCGGCCCCGTGGACATCCTCATCAACAACGCCGGCATCACGAAGGACACCACGTTCGCCCGGATGAGCCCCGAAGAGTGGAAGACGGTCATCGACGTCAACCTCAACGGGACGTTCAACGCGTCGAAGGTGTTCTTCGAGGACATCAAGGAGTCCGACCAGGGGCGACTCATCAACATCTCCTCCATCGTCGGCAAGCAGGGGAACTTCGGGCAGGCCAACTACGCCACGGCGAAGTCGGGTATCTTCGGCTTCACTCGTACGCTCGCGCTCGAACTCGCTCCCTCGGGGGCGACGGTCAACTCCGTCGCGCCGGGCTTCACCCGGACGGACATGCTCGACGAGGTCCGCGAGGACATCCAAGAGCGCATCCTCGAAGAGATTCCGATGGGCCGGTTCGCCGAGGTCGAGGACATCTCCCACGTCGTCAAGTTCCTCGCCAGTGAGGAGGCTTCCTACATCACCGGGGAGGTCATCGACGTCAACGGGGCGATGGACCTCTAGTCCCGCTCGGGACCGGCACGGTGTGGCACCTGATCGTCCTGTGTGAAGCTTGACCAAGGACATAATACCCAATATTAATCATATACAGTGTATATTCATCCATACAAGGTAAGCTTAAGTGGAATCGGTTCAATTCGTTGAGTAGACAATGAGCCAGCAACTCCTCACCCGCGCTGCGAACGAGACGAAGCCCGAAATCCCGACCGAACTCGACTCCACCTCGTCGAAACTGGTCTACCTGTACCTCCGCGCGTCCGGTTCGTGCACCATCGACGAACTCCAGGCGTCGCTGGACATGCAGAAGATTTCGCTGTACCCGCTGCTGAAGAGCCTCTCGAAGAAGGGCCTCGTCGAGGGCGAGGGCGAGACGTACCACCTCGCCTCCTAGGTCCGCCGGGGCTACCGTCGCTGTGTCCCGCTTCGGCCGCACGACCGCGTGCGATCGCTGCCGGACCGACTGACAGCGGTCCCGTTCAGCGTTCGTTCTCGTCCCGGTCGCTTTCGTCCTCGCCTCGGTCGCTTTCGTCCTCGTGCCGGTCGTCGTCTCCGTCGGTCACTGCCGACTCGTCGCGCACCTCTTCTCTGATCGACTCCAGTTCCGCATCCACGTCTATCGCCACCGACGAGTCCGGTTCGTCGGTCGGTTCCTCACCGCCCTCCTCACTCGCGGCTGATTCGTCGCTCGCGTCACCTTCCTCGTCGTCGACCGGGATGACGACGCCCCCGCTCCGACCCGCCGAGCGCTCCGCCCGCGACCGTGAGTCCCGCTCCGCACCCCGAGCCTCGGCGAGGCGGGACTCGATTTCGGCGGAGAGGTCGCGGGCCTCCCGGAACACGTCCCGGGCAACCGGGTCGGTCGGCTCCTCGGTCCCCGTGAGCGCGCGACGGAGGTCGTCGAGCGCGCGCTCGGTCCCCTCGACCATTCGTCGGTCGACGCCGTCGAGGTCCCCCCGCGCCCCCTGCAGACCCCGCTCCGGGTCTGCCAGTCGGAGGACGCCGCGGAGCAGTTCGAGCGACTGGACCGTCGTTTCGAGGATCGAGATGACGGTCGGGATGGTGTACTCCTCGGTGAACCGGACGACGTCGCGCCCGCGGGGCGGGTCGCGGCGGGTCGGCCGACGAGTCGCGTCGTCGGTGTCGAGCGTCCGTTCGAGTTCGTCGAGCGTCGTTCGGAGGTCCGAAAGGAGGGCAGCGAGGTCCTCACGGTTGCGGTCGGGGTCGCGGCTCATACCCTCCGTTGGGGCGGCGCGGGCAAAAACGTCCGCGCTCGTGTCGTGGCGGAGAGAGCGAACGTGTGTCTCGGTGCCTGGAGACGGGTCGGTGTCGCTGGTGCGCGTGAAAACCGCGGCTCGACAGACGAGGCCCTTCGCTCGGCAGGACACGATGCGTCCACCGAACAACGACGGAGCTACCGCCGCGACGCGCGCCGGTACTGCGGCGGCCACTGCTCCTCGGCGCCGAGTTCGTGCGCCGCGCGGTGTGTGAAGTACGGGTCACGGAGGTGTTCGCGCCCGAGGAGCACGACGTCGGCCCGCCCGTTGCGAACCAGCGCGTCCGCGTGTTCGGGGGTCGTGATAGCGCCGACGGCTGCGACGGGGACGTCGGCCTCCGTGCGAACCCGCTCGGCGTACGGCACCTGATAGCCCGGTCCGGTGTCCGGGAGCTGCTGGTCGGGGTGGACGCCGCCGCTGCTGACGTCGACGAGGTCTGCGAGGTCGGCGAGGTCGCCGGCGAGCCGGACGGTGTCGTCGACGGTCCACGACTCCCGCTGCGGGAGCCAGTCGGTCGCGGAGACGCGGAGGAAAAGCGGCTGCCCGTCGGGCCACACCCCCCGGACCGCCTCGACGACTTCCCGAACGAGCCTGGTCCGCCCCGCGAAGTCGCCGCCGTACCCGTCCGTTCGGCGGTTGGTGACCGGCGAGAGGAACTGGTGGAGGAGGTAGCCGTGAGCCGCGTGAACCTCGGCGACGAGGAAGCCGGCCTCGCGTGCGCGCTCGGCCGCCGCGACGAACTCCTCGACGACGCGTTCTATCTCCGCCTCGGTGAGGGCGTGGACCGGCGGCGAGTCGGCGTCCTCGTACGGCCACGGGACGTCGCTGGGCGCGAGTACCTCCCAGCCGCCGTCGGCCGGCGAAATCGGCCCCCGTCCCTCCCAGGGACGGCGCGTGCTCGCCTTCCGGCCCGCGTGTGCGAGCTGGATGCCGGGAACCGCACCCTGGTCGCGGACGAACGAGGCGACGCGTTCGAGCGCGTCCGCCTGCTCGTCGGTCCAGATGCCGAGGTCCTCCGGCGAGATGCGTCCCTCGGGCGAGACGGCGGTCGCCTCCGTCATCACGAGGCCGGCACCGCCCACCGCTCGGCTCCCGAGGTGGACGAGATGCCAGTCGGTCGCGACCCCCTCGACCGCGGAGTACTGACACATCGGGGAGACTCCGACTCGGTTCGGCAGCGTCGTCTCGCGCAGCGTGTACGGCGAGAACAGCGACGAACTCATTACAGGGAGTTAGTCCTGGGAACGTTATACGTTGTGTTCTCCTCGTTTTAGGCGAGCCAAAACCTTATCCGTGGCAGGCACTCACGCGAAGGTATGAGCGAACCTGACGTCGCCCCGGCGTCCGACACCTCCGAAGCGACCGACCTTGATGCGCCCGCACCGACGGTGTCGGCGTTGCACGCGTCGCCGAATCGGCTCGTTCTCACCGAAGACGGTAACACCGACGGGTGGCTGGCGAGCGACGCCACTGTCGGACTCGACGAAATACGATAGAATCGAGCGGCGTGTGCTCCCTGCGGCCTTTACCTCGTACGGGTCGCTGTCAGCCACGACCGGGTCGACCGGTACACAGCGACGGCAGTCCGCCTCAGTGGGTCGCTTCCTCGAGCACGAGCGTGTCGTCTTCGAGGTAGTGTTCGATGTGGTGGGCGGCGTCTTCGACTTCGATGAGGTTCTCGCGGAGCAGGTGAGCCGTCGCCGGGTCGCCGAGGTTCTCCGCGAGTTCGACGTGCTCGCGGAGCGTCTCGATGATGTCACCGTACATCTCCATGTCGTTCTCCAGGGACGTTCGGATGTCGTAGACGTCCTGGCCCTCGTGGGAGACGGGAGCGTGTTCCTCGTAGGTCGCCCCGCCGGAGAGCGGGACGCCGCCGAGCGCCTGTGCCCGCTCTGCGAGTTCGTCGGCGAACTCCTCGGCCTCCTCGGCGGCCTCGCCTAAGAAGAGGTGGAGGTCGCGGAACTCCGCGCCTTCGACGACCCAGTGGTGCTTCTTCAGCTGGTGGTAGAGGACGTACGTCGCCGCGAGGTCGGTGTTGAGTGCATCGACGAGTTGTTCCGCGCGGTCGGCGTCGATGCGGAGCGCTTCGCTCCCTTCGACGGTATCTGCATCCTGCTTGACAGTTCGCTGAGTGCTCATTGCGTCCTTACGTTAGGAGGCAGGTCACTTTATGCTTGGGTTTTGTAAAAAATATTTTTGGCGACGCGAAAAGTTATCCTCAGCTCCGACACACCCTCTGGCGGTGACGACCCGAGCAGAGACACACACATACGTGTCGAACACGTAATAGGTCCGCTGGTCGTACGAGACCAGCAGGCGGCCGCGAACGACGTGGGTTCTGTCATGGTTCCCCCACAGGGTAGGACCGCGGTCGCCACCCGCTTCGTCCCCGTTCTTCGGTACCGACGCCAGCGACGAACGGAGACTCCCTATTCGGTGCTGTGCTCGATTCGGTGTCTTCCCGTGGAGGTGCGACGTCGAACGAGACCGCTACGGACGCGTCGCTGAGAGTTCCTTCTATCTCGGGGTCTCTGACTTCAAAACCGAGTGACCCGGCGGTGTCGCGCTTACGCAGTTCCGCCGGACTTCCGCCGCCAGTCGTCGCAGTACGGACACCACGGCTCCTCCTCGCCGGGCGTGCTCACGAGGAGGGTCTCCTCGCAGCGTGGACAGAGTTCGTCGGTGGGATCGTACTGTGCCATGTCCGACCCATGCCGATGGGCCTGTAAGTGTTTTCTGACCGCTCAGTCGAAACGGTCGAGGCGGCCCTCCGGAAGACCGTCGAGGAGAGCCAGCAATAACGTCCCCATCTGTAGGCGGAGCAACGCTCGGATATTTTTCAACTCCGACACTTTCTCAACCGTGAGACTCCGCTACGGGGGTTTATCTTGGGCGTCTGTAACAGCAGAGTGAGGTGGACAACGCGGCGACGTGACGTGTGGGTTCGCCGAACCCGCATCCGCTCCGTGTCGGTCCGCCTCACTCACTCCTCTCCACTGCGGTTTCACCACCGGGTATCGTCGACGGGTGTCTGGACTCCGTTTCACTTGGACCGATATGGAAACGCTCTTTTCACAGACGGCCGGAGTTCCGACGTATGAGTGACGGGGACGACGCCGACGAGACACCCAGCGCGGACGAGTCACCCGAGGCCGACGAGTCATCCGGGGTAGACGAGGGGCCCGACGAATCACCCGAATCCGACGAGACCGACGAGGAATCCACCGCGGACGAGGCCGAAGAGGTCGACGAGGAATCCACCGCGGACGAGGCCGACGAGACCGACGAAGAGTCCACCGCGGCCGAGACCGACGAGGCCAACGAGGAATCCGCCGCGGACGAAACCGAAGAGACCGACGAGGAACACACCGCAGAGAGCCTCGACGAACGCCTCACCGCCGTCGAGGAGGAACTGGACGCCGCCGAGACGGAGTCGGACCTCGACGAGGTCGAAGCCACCCTCGACGACATCGAGAGCGACCTCGAAGACGCGGACCTGCCGGAACCCGACGAGGACGACGAGGACGCCGAGGATCCGCGTGCCGACCTCGAATCGAGGATCGAAGAACTCCGCGGCGAACTGGAGGAGGCCCGCGGGCCCTACGGCGAGGACGTGGTGTCCGAGATCGAGGCGGCGAAGACGAAGATCGAAGAAACCCGCTGGACCGACCAGGGCGAGGACGAAGTCGCCGAGGCGGTCAGGAGCTTCACCGACACCGTCTCGGAGACGCTCGACGGCGACTTCACGCCCGAGAGCGATGACTCCGAGGACCTCGTGGCCGCGCTCGATTCGGTCGCCGACGCCGTCACCGAGGCCGACTTCGACGCCGACGAGGACGCCGAAGAGATCGCCGCCCTCCTGGAGGCGACCGACGCGCTCTCGACGGGGCTCGAAGAGGCCGAAGAGTGGGACGACCTTCTCGTGAACGAGCAGTTAGAGGCGCTCGGCTTCTACGACTGCCTCGGCCACTACAAGGACTTCCCGCCCGAGTGGTCCGCGGTGAAGGAGTGGGAGAAGCGCGGCAACGTCGAGATGGTGCTTCTCGCGCTCGACAAACTCGGCGACTCGGGCTTCATGGAGGAAAACTGCCTCGAAGCCATCACTCGCATGGGCGACCCCGGCGCGTTCGAGGAGATGCACGCCCGCGCCCAGAAGCGCGGCAAGCCCGCCATCAAGGCGCTCGGGAAGATGGGTGCCGACGCCGAAGAGGCCGTCGAGACCCTCGTCGAGTACGTCGACGCCGACTCGGACCCCGCCCTGCAGAAGGTGACGTTCAAGGCTCTCGCCGAAATCGGCTCCGAGGAGGCCACCCAGGCGCTCGCCGACAAACTCGTCATGGACAACGACAACGTCCGCCCGCACGCGGCCCGGGCGCTCGGCCTCATCGGCGACACCCGCGCGGTGGACCCCCTGACCGACGCGCTGACCGACGACGAGAACGACAAGGTCCGCGCCGCCGCCGCGTGGGCGCTCCGACAGATCGGCACCGAACGCGCGCTGGAGGCCGCCGCCGACGCCACCGACGACTCCGCGTTCGTCGTCCAACACGAGGCAGAACGCGCCGCCGAAACCCTCTCCACGTCGGGATCGGACGCCGAAGCCCCCACGGCGTAACGTCTCTCCTCTCTTTTCTGTCCCTCCCCGTCCGAGCGTTCTTATCCGAAGAGGCGGCCACCGCGTGGCGTGTCTCGCTCTCACCGCTCACCCCGTTCGTGTGCCGTCCACGTCGCGCTCGTCGCGCTCGTCGTCCTCTCGGTCGTCGCTGGAACGTCTCCGGCCGTGTCAGCGACGGGAACGGCGACCGGTCCACGGATCGTCTCGGTGTACCCGAACCCCCTCGCCGACGGCGACGTCGGTGAGTTCGTCGCCGTCTCCTCTTCGACCCCACAGAGCCTCACCCTCTCCGACGGCGAGCGGGCGGTCGACGTCTCCCTGCCCGGGGGGACCGTCGCGCTCTCCGCCGACCCGACCGCCGCACGGGCGCTCACGGACCACCCGGTCGTCGGGGTGCCGGGGCTCGAACTCGCTAACGGCGGCGAGCGACTCGTGCTTGAACGCGAGGGGACCGTCGTCGACACCGTCGTCTACGAGTCTGCCCCCGCCGGCGAGCGACTCCTCCTCGACGCGGACGGAGAACGGACGGAGCGCGAGTGGCGTCCGCTCGGCTACGAGCCACGACCCGTCTCGCGCTACGAGGGGGCGCAGGCGACGGCGTTCGTTCTCCCCGACTCCCCCGACGTCGCGCTCGACACGCTTCGTGCCGCGGACGACCGAGTTCTCCTCGCGGGCTACACGTTCACCTCCCCGCGGGTCACGCGCGCGCTCGTGAACGCCTCCGACCGGGGGGTCCACGTTCGCGTCCTCGTCGACGACGCACCCGTCGGCGGCCTCACGACCCGTGAGGCGCGGATGCTCGACCGACTCGCTCACGCCGGGGTCGAGGTCCGGGTCATCGGCGGCGAGGCCGCTCGTTTCTCCTTCCATCATCCAAAGTACGCCGTCGTCGACCACACGGCGCTGGTCCTCACGGAGAACTGGAAGCCCGCGGGCGTCGGTGGGCGGTCGAGTCGAGGGTGGGGCGTCCGCATCGACTCGCCCGCGCTCGCGTCCGACCTCGCCGCGCTCTTCGCCTCGGATATCGCGGGGAGAGACGTCACCTCGTGGACCCGCTTCCGCCGGGGGCGGGCGTTCACCGAGAGCGACCCGCTCTCCGAACAGACCTTCGAAACCCGTCACGAATCCGCCCGCGTTCGCGTCGATTCGCTCCGACTGCTGACCGCCCCCGGCAACGCCGAGCGCGAAGTCGTGAGGGTCATCGACGACTCGGAGGAGCGCCTCGATGTCGTGCAGGTCTCCGTCGAACGCGACCACTCCTTCACTCGTGCCGCGTTCGACGCCGCCCGTCGAGGCGTCGAGGTCCGCATTCTCCTCTCCGGAGCGTGGTACGTCCGCGAGGAGAACGAGGCGACGGTCGAGTGGCTGAACCGCCGGGCCGAGCGGGAGGACCTGCCGCTCACCGCGAAACTCGCCGCGCCCGGAGAGCGATTCGAGAAGATACACGCGAAAGGTGTCGTCGCCGACGACACCGTGCTGGTGGGGAGTCTGAACTGGAACTCACATTCGAGTCGAGAGAACCGCGAGGTGGTCGTCGCGCTGGAGGGCGAGGCCGTGTCGAACTACTATCGTGAGGTGTTCGCGGCGGACTGGAAGGGCGGTCGGGGGCCGGTGGGTTGGTGTGGGTTGCTGTCGTCGCGGGGGTGGCGGGGGTCGTGTTGGCGTGGCGAAGACTGCGGTTCGATACGTACGGGTGACGCACTCGGTGCGAGCGCGAGCGTATCCCGGAGCCAGTCACTCGTCGGACGTCACGTCCTCCGGCGGGTTAGGGACGCGCTCTCCCTCCATGACGTTGTACGTGACCGTGACAGAGAGGACGCGGCCCACGGGAACGTACGTGACGGGCGTATTGCCCCCCGGTCGGACCACTTCCTCGCGACCACCCAGTGATCGATCTCGGCGTCGTACCAGACGTGGTCGTCTCCGAGTTCCAGCGTCGTTGGTTCCCCGCCCGGCCCCTCGTAGACGAGTTCTCCCGTCGACATAACGATGTACGTTAGCACGGAACACACATAAGCGTATCTCGGACGTCCCCTCTCTCCGACTATCGTGTCGGACGGAACGCTGGTCGACAGGTGAACCGTACCGAATCGGAGTCGAGGCCGAGGGCCGGAGCTCAGGAATCAGTCGTCCAGCACGGCCGTCGAGGAGAGGTCGTCGTCGATGGCGGCGTCGGCCATCTTCTCTACGAGCGACTCGATGACCTCCCGGCGCATCCCCTTGACGAACTTGATGGAGCCGACGACGAGGTGCCCGCCGCCGGACACGCCACCGCCGACGACTTCCTCGTTGAGTTCGGCGACCATCTGCGGGATGTCGAGTCGAACGCCATCGGACCGCAACACGGCGAAGTCCGGGCCGTAGCCGATGGTGATGACCGGGTCGCCCGTCTCCTGAACCTTCCGGTCGTGGAGCTGTCCCGTCGTCTTCCCGGGCGCGGGGTAGGTAAAGCGGTGGGCGAAGCGGTCGAGGTCGATGCGGTACAGGTGAGCGTCGTTGTCGAGCCGTTCGTGTTCGACGTGCGGTTCGGCGGCGTCGAGTTGGCGTTCCACGTCGCGCTCGGCGCGCTCGGAGAGGAACGACACCAGTTCCTCGTGGCGTTCGTCGTCGTCACAGCCGACGTCGAGCACGTCGTTGACGAGCGACTGTCCGTCCGAGTAGCGGAGCCAGTGGGCGGCGTAGTCGAGCGCCTCGCCGATGGCTTCGAGTTTCTCCCGCGGGTAGCCCTCCTGCTCGGCGAGGTCGATGTAGTCGTTCATCACTTCGGCCTTCGAGCGGTCCGACAGCCCCGCGACGGCGGGAACGTGGCGGAGTTCCTCGGTCACAGAGGGGTCGATCATCCGCGCGAGTTCGACGCACATCATCCCCGTCGTAATGCGGTAGTCCTCGCCGTGGAGGTAGGGGTTGACGTGCGCGTCGAGCAGCGGGTCGACGGCCTCGGGGTCGGGGTGGTGGTGGTCGACGACGGCGATGGGGACGTCGTAGTGTGCGAGGTTCCGGTAGGCGGGGACGTCCTCCTCGGTGGAGCCGTTGTCGAGCATCAGGAGGAGGGGGAGCTTCTGGCCGTGCCGGGAGCGCCCTTCGAGCGCGAAGTTGAGGTCGCGCGTGACGTCCTCCATCTCGTAGAAGGGGGCCTTCGAGGGGAGGCGCTTGCAGAGGTGCCGCGAGGCGTCGTCGTCGTCGTGGGTCCGCTCGATGAACCGCTCGAGCGCCAACTGGACCGGGAGCGCCGCGCACATCCCGTCGCCGTCGGCGTGGTGGCGGACGCGGATCGGCCGGCCTTCGAGTACGGTCCGTCGGAGCAGGCGGGCGACCTCTTTTAAGTCCTCGTGGATGGCCTCGAACGCGGGCCACTCGACGAACGTGTCGACCGCGTGTGGAGCGGCGCGCTCGGTCAGCGCCGACTCGATGCGGTCGCGGGCCTCCGACGCGGCCTCGCCGTCGAGACGGGTGACGTCGTCGACTTCGACCTGCGCGGCGCCGTCGTGCTCCTCGACGGTGCCTACGACGCGCACGACGTCGTCGAGTTCGACATCGGGGTAGGCGCGGACGCCGGCCTCGGCGAACGCGGCGCAGGCGACGATGCCCGAGTGGTCGACGATTCGGAACACGGTGGGGCCGCCGGTCTGTTTGATCTGTGAGACGGTGCCCTCGATGGTCACCTCGGCCCCGGTCTCGATGTCGGCGATGCCGGTGATGGTCGGGACGTGGTCGACGGTCTCCGTGCGGTAGCTGTCGACCCCGGCGGTGGCGAAGGAGACGTCGCCGTTGTCGCGAATCTCGTCGAGACGGACGACGAGGCGGTCGCCGACGCTGTACGAGGTGTCGAGGTTCGACTCGTGGATGAGCCCGGAGACGACGTCGGAGACGTCGACGAACACGCCGTAGTCGACGACGCCGTTGACGACCGCGTGGTAGTAGTTGCCCTCTTCTACCTCGTCGAGCGTACAGTTCGGAGCGAGATCGTAGACCGTCGGCCGCGAGTCCGAACTCGGACCCGCGTCCGCGCCGGAATCCCCGGCGTCCTCAGTAGTCATACGTCAAAGTGGCGGTCGGCCAGTGATAAGCGTTTCATGATGTGTTCGGCCCCGTTTTGGCCCCCTCTCTCCGCGAAATCGACTGCCAACTCCGGGGTACCGGAACGCTTAGATGCGGACGCACCCGAGGGTGGCGTATGCCTCTGTTCCGGTCGAGCGAGGTCGTCGGAATCGCGGCCGACGCGCTCCGGTTCGCGCTCGAAGCCTCCCGTGAGACCCACCCCAACGAGTACATGGGTTTTCTCCGCGGCGAGGCCGCGCGCGCGCTCGACCTCGACCGCGACGGGACGGTCATCACCGACGTGCTCGTCATCCCCGGAACGACATCGAACGAGGTGAGCGCGACGGTCCGATCCGAACTCGTGCCGAACGACTTCTCCGCCGTCGGTTCGGTCCACTCTCATCCCAACGGCGTCCTTCGACCCAGCGACGCCGACCTCGCGACGTTCGGATCGGGGGCCGTCCACCTCATCCTCGGCGCGCCGTACCAACCGGACGACTGGCGCGCGTTCGACTCCCAGGGGAAGCCGACGCGCCTGCCGGTCCTGAAGGTCGACCTCCCGGACCCGGGCGACTTCTTCGACTTCACCGAGGAGGACCTCCTGTGACCGAGCGACGAGTGGTCGCACAGGGGACGTTCGACCTGCTCCATCCCGGACACCTCCACTACCTCGAAGAGGCCCGGGCGATGGGCGACGAACTCCACGTCATCGTCGCCCGCCGCGGGAACGTCACCCACAAGGCCCCGCCCGTCCTCGACGACCGCCAGCGCCGCGACATGGTCGCCGCCCTGGCCGTCGTCGACCACGCCCGCCTCGGCCACCCGGACGACATCTTCGTTCCGATCCGCGAAATCGACCCCGCGGTCATCGTCCTCGGTCACGACCAGCACCACGACGAGGAGGCGCTCGGTGACGCGCTCGCCGCGCGCGGCCTCGATTGCGAGGTGGCCCGCGCCTCCGCGCGCGAACCCGTCTACGAGGATGAACTCCTCTCGACGGGCCGCATCATCGACCGGATCCTCTCAGAGCGCGGCGACTGAACCCGGCCCGCTCACGACTCGTTCGAGCCAGTCAGCGAACCGAGAACCGAGACGAGAGCGGAGCGTTCAGCGGGTCCGGAGCGTGTCTGTCGGTCGACAGCGCAAAACAGTGGTGGTGGGCGAGGCTGCCGCGTCGGTCCTCAGTTACTCGGCGTCGCCGTGGCCGTCCCGGTCGCGGTCGGCGCGGACGTCGGGGTGGCGGTCGACGTGCCGCTCGGGGTGGCAGTCGACGTGCCGGTGGTGGTCGACGTGCCGCTCGGCGTGGCCGTTGCCGTCGCCGTCGAGTTGCCGCTCGGCGTGGCGGTCGGGGTCGGGGTGGACTGCTGTTCTTCGAGGAACTGCTGGTACTCCTCCTGAGAGACGACCTTGACGGTGAAGTACATCTGCGAGTGAGCGACGCCGCAGTACTCCGTGCAGTAGCCCTGGTAGGTTCCTTCCTCGTAGGCGACGGTCTTGATGGTGTTCGTCGCGCCGGGCATCGCGTCCTGCTTCAACCCGAGTTCGGGGACGGCGAAGCCGTGTATCACGTCGGTCGAGGTTATCTCGAAGTAGACGTCGGTGTCCTTCGGGATGACGATCTGGGGGCCTCCCTCGGCGCTGGGAGCGCTGATGTTACCTTCCTCGGGGTAGCGCATGTTCCAGCCCCACTGGTACGCCTCGGCCTCGACGACGACGTCGTCCTGACCGGGACCCTGGTCCATCGACGGCATGTAGGTGACGTTCGGGTTCGCGAGCACGCCGTAGGAGGCGACGCCGACGAACAGGAGGACGGCGGCGGTCGCGACCGTCCACGTGATCTCGAGGCGGCGGTTCTCCTTCGTCGGCTTCGCGTCGTCGCTGCGCCGGAACCGGATCACCGTGTAGATGAGGATGGCCTCGGTGATGACGGTGATGGGAATGGCAACGTACAGCAGCTTTCCGTTGAGCTCGTTTATCAGGCCCGACGTCGCGGACGCCTGTGCGGCGACGGGGTCAGCGGCCAGTGCGAGGACGACCGCAGAGAGGAGTGTGACGAGCCCGAGTCGCGTCCGTCTCATTGCTAAGCGGGGCTTGGGAACTGTTACGTAAATACCTACTGACTCGGCCGTCACCGGCGCGTCGTCCGGGGGTTCGGGGCCCGTCGGTGGGCCACGATGTGCGGTTCCGAACACGTGCGAGCGGCGACCGAAGCGGGGTGTCTAAGTAGGACGGCTCCCAAGCCACGATAGATATGTCGCGCGACGTACGCGAGTCGCGGGCGTGGGAAGGAAGCCGAGGACGGTTCCCCGGCCTCCTCGCGGCCGCGGCCATGGCGGTCTACCTCCTGTTGCTCGTCGGTGCGACGACCGCGCTGACGGACGCGGCGTCGGCGTGTGCGGCGTGGCCGGCGTGCGGCGACGGCCTCGCTCTCCCCTCGACGACGGACGGCTACGTCGCGCTCGGTCACCGGATCGCGGCGGTGTTCGTCGGCCTCCTCGTCGCCGCAGTGCTCGTCGCGGCTTGGTGGGGCGGCGAGTCGCGACGGGTTCGCGCGGCGACGACCGTCTCGGCCCTCCTCTACCCGCTGCAGGCCGGACTGGGCGCGCTCGTCGCGACCACCGCCGGTGAACTCCTCCGGGCGGCCCACCTCGTCGTCGGGATGGGCATCTTCGCCGGCCTCGTCGTCGCACTGGCGTGGACGCTCGAAACGCGGACCGGATCGAACGACGCGCCGACGACCGGAACCGGCGACGTCGAACCGAACCGTCCCGAGGAACCGGTCGACGGCGGACGCGACCGACCGTCGGTTCCGGACGCGCCGCTCGCGCGGGTGAAGACGGTCGCATCCGCGTACTTCCGGCTGACGAAGCCTCGGTTGATGTGGTTGCTCTGTCTCGTCGCTAGCGCCGCGATGGCGCTCGCCGGCTCGGTCCACCCGGGGCTCACCCCGGAGGTGATGCTCGCGACGCTCGGGGGCGGCGTCCTCTCTATCGGCTCGGCGGGCACGCTGAACCACGTCTTCGAACGTGACATCGACCGGAAGATGCAACGCACCTCCGACAGACCGCTGGCGACCGACGTCGTTCCCGTTCGGAACGCGCTCGCGTTCGCGGCCGCCCTCGGAGTCGCCTCGGTCGCGCTGTTCGCCTCCGTCAATCTCCTGGCTGCGGTCTTGGGCCTCGGGGCCATCGCCTTCTACTCGGTCGTCTACACCCTCTTGCTGAAGCCGAACACCGTCCAGAACACCGTCATCGGCGGCGCGGCGGGTGCGCTCCCCGCGCTCATCGGCTGGGTCGCCGTCACGGGGTCGGTCGGCTGGGGTGGGCTCCTCCTCGCGACGGTCATCTTCCTCTGGACGCCCGCACACTTCTACAACCTCGCCCTCGCGTACAAGGACGACTACGAGCGCGGCGGCTTCCCGATGATGCCGGTCGTTCGCGGGGAGACGGTGACGCGAAAACACATCCTCTGGTACCTCGGCGCGACGCTCGTCGCCGCCGGGGCGCTGGGGACGATGACCGCCCTCGGCTCCGTCTACGTCCTCACGAGCGTCCTCTTCGGCGGGGTGTTCCTCTGGGCGGTCGTCCGCCTCCACTACGAACAGAGCGAGGGGGCGGCGTTCCGCGCGTTCCACGCCTCGAACGCCTACCTCGGGGCGCTGCTGCTGGCCATCGTCGTCGACACGCTCGTCCTCTGAGGCTCCGCTCGAACCGCATCCACATGTCAACCGTCACCCGCCTCGACTGGCGTCCCACGAAGACCGACCTGCTCGTCGGTGCCGTCGTCGTCAACGCCGAGGTTCTCGCGGTCCTCCTCTACCTCGCCGCTCAGCCGGTCACCGTCGATTCGTGGCGGTTCATCGTCTACGCGTTTCTCTGGATCAACGCGGGGCTGTACGCCGTCGCGAAGACGCGGCCCGCCGACGCGAGCAGATCAACGAAGCGCGTCGCGATGCTCGTCGCCGGCGGCTACTTCCTCGTGCTCGCCGTCGCCGGTGGCGTCGTCGGACCGAGCCACACCAGCCCGCTCGCCTCGCTCCTCACCGACGGACACCTCCACAGTCACGGCTCGGCGTCGTCGTCGTTCGACCTCCGACTGCTCCCCCCGGGATGGGGGCCGGCGCTCGTCTACCAGGGGTCGTGGCTCATGGTCATCCTCATGCCGTACAAGGTGATCGGCTACCTCTCGCTCGCGTATCTCGTCTACGCAACCGTCATCGACGCCGCCGGGACCGCGCTCTCGGGGTCGCTCGGTCTGCTCTCGTGCGTCTCGTGTACCTGGCCCGTCGTCGGCTCGCTCGTCACTACCCTGTTCGGGTCGGGTTCTGTCGTCGTCGCCGCGGCGACCACCTGGCCTTACGACATCTCGACGGCGGCGTTCCTCGCGACAGTCGCGCTGTTGACGTGGCGTCCCCTGGCACGGTGACCAGTGTCCTCCCCGCCGACAGAGACGCCCCTCCCGGCGGAAGTGCGTCGACGGCGCTGCACCGGAGCACCGTTAAATCCTACACGAGCGACACGACTCGGTATGGGTTCCGTAGTCACTTCGGAGACGACCGAATCGGTATCGAACGCCTGGCTGAGCGCTGGCATCGCCGGTATCGCGGGCACCGTGGTGTTCGGCGCGGTACAGATGCTGATGGGCGCGACGGGCGTCATCGCAGTCGCGATTCCCGCGCTCTACGGTATCTCGGGCCCGAACCTCGCGGTCGGCTGGGCGATTCACCTCTTCCACGGGGCCGTCCTGGGCCTCGGGTTCGCCCTGCTCGCGACCCGTTCGCCGACCCGGTCGTACGCCGAAGGCGTCGGTTCGAGTGCGGTTCTCGGCCTCGTCTACGGCCTGATCCTCACCATCCCGACTGCGGGTATCGCCATGCCGCTGTGGCTCTCGGCCGTCGGATTCCCGAACGCCCCGCCCCTGCCGAACCTCTCGCTGATGGCCTTCGTGGGTCACGGGGTCTACGGGCTAGTCCTCGGCGCGACGTATCCGGTGCTGCGCAGACTCCTCTGAGTCGGGCCCGGGCCGGTCCCGGACCGCTTTTGTTCTCGCCACCGAACTCCCGTACATGACCGCCGTCGAAATCGAGTACTGCGTCCCCTGTGGCTTCCTCGACCGCGCACAGGACATCCAGCGCGCGCTCCTCCAGCAGTTCGGTGAGCGACTCGACAGGGTCGCGCTCGTCACCGGCGACCACGGCGTCCTCCAGGTTCGCGTCGACGGCGACGTCGTGTGGGACAAGGCCGACGACCCCTACGACGTCGACGAGATAACTCGACGTCTCCGCGAGTACGTCTGAGCCGACGACGCAGACGAGATGCTCCCTCGACCAGGCCGAACACGAGACGAGAACGAGGAGACGACGAGAGAAGATGAGATGAGATGAAGTCGGCCGAACACGCGACCATCGGCGCGCTCGTCGGCGTTGTCGCCGTCGCCCTGCTCTTCGGTGGCGAGTCGCTTCCGGCGCAGGCCGCCCTCTGGGTCGCGGGCGTGTTCCTCTCCGTGTTCGTCGACCTCGACCACTTCCTCATCGCGCGCGTCATGCGCGGGGACTGGTCGAACCTCCGCCGGGCGGTCACGAACCCACGGGTGGGACTTGTCGACCAGGAACGGGTGTTCGCCGACGTCGACGAACCGCGCCTCCGACAGTACCGTCTCCTCTCGCATCTGGTCGTCGGGGCGTGCTCGTCGCACTCTCTTTCTGGGTCGACGGACGAGTGGCTTTCCTCGTCGCCGTGCTCCTCTACGTCCACGTGGTCGCGGACCTCGTCCGCGACGCCGAGTTGGCGTGAGCGTCGTTGGCTAACAGCCGGGACAGTTCCCTTCGTGCGGCGTCGCCCCGGACAACCGCTGCCCGCCGCACGTCCGTAGTCAGGTCACCGTTCGGGGCAGGGTGGCCGCGGCTTCGGATAAGAGGGTTCGGTGACCAGGTGACGTTTGCGGCCGGGTTCTGTGGTCCGGTGTCGATAACGGGAGAGATACTCACCCACCGAAGCGACTGCGTCGCTTCGAGCCTTCACTCGTTTCTCTCGTGAAGACCTCGCGTGCAGTCGCGGCCGGAGCCGCGACCGTCGCGCCCCCGCACGACGGCCGCGCAGACGTTTCGAGCGTACCGACTCAGTGTCCCCAGCGCCGCTTCGATTCGGGGTCCTCGTACCGGGCGTTTTCGATTCGCTCGAACTGAGTCGTCGAAAGCGAGATGTCGCACGCGCCGACGTTCTCGTCCAGTTGGTCGACGGTCCGCGCGCCCACAATCGGGACGCAGGTGAACGCCTCCTGTTCCATGAGCCACCGGAGTGCGACCTGGGCAGGGGTCGCATCGAGGTCGTCAGCGACCTCTCGAATCGCGTCGAGGACGTGCCAGCCGCGCTCGGAGAGGTAGTAGTCCGAGAACGACTCGTAAATCGTGGCCCGCGAGCCGTCGGGCGCCTCCACCTTCGTGGGGTCGTCGGGGTCCGCGCGCTCGTACTTCCCCGTCAGGAACCCGCCGGCGAGCGGCGAGTACGGGCAGACGGCGAGGTCCTGGTCGGCGCAGACGTCGAGGTAGTCCGCGACGTCGTCGCGGTAGGCCGCGTGAAACAGCGGTTGGGTGACCTCGAAGCGCTCCCAGTCGTGCTGGGTGCTCCTCCCGAGGGCTTTCATCAGCTTCCAGCCGGCCATCGTCGACGCGCCGAGGTAGTTCACCTTCCCCTCGTCGACGAGGCGCGTCAGGGTGGCGAGCGTCTCGTCGATTGGCGTCTCGTCGTCCCAGCGGTGGATGTAGTAGACGTCGAGGTAGTCGGTGCCGAGCCGTTCCAGCGTCCCCTCGATCTGTCGTCGGATGTGCGTCCGCGACAGCCCCGAGCCGTTGGGGTTCGACCCGTCGAAGCCGAAGTACACCTTCGACGCGAGGACGTACTGCTCGCGGTCGCGGCCGGCGAGCCAGTCGCCGATCCACGTTTCGCTCGTTCCGTTGGGGTCGCCGTAGACGTTCGCGGTGTCGATGAACGTCCCGCCGTGTTCGGCGAACCGGTCGAGGAGTTCGTGTGCCTCGTCGCGCGTCGTCTCCGGGCCGTCGGGCGAGTCGCGGCCGAACCGCCACGTCCCGAAGCAGAGCTCCGACACCTTCGTGCCAGTAGAGCCGAGCCGTCTGTAGTCCATGCTCATACGTGTCGGTTGTCCGAGAGTCCACAAAACCCTCGGGGTTGCGGCTGTCACGGCCGGAGTGGCAGACTGCCCCGACCCACGCGCTTATCGGGCTTCCCGCTCGCACCCCGGTATGCACCACGCCGCCTGTCTCGGCCTCGGCGACCTCGGCCGTCTCGAAGCACGTGTCCTCGATTCGCTCGACGGAGTTCGCCTCGTCGGCGGAGCCGACCCCTCCCCCGACGCTCGCGACCGGTTCGAGAGCGAACTTCACCGCCCCGCGTACGAGACGCTCGACGACCTGCTCACGTCCGAGGACGTCGACCTCGTCACCATCGTCACGCCGCACACCCTCCACTACGACCAGGCCCGCGAGTGTCTCTCCCGCGACGTCCACGTCCACATCGAGAAGCCGATGGTGACGGAGCGCTCTCACGCGGACGACCTCATCGCGCGGGCCGACGCGCACGGCCTCGTCCTCGCGGTCGGTTACCAGCGCCACTTCGACCCGCGCTTCCGGGAGATTCGACGCCTCGTCGACGACGGACGCATCGGGCGACCGCACATGGTCGTCGGCCACCTCGAACAGGAGTGGATTCGCTGGACGCAACACCAGTGGCGGTCGACCCCCGACCTGTCCGGCGGGGGCCAACTGTACGACTCGGGGTCGCACCTGCTCGACGTCCTCTGCTGGACGCTTCGGGCGGAACCCACCACGGTCACGGCGACGGTCGACCGCCGCGGGCACGACGTCGACGTCAACAGCGCGCTCACGATGACCCTCGAACGCCGCGAGTCGGCCGTCCGGACGCGGCAGCCGAACCCGGCCTCCATCACCGCGAGCGTCGGCGTCTCCGGCGACGGCACCTCCGTCCCCGACCCCGGCGAATCGCTGCGCATCTGGGGAACCGATGGGACGATTTCGTTCGACGGCGACACCATCACCGTGCGCGAGGCGGGGATGACCTACGAGACCACTCCGTCCGTCCCCGATTTCGAGGAACTCACCCGCCGCAAACTCGGGAACGTCGTCGACGCCATCGACGGCGAGGCCGAACTGGAGATTCCGGCGACCGACGGCCGACGCGTCGTCGCCCTCACCGAGGCGGCCTACGAGGCGGCCGAGCGTGGCGAGCGCGTGTCGGTGCCGGGGCCCGAAAAGTGACGTGACGGCGAGCCCTCCCGGGCGGTGTCTCTCCGCCGAACCCGCTCGGTTGCTTAAATAACCACCTCGCACGTGAGGCAGTATCGGCTCCCGTTTCGACGCCCAACACACGCTCACATGACACCGACACGACTGGCGTTCGGGGTCGGCCTGCTGTCGGCCGCCGGCGTGTACGTGCTGGTTCTGGGAACGCTGTCGGCCGACTACGACTGGTGGCCGCCCGGCGACAGGACGCCCGCGTACTACTGGCACTGGACGCTCGTCGCGCTCTTCGACGTGGCCCTCGTGGCTACCGCCGTCCTCGACTGGGGCGCGTGGGGACTGGCTCGTCCGGTGACGCTCGTGGGCGGAGCAACCCTCACGCTTCTCGGCACCGCCCTGTTCGCGTGGGGCGCACGGACGATGCGTTCGGACGAGACGATGGGCGTGACCGGTGACCTCTACACCGACGGTCCGTACGCCTACACCCGAAACCCACAGTACCTCGGGATGACCGTCGGCGTGCCCGGGTTCGCCCTGCTCGCCGATTCGTCGCTCGTGATGGCGCTCGCGGCCGTCCACGTCGGGTGGGTCCTGCTCTTGCCCCGTGCCGAAGAACCGCACCTGCGGGCGGAGTTCGGCGAGGCGTACGACCGGTACGCGGCACGGGTCCCGCGGTTCGTCGGTCTCCGCACCGTTCGACGAGTGGTGTCGAGCGACGCCTGAGTCGGGGGCGTCCGTCCTCGTTCGAAGCTCTTCCGCGAGCAGACGACGGTCAGAGAGTGACGACGACAGTCAGAGAGTGACGACGACAGTCAGAGGAGCACGACCACCTCACGCCGAACAGGTATCCGCCCCTGAATGCACGCGTGTTCGGACTGACTGGCGAGGCTGACTCCACAAGGTTGTTTTTCGCCCAGCCCCTATCTCCGGGGGATGAACAGACGGAACTGGGCTGCGGTCGCGGCCTCTACCGCAGTCGTGCTTCTCCTCGCCGTCCTTTCGGTTCTGGGCCCCGACATCTCCCTCGCCGACCGAAGCACCGAGTACTTCGAGCCCCTGTCCCCACAGGCCGGAATCGTCCTCCTCGTCGCCGGAATCGTCACGCAGTTCGGCGACCCGTGGTTCCTGCTGCTCGTCGCGGCGTTCATCTACCTGGCCGAGAGCGAACGGACGGGCGTTCGGGACTCCCGTGACGGAGCGTTCGTTCTCGGCGTCACGTTCGCGGCGTTCTCCTTCATCGACCTCCTCAAGAACGTCTTCGTCGGTCCCCGACCCCCCGGCGCGGGGACCGTCGAGATTCCGATGTGGCTCCCGACCGCCCTGGGAGGAGTCTTTCAGAGCATCACGACCGGGTCCGGCTACGCGTTCCCGAGCGGTCACGCGCTCGGGACGACCGCTGTCTTCGCCGCCATCGCGTACAAACTCGACCTCGGCGAGCGACGGGTCCGATGGGCGGTCGCGGGACTCGGCGTGGTCCTCGTCGCCGGGTCGCGAGTCGTCCTCGGCGTACACTTTCTCGTCGACATCCTCGTCGGCTGTGTCGCCGGTCTGTGCCTGTTCGCGGTCGCGACGACCGTCGGAAGTCGACGACCCTCCCGCGTCTTCGCCCTCGGCGTCGGTCTCGGCGTCCTGGCCGTGTTGGCGAGCATGGGCTCTCCCGAAGTCGTCTGGAAGGCCGGTCAGTGGCTCGGGGCCTCACTGGGTGCCGGAGTCGCGTGGCATCGACTCCGCCCGACGTCTATGCTCACGTTTCAGGAGGCCGTCGTCGCGGGCGTCCCGATCGCGGTCGCCTGGATCACCATCTACCTGACGTCGCCCCCGCTCGTCGTGACAGTCCTTGCGACGGCGGTCGCAGCGGGCGTGACGGTCGCCGCCCCGACACTGATCAACTCGGGTTCGACGTTCCCGAGGCCGATCTGAGACGGACGTCGGACGGGGGTTCGGGACCCGAACGCGTCGCTCTGTCGAACCACGTCGAGTCGAGGCGTCGTCTCGGAGACGCGACCGCCCGCACATCAGCCGACCGGTTCCACCCGGTCGCTGTCGTCGGTCCCGTGCTCACCGCGCCCGCGGGGAGCGACAGAAAAGCCAACGCTTACCCCCGAACCGCTGTCAGCGTACGGTATGGACGAGGTACTGGTCGCTGAGAACGTCAGAAAGTCCTACGGCGACGTTCAGGCGCTTCGTGGGGTTTCCCTCTCCGTCGGGGCCGGCGAGGTGTTCGGTCTCATCGGCCCGAACGGGGCGGGCAAGACCACGCTCGTCCGGGGGCTCACCGGCACGACGAGCGTGGAAGGGACGGTCCGCGTCCTCGGAAAGCCACCCGAAGCCGTCGACGCGAACCGGCTCGGCCTCCTGCCGCAGTCTTTTTCCCCCGCGGCACGGCTCACGCCCCGGGAACTGCTCTCGCACTACGCCGGCCTCTACGACGCGGCGCGCGACCCCGACGTCGTCCTCGACGAGGTCGGACTCGCCGATACGGCCGACACCTGGTACGAGCACCTCTCGGGCGGCCAACAGCGCCGGACGTGCGTCGGTGCCGCCCTCGTGAACGACCCGGACGTGCTCTTCCTCGACGAGCCAACGACCGGAATCGACCCGGCCGGCCGGCGCGCGGTCTGGCGGCTCGTCGACCGCCTCACGGCCGGCGGGACGACGGTCTTTCTGACCAGCCACTCGATGCAGGAGGTGGCTCGCCTCGCCGACCGCGTCGGACTCGTCCGCGGCGGCGAACTCGTCGCGGTCGGCTCCCCCGACGAACTGATACGCGAACACGGCGGGGAGAGCACGCTCGCCGTCGAGACCGAGTCGGCACGGGAGGCGACCGACGCGCTCGACGGGAACTACGCGGTCTCGGTCGTCTCCGACGGACTCGTCGTCAGCGGGGTCGACCCGCGCGACATCGGCGACGTGGCGACGACGCTCGACGAGGCAGGCGTCGACTACGGCTCGTTGGCGTGGTCGGAGCCGTCGCTCGAAGACGTCTACCTGTCGCTCACCGGCGAGTCGTTCGAGGGGCAGGAGCGAGGCGTCACGCCGCCGGCGTCCGCGGGCGAGAGCGACGACGGGTCGGTCGCCGTCGGTGACGGTGCTGGTGCTGGTACGGGTGCGAGTGCGGGCACGGAGACGAGTGCGGGGCCGGAGGAGGGACGATGAGCCGCTTCGGTCGCGTCTCCGCCGAGTTCACCGCCGCCTGGTACTCCTTCCTCCGCCGTCGGACCGCGGTGTTCTTCACGTTCTTCTTCCCGGTCATCATCGTCCTCATCTTCGGCGTGCTGGTGCAGACCCAGCCCACCGGCGGCGGCCTGTTCGCGGAGCCTCCCGGCTACTACGTCCCCGGCTACCTGGCCGTCGTCGTGCTGTTCACGCCGCTGTCGCGCGTCGGCTCGACCGTCGCACGGCATCGGGAGGGAAACCGCTTCCAGAAGCTGGCGACGACGCCGCTGTCGCGCGGAGAGTGGCTCCTCGCACACACCCTCGTGAACGTGGTCGTCATCGGCCTCGCGGCGCTCGTGCTCCTCGTGCTCGTGGTTCTCCTGACCGGGGCGTCGGTTCCGCTCGCGCCCGCGAGCCTCGCGCTCGTCCCGTTCGTCGCCCTCGGGGTGGCGCTGTTCTGCGGACTCGGCTCCATCATCGGGCGGCTCTCGAGTTCCCAAGACGGCGTCATCGCCGCGAGCAACGCCGTCGCCCTCCCGCTTTTGTTCCTCTCGGAGACGTTCGTCACGACCGACCTCCTCCCGGCGTGGTTCCGGCCGGTGACCGCACTGTCGCCGCTGACGTACTTCGCACGCGGGGTGCGTGCGCTCACGTTCTCCGGTGGCGACTGGGCGGGTCCCCTCGGGATGCTCGCGCTCCTCGCAGTCGTCGTCTTCGCCGTGGGCGCCGTCGCGGTGCCGTGGACCGAATAGGAAAAGAGCGTCAGCCGTCACCCTGCGGCGTCGGCGTCGCCGTCGCGGGTTCCTCGATGCCGAGCCACGAGAGCTTGAGTTGCCCGGGCCACTGCTGGTCCTGGCTCCGGTCGCGGTGTGGCCGCGGTGAGACGCCCGTCGCGATGACGAACTCGCCGACCTGGTGGAGGTTCGCGTAGAGGTTCGGCCCGTCGTAGTCGTAGTACACGCGCGTCCACTCCCGGTTGGCCATGCTCGTCGTTCCGTCCTCACCGAGCGTCGTCGAGAGGAGCGTCTCCACCGCCGCCGCGGCCGCCTCCTCGTTCTCGAACCGCTGGAGGAAGACGGGGACGCCCGCGAACTGCTCGTCGTTGTCGGTGCCGGTGACGAGCCTGTTCGCCACGACGTACGCGTGGTCGACCCGCCCCTCGCGGGCGACCGTCGCGTCGAACACGTTCGTGTACGCCGGTTCGTAGTCGCCGACGCGTTCGCGCCACGCCTGCGTGTCTTCGAGGATGTCGACCGCCCCGTCGGAGAACGCGTAGATGTACCCGTTCGGGCGCTCGTTCTCGTGGTCGTAGATGTCGTGACCGGCGTCGTAGACGTGTGCGTGTGCGTAGACGCGCTGCCCGGTCGCGAACTCGTGTGCGTGCGGACGAACCGAGTCGCTCGCGCGGTCGCTGTACTCGTCGGAGAACGTCTGTGTCGTGAAGTTGTCCCCCGGTGGGTAGCTCACGCCGAAGATCGCCTGCTCGCCGCCGCCCGACATGAGGAGGCTGTGGAGCGGGTCTTCGATGGGGTGTGCCGAGAGGTTCTGGTCGAGGTACGACTCGTTCGTCACGCGGGTGTAGAACACGTCGAGTCGGTTCAGCGCGTCCTCTTGGGCCGCCGTGTCGTCCTGCTCGACCGCCGCCTCGAAGTTGCGGACGTAGACGTTGTTCCCGCGTCGAAGGGCCGCGTCGAGTTCGAAGTGCGGCGCGAGGTCCTCCGTCACGAACTCTGCGAGTTCGGTCGTCTTCGAGCGGAGTTCCTCCACGTCGCCCATCGTGAGGGTGTTCACCTCTTTGAGCTTCGCGACGGTTTCGGCGACCGGTTTGACCGCGAGCAGATAGCGACGCCTCGCGCGCTGGTACTCGGTTCCGAACCAGCGGATCTCGTCCATCACGTTTCGGGTCCGAACGAGGAACTCGGATTCGGGTTCGGGCGTGGGCGTCGGCGTCTCCGTCGGGGTCGGCGTCTCCGTCGCCTCGTTCGAGTCTCCGCCACCCTCGCTGTCGCCGCCGCCGCTCTCGCTGGCACCGTCGTCGTCGCTGCCGCCGCCCGATCCGAGCATTCCGGTACATCCCGCCAGCAGCGGGAACGAGAGCGACGACGTGAGAGCGAGCACCCGTCGTCGGGAGTGGTCCATGTAGGGCCCGTTCCGGGGCCGAGTTCTTGAGCGTTCGCGTCGGGATATCAGTCTTGAGTCTCAGAACCTCCGCGTTCTCTCCGAAGTGCGGGATCAGTTCACGGGGATCCGTCCGTCGGGGTCGGGTCGCTCGCCGAGGACGACTTCGAGCGTCTGCGGTGTCCCGCCGCGGACGATGTCGACGCCGACCGGCTCGTGCGGCCGCGTCTCAGTGATGAGATACCGCATCAGCTCCTCGTGGGTGTGTATCTCGTGGCCGTTGATGCCGACGATGACGTCGCCGCCGACGGGGACGCGCTGGCCGTGGAGCGTCCGGGTCTCGGTCGACCGCCGGAGCCTGTCGCCCGCCGTCGGCCCCGTGGCGACGTCGACGACGAGGACGCCCCGGGGCTCGTCGAGGTCGTTCGCCGCCGCGATGGTCGGCGTCACGTCGAGCGTCCGGGTCCGGAGGTACGAGTGGCGGTACCGTCCCTCCTCGACGAGCGACGGGACGACGCGCGAGACGATGACCGGCGAGACGGCGAAGCCGATGTTGTCGCCCTGCCGCGCGCGGTTGACGCCGACGACTTCGTAGGCCGGTTCGAGGGCGTCGTCCTCCGCTCCGACGACGAGCGCGACGAGCGGCCCGCCCGAGTTGCCCGGATTGATGGGCGCGTCCGTCTGGACGACGTCGGGGATGGCGAAGCCGCTCGACGTCCGCATCGAGCGGTTCGACCCGCTGACGATGCCCGCGGAGATGGAGCCGTCGAGACCGAGCGGATTGCCGAGCGCGGCGACGGGCCGGCCCGGTTGTGGGTTCTCCGTGGCGACCGGGAGGGGCCGCGCCGTCGTCGGCAGGTCCGGCACCCGGACGACGGCGAGGTCGGTGTAGGAGTCGCGTCCGACGACGCGCCCGGTCCGCCATTGGCCGTCGGCGAACCGGACCTCGACGTCAGTCGCGTCGGTGACGACGTGGTCGTTCGTCACGACGTAGCCGTCTTGCTCCCCGCTCTCGCTCGTCGCTTCGTCCGCGAAGCCGTAGACGAATCCGGAGCCGGCGCCCCGTGCGGGGGCACCGCGTCCGACGTACACCGACACCACCGAGGGGATGGTGTCGCGGTACAACCGTTCGTAGTCGATGTCGGCGTGCATGTGGTACGCGCGCCCGCCGCCGCTGTGGCCGGGTTTTGGCCCGCACACGGCGTGGGCGCTTACCTCAGGTAAGTGCCGAGCGTATATGACGGTGTCGTGCGGTAACACGGGGCGCGAATCAGCGTGGACCGACGTGGTTCGGTCGTCTCGTCTCCTGTAATGGTTCGATAGGCGGGTGTGGACTCGCCGATGCACCGACCGACACGGTCCAGAAGGCCGCGCAGTACACGGACGCGGCGTGACCGCAGGCCTCACCTCTCCCCACCCGGTGCGGTCGGAACGGGACCCGACCGCGGCCCCCGGAGCGACTGTGCCGCTCCGAGCCTTCGTTCAGTTCCTCCACGAAGACCTCGCGCGTTCGCTCGCTCCTTGCAGTCACTCGCTCTCACGCGCCGACCGCCATGACACGGTGCGGTGGCGCGTGACGTCATGCGGTCTCCGTGCTCTCCGGCACATCTGGTGAACCTGCCTCCCATGGAACCCCCCTCCCGTGAACCCGCACGGCACTGCTGACCGCTCGGCGCATCCTCGTACCGGATCCTCCCACGTTAACCGCTCACTCGCCGGGCTTTAATATCGAGTCGGGCACAGCCACGGGTATGAGCCTCGACAAGCACGACGCGATGCAGCGCCTCTCCGAGAGCGGGACCGTCGCGGTGATGCGCGGCGCGGACGCCGACACCCTCGTCAAGACGGTCGACGCCCTCCGGGAGGGCGGCGTCACTGCCATCGAGATCACCGCGGACAACCCCGACGCGCTGGCGATGATCGAGTCGGTCGTCGGGAGCTTCGACGACGAGGTCATCGTCGGCGCCGGGACCGTCCTCGACGGCTCGACGGCGCTCGACACCATCCGCGCGGGCGCGGAGTTCGTCGTCGGCCCCACCGTCGAGGAGGACGTCGTCGACGTCTGCAACCGGTACGGGACGCTCGTCGCGCCGGGGGCGTTTACTCCAACTGAAGCGCTCACCGCCTACGAGGCCGGCGCGGATTTCGTGAAGATATTCCCCGCGTCTTCAGGAGGGCCTGGGCACCTGGGCGGCATCAAGGGCCCGCTGCCGCAGATTCCGCTCATGCCCACGGGCGGCGTCGACGCCGACAACGCGGGCGACTTCATTCGCGCCGGTGCCGAGGTGGTGGGTGCGGGCAGTGCCCTGGTTCCCGGCGACGCAGTCGAGTCCGGCGACTTCGAGACCATCACCGAGAACGCCCGCGCGTTCACCGAGGCCGTCGAGGCGGCGCGGTCGGCGTAGCGAGGAACGCGTCGTCCGATGAGTGCGTCGCCCGGCGAGTCGAACGCTCAGAGCAGCGACCGAACGGCGTCACGGTGCTCCTTCCCCACCAGGTCGGCCGGGTCGCCGTCGCCCGCCGCTACGAGGTAGGTCCGTCCGTCCTGGTCGCCGTAGCGGTGGTGGAAGTCGTAGACGAAGCCGTAGACGGCGGCGTCCGTCTCCCCCGAGACGAACTCGCACTGCTCGCGGACGTTGTACTCGACGAGGCGGTCGACGACGGCGCTCTTCTCGCCGCCGAGGTCGACGGGGGCCTCCTCGACCATCGTAATGAGCGAGTCGAGGTCCTGCTGGACGCCCGGCGGGAGACTCTCCAGTTCGGTCTCACCCGTGACGACCTCGTAGGCGGCGGTGACGGCCCCACAGCCCGTGTGGCCGACGACCGCGACCACGCCCGTGTCGGTGAACGTCACCGGATACGCGACGCCCCCGTCGAGGACGCGCTCGCCGTCGACCTCCACCGTGGAGCGGTTGCCGATGTTCGCGACGGTGAAGAGCTGTCCCGGCTCGGAGACGTCCCACATCCCCTCCTGGGAGACGCGCGAGTCCGAACAGCAGACGGAGACCACCGGCGGAGACTGGGCGTCGCGGACGGCGTCGAACTCCGATTCGTCGTGCTGGGCGACGTGGCGGTCGTTTCCAGCGAGGAGGTCGGTGAGGATCTGTTCGGGACTGTCGGAGTGGTCGTGGCTCATATCGGAGACGATAGCGCCGACCGACAAATTCCCTTGGAAATCGGTCGTGGCTCACTCCTGTGCGCCCGTGTCGGCCGTGGACGCTCCGCCGGCCGACGCTCCCGACTCGTCCGCTGTCTCGGCCGACGTACCCCTCCCGAGGACGGTCCGAAGGCCGATGAGGACGTACGCGAGCCCGATGACACGCGCCGCCGGAACGACCCACGAGGCCAGTTCGATGGTCTCGCTTCGCTCGTACGCCAGCTTCAAGCCCAGGTCAGCGGCCCGCCGCGGCGCGACGGCGATGAGAACGCCCAGTAGCCCGACCGGCACTCGGAGCAGTGACGACGTACTGCGTCGGGAGAGCAGTACCCAGAGTACCCCCTCGATTCGAGTCGCAGGGCGAATCCACGAGCGGAGTTCCGCCTCGCCGCGGTCGTCGAACGCGAGTCGCTCGGCGACGGCGACGATGCGGCCGGGAAACAGCGCCTCGATCAGTCCGGCGAGCGTGAGGAGTCTGGATGCCATGGTTCGTGTTGGTTCTCCAATATGAAAAGTTGCGATGGTGGCTGCGAGTCGGTGAAAACGGTCGAGACGCGCCGCTCGGGAGTCGGGTTCGCAGAATGCGCCGGCCGGGATATCGAACCGAAGCCAGACGTGCTCGCTCGTGCCTCGCTGCGCGCGACTGGCAGGGTTCAGAATCCCGTCGAGGCGCATACACGCCTCTCACTACGTTCGAGTCGGTATGCGCCGGCCGGGATTCGAACCCGGGCCATGAGCTTGGAAGGCTCAGGTCCTACCACTAGACCACCGGCGCGCTCGTTCGCTGCGCTCACTCGCGCGCCGAGCCTCCACCTCCTTTCGTTCGGTGGAGACACCGGCGCTCACACGAGTGGAAGCCAGCGTCGTTCTCTCGTATCCGACCCCGGAATAAGGACCTTACGTTACTCGACAGCGTGGCGTGTGACGGCGCGGGCTCCGTGGCCGCGCCTCACGCGCGAGGGATGAGCACCGAAGCGCCGCAGGCGCGAGGAGCGCAATCGGCTGGGGGGTCTTCGCGAGTGCAACGAGCGAACGGCTCGAAGCGGCTCTGCCGCTTCGGTGGACGAGGCATCACCACCCTAGCGAGTCGCTTCTCCGGGACGCTGTGTTCACGGGCGACACCGTCTCGTCTCGCCTCCGAACCCGCGACACCACCTGAAGACGACGGGCTGTCTCTGAGTCCAGCTAATCGTCGCCGTGTGTCCGCGCCGTCTCCCGCAACTCGTCCGAAATCGAGGGAACCGTCTCCGCGTCGACCGGTCCCTCCGCCTCGATCTCCTCCAGCGACTTGGGGAACTCCCGAAGCTCCATGTGGATGGCGATGCCCGCCTTCGCGCCCATCCCCATCGCCACCGGAATCTGGTTGTGGCCGGGGACGATGTCGCCGACGGCGTACACTCCATCCACCGACGTGCGGCCGTGGTCGTCCGCGTCGATGGTGCCGTCGTCGTTCAGGCCGACGCCGAGTTGCTCGGCGAGGTCGGTGTTGTAGTTCGAGCCGTACATGGCGAAGCCGCCCTTGTACTCTCTCACAGTCCCGTCCTCGAACTCGAAGCTCTCCAGCCAGCCGTCGTCGTCCTTCGTGAGGCCGACGACGTCCTCCTCGACGATATCGACCGGGTGTGCGCGGACGAGTGTGTCGGTGTCGTCGCTCCACGTCGGCTCGTCTCCCCGGAGGAGCAGGTCGACCTCGTCGGTGAAGTTGAGCATGATCATCGCCACGTACGCCGCGGAGTCGGAGTGACCCATCACGTACACCGACTCGTCGACGAACATGTACGCGTCACAGTGCAGACAGTAGTGGAGGCCACGACCCGTCCGCGGGAGCGGCGGGTCCGGGCGCTCGTCGTTGAAGCCCGTCGCGAGGACGACGCGCTCGGCGACGTACTCTCCCTCGTTCCCGGCGAGACGGAACCGGCCGTCGTCGGTCCGCTCGACGTCGGTGACGAAGTCCCGGATCAGAGAGGTGCCGTACTCCTCTAGCTGGTCGCGGGCGGTCTGGAGGAACTCGTTGCCCGACACCGACTCGGGCACGCCGATGACGTTGTGGGTGTCGAGCATCATCGCGGCGCGCCCGCCACCTCGGTCGACGAGCGCGGTGTCGTGTCCCAGTCGCGTGGTGTACAGCGCCGAGGTCAGGCCGGCGGGGCCCCCGCCGACGACGATCACCTCGAACTCCGCTGCGGAAGAGGAATCAGTCATCACTCTCCCCTTGGACTGCGGAAAGATAAACGCCGGACGTTCGTGCGTCGATCGAATCCAGCCGGTCCGTGTTGACAACGCACACGATCTCGGTACGAGCGGACCCGCTCCGGACGGCCGCCTCCGCGTGACGCGCGGGCAGAGGGTCAGCCCCGATGTCCGTCCGTTCCGACGACGGCGTAGCAGTTACCGCTGGAGACGAACACGTCGTGGACGACGAGCGCCGAGGCGTCGAGGTCCGCCTCGAACTCCGCGGGCGCGTAGATGTGGTAAAATCGCGGGACGGTCTCGCCGCCGGGCAGCGTCCAGTCGACGGTGGTGTCGAACCCCCTGTCACTCTCTTGCTCTGCGAACCGGTCGTGGGTCGTCGACCACGCGCTCACCAGTCCCCGTCCTCCGCGTGTGAGAACCCGCGCGAGTTCGTCGAGGCTCGCGACGCGGCGCGCACGCGGGGTGAGGTGGTGTACGGCGGCGACGTACACCGCGAGGTCGACCGTCTCTGTCTGGAGGGGAAGCGCGGCGGCGTCACCCTGCAGGAACGCCGCGTCGAACCCCCGGTCCGTGGCTCGCGCGCGCGCCTCCCCGAGCAGTCCCCGGCTGACGTCGAGACCGACGACCCGTTCGGCGTGGTCGGCCAGGAGTTCGGTGTGGCGTCCGTTCCCACAGCCGACGTCGAGCGCCAGCGCACCGCGGCGTTCGGCGAGGAACGTCTCGACCTCGGGCCAGGCGTACTCGCGCGTGGCGGCGAAGTGCGTCGCGATCCGGTCGTACGTCCGCATCGTGTTGACCACGTTGCCCCCCTCTGCGGCGTCGCCGTCCATGCGTGGACTCCGAGGAGCGTCGACAAAAAGTCCGTCACTCGCGTCGCGGACCACGAACTCAGACGATCTGGAACACGACGTAGGTGACGAACACCAGGAGCGTCGCGTGTTTGAGACCGTCGGCGACGCTCCCCTCGCCGAGTTGGCCCGCGATGAGTCCCGAGAAGACCCCCTGGACGAGCGTGACGTGGAAGAACAGGAGCGAGTACGCGTCGGTGTTGACCTCCCCGAGGCCCGAGAAGACGCTGGACGAGGCGACCGAGTCACCCGAGAACGCGGCGCTCTGGCTCGCCGACTCGATGGCGGGGACGAACGAGACGGTGAGCGCGACGATGATGCCGAGGAAGACGAAGAAGGAAACGTAGATGACGACGAGGTAGGTCAGCATCTGCTGGCGGCGTTCCTCCCGGAGCGACCGCGTGTCCTCGGTCTCGTTGGCGGCGATGCGCAGGACCGGGGAGATGTCGCCGCTGGCACCCATCGCGTTGGTGACGAGCGCGACCGACCGCGTGAGCATCGGTGCTCGCGTCCGGTTGGCCATGCGCTGGAGTGCGCTCGCGACGTCCGCGCCGTACTCGATGTCACGGTGTGCCCGCCGGAGTTCAGTGCCGAGCGCCCCGAGGTCGGTCTGGGAGACGCGCTTGATACTCGAGACGACTGTCAGCCCCGCCTCGTTGACGCTCGCCATCCGGTCGAGGAAGTCGGGCGTCGCGTTCTCGATGTCGCGGTAGGTCCGCTTTCGAAGCTCGTAGACGAGCGACAACAGGCCCATGACGAGCAACAGCGCCTCGACCAGCGGCTTGTCGACGACGTCGACCAGCCGGTACGCCTGCAACCCCTGCATGGTCGGGACGCCGGTCGTGAAGACGACCGTTCGGTCGAAGGTGAGCGCGACCCACACGAGCGCGACGGGTATCGTGAGATACAGCGTGACGATCGGGTCCTGCAGCAGTTTCCCCTTCGGGTCGTCGAGCCACGCGCGGATGGGTGCGGCCCGGTCGTACGCGCGCAGTTGCGCGTAGTTCCGGGCGTCGCGCGCCGCGTCGGCGTCGGCGGTTCCGCCGTCGGTCGCCGCCGTGCGTGCCGCCGCGTGTCCGGGCAGGCCCTCCCCCGTCGCCTCGCTCTCGATGTCGAGGTCGCTCTGCCAACTCGACGCCCGGAGCGAGTCGGTGATGCTGTCGATGTAGACGATGAACGCGACACTCGCGAGCGGGATGCCGAGGTAGGTGACGACCTGAATCAGGGGCAGGGTGTCGGAGATGACGAGGCCGATGACGACGAGGACCGTGATGAAAAAGAGCGGCCCCGCGACGAGGACGGTGACGTATATCTCCGCGAACGTCTCGAGCAGTTCGAGGTACGTCTGCTGCTGGGCGGCGATTTCGTCCTGGTAGCGCTCGTACTGCTCGTGGAGGAACGACGAGAGCGCCCGACCGGAGCCGAGGACGCTCGCGAGGTTCTCGGCGAACTCCTCGAGTCCGTCGCTCGGCGTCCGCCTCGCGGTGTCTTCGAGCGCGGTGATGATGTCGGTCCCGAACGTGTTCGTGTCGCGGACGGCGACGGCGAACTCCTCGGCGGCCTCGCCGTACACCTCGCGGTTCGCCGCGAGCGTCTCCAGCACCTTCGGGAACGGCATCCCCGAGCGCGACAGCGCGTAGATGAACGCGACGGTCCGCGGGAGCGTCGTGTCGATGCGGTTCGCCCGCGCGCTCGCCACTTGGTCGAGGTAGAGCCAGCGTCCCCAGTAGCCGACGACCGCTGCCGGGAGCCCGAGGGCCAGGACGGCGACGACAAGCGAGCCGAGCAGTCCGAGGACCGTCACCTGCGCGACGCTGTCCCCCGCGAAGAACACGCCGACCGCCGGTCCGGACAGCCCGGCGGCACTGGCGAGCGCCGTCGGGCGCACGTCGAGGAGGACGAGCAGGAGTCCACCGACGTAGACGACTCCGACCGCGCCGACGACGCCGAGGGCGGTCGAGACGAACAGGGTACGCGAGGCGAACCGGCCGTAGGTCTGGTCGACGTGTGCGGCGCGCATCCGTTCGACCTCCCGCCTCCGGCGCGACCCGTCGCGGTCGAGGAGCGAACCGAACAGTCTGAGGCTCATCCGGGTGAGAAGCCGGTCGAGGCGGTCGTCGAGGAACGTGAGGGCGACGAACGCCCCGAGGAGAGCGACGAGGACGAGCGGGACGAGGAGAAGCACCATGACTACTCCGCGGGGACCTCCGCCTCGCGGGCCTCCTCGACGCGCTGCATGACGCGGTCGGGGTGGACGTAGTACTCGTTGACGAGCGCGGTGAACGTCCGGTAGTCGTTCACCCCGCGCTCCGCGAGGAACCGGAGGAAGCGCTCGCGGTTCCGCATCTCCCGGCGGAGTTCCGTCTGCGTCCAGCCGCGGTCGTCGCGGATGTCGTCGAGGAGCGTGCTGTCGAAGCGGTCGAAGCTGTCCGTCTCCGCGTTCCACGCGAAGGCGTTCGAGTAGTCGAGTTCGCCCGTCCGCTGGTCGATGCTGCCGATTTCGCCGATGCCCTTCGAGCGGCGAACGCGCTCGCCGTCGAACCGCGTGAGCGTCTGCACGCACAGCAGGTCCAGCGACTGCACCATGGCCCGCGGGACGTTGATGGGCTCGTTCTCCAGTCGGTTGATCACCGTCTCGACGCTGTCGGCGTGCATGGTCGAGAACGTCGTGTGCCCGGTGTTCATCGCCTGGAACAGCGTCACGGCCTCCTCGCCGCGCACCTCGCCGACGATGATGAACTCGGGCCGGTGTCTGAGCGCCGACCGGAGGAGGTCGTACATGTCGATGTCCGCCCCCTCGTGGAGTCGGGTTCGCGTGACAGAAGAGAGCCAGTTGTCGTGATACAGCGTCAGTTCGCGGGTGTCCTCGATGGTCAGCACTTTCGACCGCGGCGGAATGAACATCGACACGGCGTTCATCGACGTCGTCTTCCCCGACGCCGTCCCGCCGGCGAAGATGAGCGAGCGGTTGTTCTCGATACAGAGCCACAGGTACGCCATCTGCTCGACCGAGAACGTCCCGTAGTCGATGAGGTCGATTGGCGTGAAGGGCTCGTCGGCGTACATCCGGAGGGTGAAGGCCGACCCCCGGGGGGTGACCTCCTCGCCCAGAGCCAACTCCGCGCGCGACCCGTTCGGGAGCGTCGTGCCGACGACGGGGTCGCCGACGCTGACGTGTCGCCCCGACCGCTGGGCGAGTCGGACGACGTAGTTGTCGAGTTTCTCCTGGTCGAACGTGACGCTCGTCTCGATGTCGGTGTAGCCGCTGTGGTAGACGAAGATGGGCAGGTCGTAGCCGTCACACGAGATGTCTTCGATGTGGGGGTCGTTCATCAGCGGCGTGACCCGGTCGTACCCGAGGAAGTCACGGACGAGGTAGTACCACAGCGCGTGGAACGTCCCGACGTCGATGTCGACGCCGTACTCGTTGAGGAGCGATTCGAGTTCTTCCCTGAGTGCAATCGCGTCCAGTACGTCGGTTCCGTCCCGGTACAGGAGCGGGTCGCGGATGTCGCGTCGGACCCGTTCGAGGAGCGTCCTCCCGAACGCGTCGAGGTCGGGTTCGACCACGTTGTACCGGTGCTCGCTCGCCTCCTCGTCGTAGGTGACGACGACGTACGTGTACGGCGCGTTCACCCAGTAGCGTTCGACCTCATCGTGACCGGGCGGAAGCGAGAACTCGCTCAGTGGCCCGTCCACCGACGGCTGCAACGGGCGATACTCGAACCCGCCGATACCGACCATCCCGAGTGCCCGCCGCACGCCGCGTCGCAGTCCGCTGAGCGGTCCCGTGACCTCCTCCGTCGGCGACACCGGGTCCTCCCCGTCTTTCTCTGTAGTTTGCCGAGACATTACGGACTCCTGATACTGACGGGAGGTGAGCGGACCGAGCATAAAAACGTTCGTCCGGCCTTCTCAGGGGTGAGACTGAGAGCGTCTCAGTCGGTCCGGTCGATGGTGAGGAGCACCCCGCCGAAGACGAGGAGGAACACCACGCCGAGGGGGATGGGGATGCCGGGAAAGCCGCGGGTGAGAAGCAGGTACGTCGCGGCGGCGAGGACGACGCCCGTCAGTCCGAGGAGCGCGCCGACGACTCTGACGGGGTCGACCGGGAGCGCCTCGACGCGCGCTTCGGCGAGGTAGTAGAGTATCGAGAAGACGAACGCGACGGCGAAGACGGCCGCGCCGACGGCCCACGCCTGGTAGGCGACGGCGATGGAGTTGCCGGCCTGAAACGAGATGGCCGACAGCGGGTCCAGTATCAGGGTCCCCTCGGCGAACGGCACGCCGTAGGCGTACCTGATCTGGAGGAAGGGAAAGCGAACGAACAGCACGCTCCCGCCCGCCACCGAGGAGAGCATCACGTTCCAGGGGATGAACGCCGACAGCCACGTCGACAGGACGGCGAGTTCCCCGGCGTACTCCGAGCGGACCCAGACCATACCCGGAGGCCACGTCGAGAGCGAAAAAAGCTGTCGGGAGCGGGCGTTACGTTCATACGGGGGCGTACCTTACCCCCGCACGTCGAATGAGGCGCGATTACTTCACGTTGGACGTCCACGACGTCGATTGGGTCGACGAAGGCGGAACTCCCCAGCAGCCGCTGGTACGAATCGATTTCCACGGACCGCACGACTCACTCACAGAGCGCCTCTCTACCGCCGACGGTGACCTCCTCTCCGCGGCCGAGACTGACGTCGCGTTCCGACTCGTCGACACGCTCGACGACGGCGAGGACGGCGACACCGACGAGCCGAGCGGCGTGGTCGGCGTCACGAACCGGCTGACCGGCGACTTCATCCTCGAACTCAACGAGTCCGCCGAGAACGTCTTCCGGTTCATCAAGGCCGCACGCGAGTACGGACGGCACGCCGACGCGGACGACGGGCGCTACCGGGTCGAGATAACGCTCGACGGCGACGACCTCGCCGTCTACGAGAAACAGACGTTCCTCGTCTACGACGCCGACGGCCACCTCCTCCGCTCGGAGAGCCTCATCCCCTCGGGCGTCGAACTGTAACTGTCCCTGAGCCGTCGCCGGTTCTCCTCCGTTCTCCGCTCGCCGTTCTCACGCGCCCGTGACCGGTGTCTCCCGCCGATTCCGACACGAAACCGCGGCGATTTAACCACCGCCGTTCGTATCCGGCCTCGTGAAGAACGTCACGGACCGGACGAGCAACCCCTTCGGGATGCGACCGGACTGTGCCCGCTTCGTTCCCGGCTACGGCGACGCAAACGCGCACTTTCACGTCATCGGCGACCACCCCGGCGTCCACGGCGGTGCCGACACCGGCGTCCCGTTCACGAACGAGGCTGGCCACCGACTCCAGGCCGCACTCGCCGAGGCAGGACTCCTCGAAACCACGGGCGACGAACCGACGGTCGACCGAACCTACCTCTCGTACCTCCACATGTGCGTCCCCGACGGCGACGCCCCGACGGAGGCCGACTACACGGAACTCGAACGCTACCTCGACGCCGAACTCCGCGCCATCGCGGCGCACGTCCTGCTCCCGGTCGGCGCGCGCGCGACGGCGTACGTCCTCAGGAACCACACGGCGCGGCCGGCCGACGACGGACTCGACCTGCACGCCCTGCACGGCACCGAGGTTCTGGGGTCGGGCTTTCTCGTGGTCCCCGTCCTCGACCCGGCGGAGTGGACCGACGCGGAGCATGACCGACTCGTCGACGGCCTCCGCGAACTCCAGCGGACAGACTACCGCCGCGAGGTCGACCTCGGGCGGTTCCTCGCCGGGGACCAGCCGTATCACGTCCGGTGACAGCGGTCGAGTCGGCGTCCGTTCTCGACCCAGTTAGCCGACGTCACGGCCGTCGGGAGTCGACACCGTCGTTCGACCGGAACGTACACGAACGACCGTGTGGGATACGTTGTCATCTAACATTATCCAGTTATCTCCCTACTCGAACGAACAACATGATACTCAGTACTGAAACAATGGTTGTAATTGGCGGGAACACCACCTTTTTCAGCACATCTCTGCAATAGGGGAATGACGCGCGTGGTGTCACATGCCGCCGGGCGCGTCAGGCACCTGCAGGACTGGTGCTCCTTGCAGTGGCTTGGTCAGTCCGGGGCCCGCCTCAGCCGCGGTCCCCGTTTGCCTTCGTTCACCGGCATCACGTCCTCGTTCTCGTCGGTCACACGCTCCGGTACCGTGTGGTCTACGCCCGGAAACACTCATTACGTCGCCCTCGTGAGGGGACGGTATGTCTACGAACTCGAGTCCGTCGCCGGGGACGGACGTTCGACGTATCCAGCTTGGGAACACCGTCTTCGAGGGAAAGAACGACGTCTACGTGCTCCACGAGGGGGACGAACTCGCACTCGTCGACGCGGGCGTTGCCCTCCCGGAGACCAGAGCGGAACTCGAATCGGGGCTGCGTGACCTCGGCTGTGCCCTCGACGACGTCGGCGACGTCGTTCTCACTCACTGGCACGCCGACCACGCGGGTCTCGCCGGAGAGATCCAGGCCGAGAGCGGCGCGACGGTCCACGTCCACGCCGCCGACGCCGACCTCGTCTCGGGGTCGGCGTCGGCGTGGGAGGACTACCGCGCCCGCGAGGAACGACGCTTCGAGGAGTGGCGGCTCCCGGCCGAGTCACGCGAGGCGCTCCGTTCGTTCATCGACACGCACTCCGACGGCCGCGGCGAACCGGTCGACGTCTCTCCCATCGAGGACGGCGACCGCCTGCGCGTCGGCGGCGTCGACCTCACGGCCGTCCACCTGCCGGGACACGCGGCCGGCCTGTGTGGGTTCGCGTTCGAGCGCGAGGGTGCGAAAGAGGCGTTCGTCGGCGACGCCGTCCTCCCGAAGTACACGCCGAACGTCGGCGGCGCGGACCTCCGCGTCGACGCCCCGCTCCAGCAGTACGTCGAGAGCCTCGGACGGGTCGTCGACGCCGGATGGCGCCGCGCGTGGCCCGGTCACCGCGACCCCATCGACGCGCCGACCGACCGAGCCCGGACGATTCTCGAACACCACCGCGAGCGGACGCGCCGCGTCGTCGGCGTGCTCGACGACCACGGCCCGTGCGACGTCTGGACCGTCTCGGCGCACCTCTTCGGCGACTTAAGGGAGATCCACATCCTGCACGGTCCCGGCGAGGCGTGGGCACACCTCGACCACCTCGCACACGCCGGCGCCGTCGAGCGTGACGGCCACGGGTACCGTCTCGTCGACCCCGCGGTGGACGTCGCGTCGCTGTTCCCCACCCTGTGAGCGGGCAGGTCCACCGTGGACCGAGTCGCGCGGCGCCGTGAGCGGCGCGACCGGACACGAAACGTTGAAACGCGTCACCGGAAAACGAGAGGGTATGGAACTGCGGGTCATCGACAAGACGGACGAGCAACTCCGCCTCGAGATCGCCGGCGAGGACCACACGTTCATGAACGTCCTCAAGGGAAGCCTCCTGGAGACGCCGGGCGTCGCCGCGGCGACGTACGACGTCAACCCCGAGCAGTCCGGCGGACAGACCGAACCGATCCTCACGCTGAAGACCGAATCGGGCGTCGACCCGCTCGACGCGCTCGCCGACGCGGCCGGGCGCGTCCAGGAGATGACGACCGCGTTCCGCGACGCGTTCGAGGCGGCGCTCTGAGTTCGGTTCGATTCACTCAATTCAGCCCGGTTCGCTGAGTTCGGCTCGACATCCGAGAGACGACTGACTCGCGCTCGCAGGCCGTCGGTTTAACCGTGGTGGCACTGAATCCTGATTCGTCAGCAGCGAGACCGCGTCTTCGGTCCTCGTTCTCTGGTCCACCATGTCGGACACGAAATCAGCGTCCCCGTCCGCGTCCACGTCCACGTCGGAGGCCGCGAGCGAACCGAACGCCTCCGTCGACCGGCGGACGCTGGCGAAAGTCGGCGTCGGACTCGTCGCCGCTCTGGTCCTCATCTACCTCTTCGGGAGGGTCATCGGGTGGGGCGAGATCACGTCGGCCCTCGGCGAGGCGAACCTCTGGTGGGTCGTCCCGGCGTGTCTCTCCTCGCTGGTCTGCCTGGTGGTCTGGACGAAGTCGTGGGACGTCATCCTCGGCGTTCTCGGCGTCGACATCCCGTTTCGCTCGCTCGTCCCGATCTACTTCGCCGCGACGTTCGCCGACTACGTCACCCCGTTCGGGAAGGCCGGCGGCGGCCCGTTCATCGCGTACGTGCTCTCGACGGACGACCGCGCCTCCTATCAGGAGAGCCTCGCGGGCGTCGTCACGGCCGACCTGCTCAACCTCCTCCCGTTCTTCACGTTCGCGGGGGTGGGCTTCGTCGCGCTGACGGCCACCGGCTCTCTCCCGTCGCGCGCCGACGCGCTCGTCCTCGGGCTCGCCGTCCTGGCGTTCGTGCTGCCGGGACTGCTCTTTTTGAGTTGGCGGAAGGAGGCGCTCGTCCGGCGGACCGTCGTCCGAATCGTCTCGCCCATCGCCGCCCGGACCGACCGCGTCTCGGTCGACTCGGCCCGCCACCGCGTCGTCGACTTCTACCGCCGCCTCGACGTCATCGCCGAACACCCGCGGACCCTCGCGTACACGCTCGTCTTCGCGTACACCGGCTGGGTGTTCTTCGCCGCGCCGCTGTACCTCGCCGGCCGGTCGCTGGGCGTCCCGCTGGACCCGTTGTTGGTATTGTTCATCGTCCCGGCGAGTACACTCGCCGGCGTGACGCCGACGCCGGGCGGTCTCGGCGGCATCGAGGCGGCCGTCGTCGCCCTCCTCGTCGCGCTCACGCCGACGGCACCCTCGGCGGCCGCCGCCGTCGCACTCCTCTACCGCATCGCGAGCTACTGGTTCGTCGTGGCCGTGGCCGGCCTCGCGGCGCTGTACGAGGTCTACACCCACTGATTGTCGGTCCCCCCGTCCCTACTCCGGAAGACGGACCGGGACGTCGCGCTCGGCGAGGTACTCCTTGACCTCGCGGATGGTGTACTCGTCGAAGTGGAAGATCGAGGCCGCGAGCGCCGCGTCGGCGTTCGCCTCGGTGAACACCTCGTAGGCGTGTTCGGGACCGCCACAGCCCGACGAGGCGATGACGGGCGTCGAGACGGTGTCGCAGACGGCTCGGGTGAGCGGGATGTCGTAGCCGTCCTTCGTGCCGTCGGTGTCGATGCTGTTGACGAACAGTTCGCCCGCACCTCTCGACTCGGCCTCCTTCGCCCACTCGACGACGTCGACGCCGGTTCCCTCGCGACCGCCCTTCACGGTGCACTCGAACCAGCACGACTCGCCGTCGACCTCCTCGTAGAACTCGCCGGATTCGTCGTATCGGCGGCGTGCGTCGACGGAGATGACGATACACTGCGAGCCGAACGCGCGCGCGCCCTCGTCGATGAGGTCGGGGTTTTCGAGGGCGGCGGTGTTGATCGACACCTTGTCCGCGCCCGCCCGGAGCGTCTCTTTGATGTCCTCTCTGGTTCGGATGCCGCCGCCGACCGTGAGCGGGATGAACACCTCGTCGGCGACCTGCGACACCGTGTCGAGCATCGTCTCTCTGCCCTCCGCCGAGGCGGTGATGTCGAGGAAGACGAACTCGTCGGCGCCCGCCTCGTTGTACCGCTTCGCCATCTCGACGGGGTCGCCGGTGTACTTGAGGTCCTCGAAGTTGACGCCCGTGTAGACGGCCGCGTTCCCCTCGTCGTCGAGGTCGACGTCGATACAGGGGATGATTCGCTTCGTGAGCATTCCTACCGGAAACTCGCCGGGACCGGGTTTCACCGTTTCGTCTGCGGTGAGTCTTCGGACAGACGCGCGAGGGGACGCCGTGCGCCAGCAGGGCACTGCGGTGGCGCGGCCGGGGCGACTCCGGCCGCCCCGTCGCGCGAGGGATGAGGACCGAGCGAGCGGCGGGAGCGAGGTCCGAATCGGCTGGGGAGGACCGTGGCTTCACCGCCCTGGCGGCCGCGCGGTTTTCGTGCTCGCCGTCTCGAATCCGCTCTCACGAACGCCCAGCGGCCCGCTCCACGCTCACGGACGGCCGCAGGTCCACCCTCACAGATGCCAGTAGGATCGAACCGACTCGCACATCCACCCCGACGCGAACGTTCAAATACCAGCCCGGGACCAACGCCGCTCACCACGAGAGACGATGACCTGACCGACGACCACGGCGCGACACGCGGAGTGCGGTCCACCGCGTCGTGACCCCGAACGGGAACGAAACCGAGGCCGCCGTGTCCGCCCTACTGTCCCCTCGTCCAGCTACGCTAGCCGGTACACCCGCGCCTCCCACGGCCGCAGCGTCTCTCGTTCGACGCGCGTCGAGTCGACGTCGTAGTTCGAGACGATGACCTCCTCTGCGTCTCCGGCGACGCTCGCGGGCGGCTCGAACTCCGTCTCGGTGTCCCCGAAGTTCAGCACCGTCAGCGTCTGCTCCTCGATCGTTCCGTCCTCGTCTGTCACCGTCCGCGTGTAGACCCACAGGCGGTCGTGCTCGGGGAGAAGGAGGTCGTACGAACCGTACACGAGGACGTCCTCCTCGTGACGCAGCGAGATGAGGTCGCGGTAGTAGTGCCAGACGGAGTCGGGGTCCGCTCGCTCGCTCTCGACGTTCACCTCCTCGTGATTGGGGTTGACCGGAATCCACGGCTCGCCGTCGGTGAATCCCGCGCTGAGGCTCGAATCCCACTGCATCGGCGTCCGCGCGTTGTCCCTGGACCGATACCGGACGAGGTCGAGGAGTTCGTCGTCGCTGGCGAAGCGTCCCCTCCGTTCGAGCGTCTCGACGTTCCTGAGCGTGTCGACGTCGCGGACCTCTCCGAGCGAGGTGAAGGGGTAGTTCGTCATCCCGATTTCCTCGCCCTGGTAGATGAACGGCGTGCCCTGTAGCGTGTACAGAAGCGTCGCGAGTAACATCGCCGACTCCCGCCGGTAGCGCTCGCTGCCGAAGCGCGAGACCATCCGCGGTTCGTCGTGGTTGTTGAGGTACAGCGAGTTCCACCCCTCGCCGTCGAGCCCCTCCTGCCAGCGCGTGATGGTCGCTTTCAGCTCTCGGACGCTCCAGTCGGCCTTCGACCAGCGGCTCCCGTCGGGGCCGAAGTCGAGGCGCATGTGGTCGAAGTTGAACGCCATGCTCATGCCGTCGCCGTCCTCGCCGAGGAACTGTCTCGCCTCGTCGACGTCCATCTCGACCATCTCGCCGACGGTCATCGCGTCGTCGGGGACGGCTTCGTCGTGGATCTGTCGGACGTACTCGTGGACGCGCGGGCCGTTGACGAACTCGTCCGCGCCGCGGACGATGGCCGTCTCGTCCTCGCCGTCCGGGAGTTCCTCGGGCTTGGAGATGAGGTTGATGACGTCCATCCGAAAGCCGTCGATGCCCCTGTCGAACCAGAACTCCATCATGTCGAACACCTCCTCTCGCACCCGGGGGTTCGCCCAGTTTAGGTCCGGCTGTCGCTCGTCGAACACGTGAAGGTACCACTGCCCGCGTTCCTCGTCGAACGTCCACGCCGACCCGCCGAAGAACGACTCCCAATCGTTCGGTGGGCGCTCGCGGACGTCTCGCGGCAGACCGTACTCGGCGGGGTCGTAGCGACCCTCCTCGTACTCGGCCTCGGAAACGGGTTCGCCGTCGCGCCAGAAGTAGAAGTCCTCGTACCCTTCCTCTTCGGCCCGCGACCGCCGGAACCACGCGTGTTCGTCGGAGGTGTGGTTCACCACGAGGTCCATGATGAGCCGTATTCCACGGTCGTGCAGTCCCTCCAGCAACGCCTCCCAGTCGGCCATCGTCCCGAACGTGTCGAGAATCGCCCGGTAGTCGGAGACGTCGTAGCCGTTGTCGACGTTGGGAGACTCGTAGACGGGGCAGAGCCAGACGACGTCGACGCCCAGTGCGTCGAGGTAGTCGAGTTTCTCGACGACTCCCTGCAGGTCGCCGATACCGTCGCCGTTGCTGTCGTTGAAGCTCCGAGGGTAGATCTGGTAGACGACGGATTCCTTCCACCACGCTCGGTCGTCGTCAGGGACAGTCATTGAATAAACTCGATAACGAGTATCCTTTTCTCCATCGGTCCACGCGGCGTGTGAGGTTCGTGTGCACGCCTCGTCTGCGTTGTGAGTCGATCAGCGCTCGTGGTGGTAGACTCGCGCCTCCCACGGTCGGAGGTGGAGGTCGCCCGCTGCGAGTTCCCCCTCGGCGTCGGCGCCCGCGTCACCGTCGCCGCCGTCTCCGTAGTTCCCGATGAGGAGCGTGGCGTGGTCGCTCGTGACCACCTCCGAGAGACCGACGGCGACCTCGTCGTCGGAGAAGTTCAGGGCGACCAGAAGCTGTTCGTCGCTCTCCTCACCCGTGAGCGTCCGGGTGTACACCCACACCGTGTCGTCGTCGGGGAACAGCGGGTCGTACTCGCCGTAGACGACGACGTCGTACTCACTGCGGAGGCTGATGAGGTCGCGGTAGTAGTGCCAGACGGAGTCGTCGTCGCGCCGTTCGGACTCGATGTTCACCTCCTCGTAATTGGGGTTGACCGGAATCCACGGCTCGCCGTCGGTGAACCCCGCGTTCGGATCGGACGACCACTGCACCGGCGTCCGCGCGTTGTCGCGGCTGTTCGCGCGGACCACCTCCTTCACCGCGTCGAACGACTCCACGTCGCCGTCCGCGATGGCGTTTCGAAGGGGGTTGAGCGTGTCCACGTCGCGGAACTCGTCGAGGGAGTCGAACGGGTAGTTCGTCATCCCCAGCTCCTCTCCCTGGTAGATGTACGGCGTCCCCCGAAGCGTGTGCAGGAGCGTCCCGAGGAGCTTCGCCGACTCCCGGCGGTACTCGCCGTCGTTCCCGAACCGCGACACCATCCGCGGCTGGTCGTGGTTGTTGAGGTACAGCGAGTTCCACCCCACCTCCTCTAGACCTTCGTCCCAGCGGTTGAACACCGCCTTGAGATCCGAGAGCGCCCACTCGCCGCGCTCCCAGATGGCGTCGCCCCGGTCGAGCAGCATGTGCTCGAAGTGAAAGAGCATCGAGAGGCCGTCCTCGTCCGGGTCGAGGTAGCGACGCGCGTGCGCCATCGGCATCTCCGGCCCGAGCATCTCCCCCACCGTGAGATACTCGTCGTCGAGGACGCGCTCGCTCATCTCCGAGAGGAACTCGTGGATTCGCGGGCCGTTCGTCGATTGCGACATCGCACCGCCGAACGGATCCTCGGGGTCGTTCGGCAACCCGTCGGGCTTGGAGACGAGGTTGATGACGTCCATCCGGAAGCCGTCGATACCCTTGTCGAACCACCACTCCATCATGTCGAACACTTCGTCTCTGACCCGAGGGTTCTCCCAGTTGAGGTCCGGCTGCTTGACGTCGAAGAGGTGGAGATACCACTCCTCCCGCCCGTCGTCGTACGCCCACGCGGGGCCGCCGAAGAACGACTTCCAGGCGTTCGGTGGGGCCTCTCCCTCGGGTCCCTCCTTCGCCGACCACGACACCTCGTCGGCGTCGCGGCCCTCGCGCCACCAGTAGAAGTCCTCGTACCCCTCCTCTTCGACGCGCGACCTGACGAACCACTCGTGTTCGTCGGAGGTGTGGTTCACCACGAGGTCCATGATGAGTTTGATGTCACGGGCGTGGAGTTCGTCGAGCAACGTTTCCCAGTCGGCCATCGTCCCGAACTCGTCCATGATGGCCCGGTAGTCGCGGATGTCGTACCCGTTGTCCGCGTTGGGCGAGTCGTACACGGGGCAGAGCCAGACGACGTCGACGCCGAGGTCGTCGAGGTACTCGACCTTCTCGACGATGCCTGGAATATCGCCGATGCCGTCCCCGTCCGAGTCGTTGAAGCTCCGTGGGTATATCTGGTAGACGACCGCCTCCTTCCACCACCGCCGCTCGATGTCGCGTTCGCTCATGGTTCGAAAGCGCACGATGAGACGGTTTGGTTCCGTCGATTCGTCCCCCGCTCCTGACACGTCCGTCGTTCGCGGTGTGGCGCCGTGAGACGTTGGGGTTCTCAGCCTCGGCGTGTCGGCGGTGAGTCACTGGTGGTCGATCCGTTCCCGTCGCGAGCGACGAACGAGAACAGTCGTCGGCGATTCCCCGCAGTTTTTGTATCCTGCCGCGTATCCCCGCGTATGGACGACCACGCTCACGGAGACGACCATCACGCGGGCGAAGGCCACGAGGACCACCGGGGGCAGAGCGAGGGCGAAGACGTCGGCCACGGCGACTTCCACGGCGCCAACGAGGACCACCGGACCACCTCGCCGATGCAGGCGTTCAGCACCTCGCAGGTCGGCATCGGCCTCGCCGTCCTCGTCGTCGGCCTCGTCGTCGTGTTCGGGATTCCGCTGCTCGCAGCCTGAGATATCACTCTCTCTCAGCCTCGCGGGACTGTTCGGTGGCCCGCTCGCGGACGTGGGGCTCAGAAACGTCGGCGTCGTGTTCAGCCCGATTCGCCCCGTCTCGGACGGTGTCGGTTCGAGCGCCGACCTGCCTTCCCTCTGAGACCACGCTGCGACGGCGGGGCGTGTTCGGTTCTCCCCCGGGAGACGGCTCCCCGCTCTTACTCCAGTTCCCTCGTGAGCACGTCCCGTAACTCCTGAATCTCCTCGTAGCCGTACGTGAGCGTCTCGCCGACGACGTCGAGCGTCAGCGTTCCGTCACCGGTCGCCTCGCCCACTTCGGCGACCGGTGCGACGTCGTCGAAGCGTTCCCGCACGTGTTCGGGGGCGGTCGTCTCGACCACCGCGCGGCCGGGCGTCTCCTCGAAGCAGTCGCCCACCGAGTCGACGGCGGCGTCGACGCCCCCGTCACGTCCGACCATCTCCGCGAGCGTCACCGCGAGGCCGCCGTGGCTCACGTCGTGGACCGCGAGCGTCGACTCCTGCCCCGCGACGTCGGCGAGGGCGTCGACGACCGCCGTGGGCTCTTCGGGGAGCGTCGGGAACCGGTCGCTGCCGCCGAACTGCGCGAGGAACTCCGACCCGCCGAGGGCATCCCCGCTCGCCCCGACGACGAGGAGCGTTCCCTCCCCGGCGACGCTGGCGGGAGGCGCGTCGTACGTGTCGGAGACGCCGACCATCGCCAGCGTGGGCGTCGGCGGAATGGGGCCGGAGACGGAGTCGTTGTACAGCGAGACGTTTCCGCCGACGACTGGTACCGAAAGCGTCCGGCACATATCGGCGAGGCCGTCGACGATGCCCCTGAAGCCGCCGTACACGTCCGGCTTCTCCGGGTTGCCGCCGTTCAGACAGTCGACGGCGGCGAGGGGCCGCGCCCCTTTCGCCGCGAGATTCGTCGCGTTCTCGAACGCGACGGCGCGAGCCCCCTCGTACGGGGCGGCGCTCGTCCAGTTGGGGTCCGCTCCGGCCGAGATGGCGAGACCCTTTCCGGCCTCTCTGATGGCCACGAGCGCGGCGTCGTCGCCCGGGCGGACGGAGGTTCGGTTGCCGACCTCGTGGTCGTACTGGCGGTAGACCCACCGCTTCGACGCCGTGTTCGGGCTTCTCACGACCGACTCGAACGCCTCCGCCGGAGCGACGTCCGGGCGGTCGACCTCGGCTTCCGCCGGTTCGACCGAGTCGAGGTCGTTCATCGGCGCGCCGTCCGCGAGGAACTCGGCGGGGACGTCGACGACTGTCTCCCCCTCGAAGGTGCAGACGTAGTTGCCATCGGTCACCTCGCCGATGACCGAACAGCCGAGGTCGAACCGTTCTGCGAGTTCGCGGACGCGCTCGACGTTCTCGGGGGCGACTTCGTAGCACATCCGCTCTTGGGACTCCGCCAGCAGGATTTCGAGCGCGTTCATGTCCGGTTCGCGCTGGTGGACGCGGTCGAGTTCGATGCGCGCGCCGAGGTCACCCTTGGCGACGAGTTCGGAGGAGGCCCCGCCCAGCCCCGCGGCCCCGAGGTCCCGCGCGGCCAGCACGAGTCCCTCGTCGATGAGCGCCTCGTTACACTCGATGAGGAGTTTCTCGGCGTAGGGGTCGCCCACCTGCACCGCGGGCCGGTCCTCCGTCTCGGCGTCCTCGCTCAGGTCCTCGCTGGCGAAGGAAGCGCCGCCGAGACCGTCTCTCCCGGTCGCGTTCCCGACGAGGACGAGTTCGTTGCCGGGCGACTGAGCTTCGGCGGTGACCAGTCGCTCCGGGGAGAGCAACCCCACGCACGCGACGTTCACCAGCGGGTTCCCCTCGTAGTCGGGGTGGAAACAGACGCTTCCTCCGACCGTCGGAACACCGATGCAGTTCCCGTAGTGGCTGATACCCTCGACGACGCCCTCCAGGAGGTACCGCGAGTGCTCGTTCTCGAAGGGGCCGAAGTACAGCGAGTCGGTCAGGGCGATGGGGTACGCCCCCATCGACAGCGTGTCGCGGACGATGCCGCCGACGCCCGTCGCGGCGCCGTCGAACGGGTCGACGTACGAGGGGTGGTTGTGGCTCTCGATGCCGAGGGTGATGTAGACGTCCTCCTTCCCCGGCAGCGCGACGACGGCGGCGTCGTCGCCGGGACCGACGACCACCTGCTCACCCCCGCTGTCGAACGCGGTGAGGAGGGGCCGGGACGACCGATAGGCGCAGTGTTCGCTCCAGAGGTTCTCGAAGAGCGCGGCCTCGGCTCCCGTGGGTTCCCGGCCGAGTTCGCGCTCGACGATAGCGCGGTCCGAATCGCGAAGGCTCATTCACTTCCCTGTCTATCCCGTCCCCATTAATGCGTTTCCCTATCCACGTTCGTGGATAGTACGGGCGTCGCGGTCGTCCGTCCAGCCGTGGACATCGATGCGGACCGCTCGCCCGCCTCACTCCCCGAACGAGGAGGAACTATGACGCTCCCCGTCGTCGCTCGGGCATGGCTATCGACACCAGCGTGCAACTGTACGACTCCGCTGCGACGGGGTGGCAGCGCGGCCTCTACGACGACATCCAGGCGACGTTCCGCGCGCCCGTCGTCAACTGGATCTTCCGGACGCTCACCGCGAACGAACCCGCGTTCACCCGGTACCTCTGGGCGCAACTCAAGCCCGTGTTCGAGACGCGACTGTGCGGCGAGGCCTGCGTCGCGTACCGCACGGCGCTTCGTGAGCCGTTCGACGACCTCCCCCGGTACCGGGCCCGGGAGTTAGGACTCGACCCGTGGGCCTGGCGCGAACTCCACGGCCAACTCCGGACGTTCGACACGGTCGCTCCCCGCCTCGCCGTCACCTTCGAGTTCGTCTACCGGTCGCTCCACGACGAACCGGTCGGCGTCGACCCGCGGACGGACGAGGCGGCGACCGCGCCGCTGCCGGAGTGGCTGGAGGGCGACCGCGGACTGGCGCCGACGATGGGCGCGTTCGACGACTTCGACCCGGCGGTCGAGGAGACGGTCCGGTCGGTCCAGGCGTTCCACGGCTTCGACGAGGGACTGCCCTCGATCTATCGCTGCTTGGTGCAGTGGCCCGACGCCTTCGCTCGGATGTGGACCGACCTCGAACCGCACCTCGACTCGTCGGCGTTCGGGACGGCGTGTGCGGCGGCCCGGGAGGTCACCGTCGACCTCGTCGAGTCGACGCCGTACGTTCCCCAACTCTCGCCCGACGCCCTCGAACGCGCGGGGTTCGAAGCCGACACCGTCACTGCGCTCCGTGACCTCTTCGACGACTTCGCCCGCGGACCGGTCGAGACCGTCCTCCCGGCCGTCGTCCTCGTCGCCCCGACCGTCGGTGCCGGATTCGACGGGCCCTGACCTGACCTGACCTGGTCTGCCCCGACTCTCCGGGCTCACACCCGTCGTGCCAGGTCGAGCGCCGAATCGAGGCCCATCGGACCCTCGTCGGCGAGGGCGGAGCGCAGGCGTTCGACGCGCTCGTCGCTCGGGTCCCGCCCGGCGCGTTCGAGCAGTCGGCGTGCGCCGCCGCGTCCGGTGTTCGCGCCGAACACTAGCGTCCGACGCCCGCCGAACCGCGCCGGTTCGTACGGTTCCATCGAACTCGGCTCTTCGAGCATCGCGGCGACGTGGATGGGCGACTCGTGTTCGTGGACCGCCTCGCCCAGAACGGCCTTCCGGGGGTCGACCGACTCGTCCAGCGCGTCGAGGACGTCGCGGCACACCGGAACCAGTTGTCGAGAGTCGAGGCCGAACCCCTCCCCATCGTCGAGGGCGGCCGCGACGACCAGTTCTTCGAGCGCCGTGTTTCCCGCCCGCTCGCCGAGCGAGGCGACGGAGACGTCCGCCCGGCCCACGCCGCGGTCGGCGGCGACGAGCGCGTTGGCCGTCGCACAGCCGAGGTCGTCGTGGAGGTGGACGCCCACCCGCGAGAGGTCGACCGACTCGCCCACCGAGTCGAGAAACGCTCGTACCGAACGCGGGGTGGCGGTTCCGACCGTGTCGGCGAGGCTCACGAACCGGGCGTCGTCGAATCGCGCGGTCGCCCCGGCGACGACGTCGGGCGGCGTGCGGAACGCGTCGACGAACGTCAGCGTGGGCGTCGCCCCGCCGTCGTGGACCGCGTCGACGGCCGCCCGCATCGCGGTCAGCATCTCGTCCCGTGTCTTCCCGACCGTGTGTTCGAGGTGGAGGTCCGAAAGCGGTCCGAACACCTCGACGACGTCGGCACCGGCGTCGAGCGCCGCCTCGACGTCCCGGGGGAGGGCGCGGGCGATGGAGACGACGGCCGCGTCGCACTCGTCGGCGACACGCTCGATGGCGGCCGCGTCGGGGTCGCCCGCGGCGGCGAAGCCGACCTGGACGTACTCGATGCCGAGTCGGTCCAGCGCCCGTGCCGCGTCGACCCGTGCTTGAGCCCCGTACGACCGACCGGGCATCTGTCCGCCCTCCCGAACGGTCACGTCCTGTAACTGCATCCGGTCCACGTACGACCACCCGGGTGAAACGGTTTGTCCTGCGGACGTCCCTCGGCAGCCGACTGACTCTCACGGCTGGCATTTTCACGAACATCGTCATGTTATCCGGGCTGTCCCACTGGATATGAGTGCGACAATCGACACGTTCTACGACAACGAGTGGATGGGAAACTGGACGTACCGCCCCGACGCGGCCAGGCGACTCGAAGCGGTCTTCGACGGCGGCTTCTGACGTCTCGAACCCGTTCGGGGACAGCGCCCGTTCGAGTGGTGAGAACGCCGGGGTCCCGGCGCTGTCCGACCGCTCCGACAGGGGCTGGCACGACGTTTTCGGTGCGCGGTGACGCCGCTTGCTGCCCGCGTTCGACGAGGGATTTCGACACTCCTATATCGAGTCACGAACCACCCCACGAGTAATGGATGAGTCACGTGTCTGGGGCTCCCTCGGCATCCTGCTCGCCGTCGCGGGCCTCGCGGTGATCGCACTCGACCACGAGTTCCTCACGGCCCTCAGCGAGGGACACGTCGGAGAACCGATCGTCTTCTACGTCGTCGGCGTCGCACTCGCCGTCCTCGTGACCGTCGTCATCATCGCGCCGAGTATGGCCGGCGAGTGACCTGTCTGCGGGGATTCGGCACCTCGGGTCGTCCCCACGGACGCACAGTCGACGGTCTGACCGAGACGGACCGAGGCGCTTTTTTACTGACCGCCGCAATCTCCTCCCGTGTTATCGGTCGAGTTGCACGCACACTCCGCGCTGTCGTACGACGGGCGTGACCCCGTCGAGGACCTCCTCGAACGCGCGCAGGCGGCCGACCTCGACGCCATCGCCGTCACGGACCACGACGAGATAGACGCGAGCCTCGACGCGGCCTCTATCGCGCCCGACTACGGCCTCGTCGGTATCCCGGCGATGGAAATCTCGTCGGCCGCCGGACACGTCCTCGCCTTCGGCATCTCCGACCTCGTGCCCGCGGGGCTCCCCTTCGACGAGACGCTCGATCGTATCCGCGACCTGGGGGGCATCGCCATCGTCCCGCACCCGTTCCAGACCTCCCGACACGGCGTCGCCCGGCACATCACTCGGGAACAACTCGCGACGGCGGACGCCATCGAGGTGTACAACTCCCGGCTCCTGACGGGCCTCGCGAACCGGAAGGCCGAGCGGTTCGCCGAGGAACACGGCCTCCCGATGACCGCCGGCAGCGACGCCCACATCGCCGAGATGGTCGGCCGCGCAGTCACGGAGGTCGACACGGACGAACGCACTCCGGAGGCGATCCTCGACGCCATCTGCGCGGGACGGACGAGCGTCGTGGGACGGAGAACCCCCTGGCGCGTCTCCATCCAGCAGGCGCTCTCGGGCGTCCCCCGTCGCGTGAAACACACCGTTCTCGACGTCTTCTGAGGGTCACAGATGGTGACGGACGCGAACGGAACCGGGACATGACCCGCGACGCCCTCCGCGGCGCGTCCTCCGACCTCGTTCGAACCGCGCTCTCGGAACGGAACCCGCTCCCCGGGACCGGCGGGTTCGCCGGCGCGCTCGACACGGACGTGACTGTCGAAGGAGACGCCGTGGTCGGGGGGCGCGGCGGCCGTGTCGTCCGCGACGTCCTCGGGAGGGAACCGGTCTTCGTCGACGGCGAACGCGCGCGCTGGAGCTTCGAGCCTCGACGCCTCGACGACCCGCGACTCGTCGACGCCGGCCGTCTCGTCGACCTCCGGTCGAACGAGGAGACGCGCGTGTGGACGCTTCCCGACCCCGCTCCCGAAACCGACCGCGAGGCCGCCATCGAGGCTGTCCGCGATGCCGTCTTCCGGTCCGTCCGCGACGTCGACGCCGACTCGCTGGCCGTCGCGTTTTCCGGAGGAGTCGACTCGGCGCTCGTCGCCAGCGGCGTCGACGCGCCCTGTTACGTCGCGGGCTTCCCCGACTCGCACGACGTGGCGGCCGCCCGCGAGGCCGCGACCGCGATGGACCGCGACCTCCGCGTCGTCGACCTCTCACACGGCGACCTCGTCCGTGCCGTTCCTGACATCGTTCGCGCCACGGGACGGACGAATCCGATGGACGTTCAGATCGCGCTCCCGCTCTTCCTCGTCGCAGAACGCGTTCAGGCCGAGGGGTTCTCCCGACTAGCCGTCGGACAGGGCGCGGACGAACTGTTCGGCGGCTACGCGAAGGTCGTCTCCCCCGCCGAGGACACCCGCGTCGACGCCGACACCGTCCGCGGGGCGCGCCGCGAGACGATAGAGACGCTTCCACAGCAGTTAGCACGGGACGTCCTCGCGCTCCGCGCGTCCGGCGTCGAACCCGTCGCACCGCTCCTCCACGACCGGGTGGTAGCGGCCGCCCTCGCGCTCCCGACGACCTGCTCGCGACCGAGGACGAGCGAAAGATCGCGCTCAGACGCGCCGCCGGAGGCGTGCTCCCCCCCGGCGTCGTCGCCACTCCGAAGAAGGCAGTCCAGTACGGGAGCCTCGTCTCGCGCGAACTCGACCGACTCGCCCGTCGGGCGGGCTACAAGCGCCGGATGGACGACCACGTCGGGCGGTACATCCGGTCGCTGGTAGATGCCGACGCGGATGGGTGAGTCGGTCGGGGGACGGCGACTCGGTCAGTGGTCGTCTCCCGTCTCGTCCGCGCGCTCGTGTCCGTGTCCCCGACCGTGACTGTGGTCGCGGCCCCCATCGTGGACGGAGGCGACCTCGTCGTCGGCCCCGACGACGGCCAACTGGACCTGGTGGATCCCTCGGAGCGATTGGATCCGACGGACGAGTTCGCGGATGTCCGCCGCCGGGCCGTCGACGACCAGCGTCTCCAGACAGCGGTCCGCCGAGAGGTGAACGTGCTGAGTCGAGATGATCGTCTCGTGGAGGTCGTGCTGAAGGTCGAGCAGGGCGTCCGTCACGCCCGTCACGTCGTGATCGTAGAGGACGACGACGGAGCCCTGGTGTCTGCCGTCGAGGTCGTCGCGCCATCGGTACGAAGAGACGAAGCCCCGGAGCGCGTCCCTGACGGCCTCCGAACGGCTGTCGTAGTCGGCGTCAGCGACGACGCCGTCGACCTCCGCGAGCAGATCGGTCGGGACGGTAAGGCTCACACGTTCGAGGCGCTCGGACATGCCTCGGGGTGCTGGCCCCGACGCGATGAAACTTTCTCTCCGTCGGTCGCGTCAGTCTTTCGGGTCTAACCCACGTTCGGTGGACGAATAGCTGCGACGAGGGAGAATCTAACCCGATATGTTTCGTCATTCGTCGCCGAACGGTCAGTATTACGAACCAAGTAGAAAGTATTATCGGGGGCTGGCGAAACAGTCCGAGCGAACACAGCATGCACATCCCTGACGGCTTTCTCGACCCCTGGGTTCTCGCGGGCTGTTTCCTGCTCGCGGGGGCCGCCATCGCCTTCTCGTCGTGGAAACTGAACGGTGGCCTTGAGGGCACGCGCGTCCCGTTACTCGGCGTCGTCTCGGCGGGCATCTTCGCCGCGCAGATGCTCAACTGGCCCATCCCCGGCGGGACGAGCGCACACTTCGTCGGTGGCGCGTTCGCCGCCATCCTGCTCGGTCCGTACCTGGGCTGTCTCGCGATGGCGTCGGTCGTCGTCGTCCAGGCGTTCGTCTTCGGCGACGGTGGCGTCCTCGCGCTCGGCGCGAACCTCCTGAACATGGCAGTCATCGACGTGTTCGTCGGCTACGCCCTCTTCCGTGCGCTCGTCGGGGTCGACGAGACGCTCGCCGCGTTCGTCGCCGGTTGGGGTGCGATTACGGTCTCGGCGGCCGCCGTCGGTCTTCAGGCCGGCCTCTCGTCGACGTTCGCGTACGACCTCGGGACGACCCTCACCGTGATGACCGTGGGCCACGCCGTTTTGGGCCTCGTCGAGGGACTCATCACCGTCCTCGTGGTCCGGTATCTCCTCGACGTCCGCCCGGACCTGGTTCTCGGGGTCGCCGGGTCGAACACCTCTACCGACGCGGTCGAGGAGGCGGCAGTATGAACGGCCGCTGGACGGACACTCCCACTTGGTTCCGCCGTTCGCTCGTCGTCCTCGTCGTCCTCGTCGTCCTCGCGCCGGTGTTCGCGCTCGCCGCCGGTGCGGTAGGGTATGCCGAGCCACTGGAGAACGTCGCCGAGGCGACCGGGGCGACCGAGCACGAACGGACGCTCCTGTCTAGCCCGTTCCCCGACTACTCCGTCCCGGGCACGGGAACGGTCGTCGGCACGCTCGTCTCCGGACTGCTCGGGACTGCCATCACTCTCGCCGTCGCGGTCGGCGCCGGTCGACTGCTCGGCCGTGACCTCGGACTCTAACGCGATGGCCGGAGCCGTCCTGCACGTCTCGACGGACCTCGCGAACGTCGTCCGAACCGCGCTCGTGACCGAGGAGACGGCCGCGACCGACGGGTTCGTCCAGCGTCTCCACCCGACCGTCAGACTCCTCGGTATCACCGCGCTCCTCGTCGCGGCCGCCCTCTCGTCGGACCTCGCGGCGCTCGCCGGACTCCTGGGGTTCGCGTTCGTGCTTGCGGTCGCCTCGCGCGTCCCGCTCGGACCGTTCCTCGCACGGACGCTGACGCTCGCAGCGCTCTCGGGCGTCGTCGTCCTCCCACAACTCGTCCTCACGCCCGGCACGGCGCTCTTCACTGTCGGTGGCGTCGCCGTCACCGAGTCGGGGCTCGCGTACGTCGCACTGTTCGAGACGCGCGTCGTCGCGAGCGTCGCGCTCGTGACCGTCCTCTCGCTGACGACGCCGTTCGGCACGGTCGTGTCGACCCTCCGGAGCCTCGGCGCGCCGACGACGCTGACGACGCTGCTCGCGCTCACGTACCGCTACCTGTTCCTGTGCTTCGCCGAACTCCACCGGGCGCTGCTCGCCCGCGAGAGCCGACAACTCCGCCCGCGTGGGTTCGTCGCCGAGTGGCGGGAACTCGGCACGCTGTCGGGGAGCTTCCTCCTCCGGACGGTCGAACGCGGTGAGCGCGTCGAACGGGCGATGCGTGCCCGCGGCGGTGCCCGTCCGGCGTCGCCGTATCGTCGGCCACGCCCGCTCGGCGTCCGTGACGGCGTCTTCGCCACGGTCGTTCTCGGCGCGCTCGCGCTGGTGGTCCTGGCGTGACTACGCCCGTCCTCCGTGCCCGCGACCTCCACTACGCGTATCCGGACGGGACTGTCGCGCTCTCCGGGATCGACCTCGACGTCGCGGCGGGCGAGCGTGTCGCCGTCACCGGGCCGAACGGTTCCGGCAAGAGCACGCTCCTCCAGGTCCTCGGCGGGCTCGTCGAGCCTTCTGGAGGCCACGTCGAGTACTTCGGCGAGACGACGACCGCCGAGACGGTCCGCGAGCGTCTCGGGGTGGTCCTGCAGGACCCCGACGACTCCCTGTTCAACACGACGGTCCGAGCCGACATCGAGTACGGCCCCGCACAGCTGGGCGTCCCACGCGAGGAGGCGGATCGGCGTGTGCGCGTCCTGGCCGATGCGCTCGACCTCGACGGCCTCCTCGACAAGCCGCCGCACCGTCTGAGCGGCGGCGAGAAGAAACGAGCGGCGCTCGCGTGCGTCCTCTCGTTCGAACCGTGCGTGCTCCTCCTCGACGAGCCGACGAGCGCCGTCGACGCCCCGCGGACAGCCGACGTCCTCGACATCCTCGACCGCCGCCACCGAGCGGGGACGACTCTCGTGACCGTCACGCCCGACGTCGAACTCATCCCGAGAGTGGCCGACCGGGTCGTCGTCGTGGGTCCCGCGGGCGAACTCGTCGCGGACGGCCCGGTCGCGGACGTCCTCACGGACCCCGAGACGCTGGCGACCGCGGGATTAGAGCCGCCCGCCACTGTCCGTCTCTTCGACCGGCTCGGCTGGGACGACCCGCCGGTCGACGTGGACGACGCCCTCGACCGGCTCGAAGCGAAGGGTCTCGCGCGCCGGTGACGCCGGCCTCACCCGGAGTACTCGGCGGCCGCCGCGACCGCCTCGGCTCCCAACTCGCGGACGTCGTTGTCGACGTCCGCCGCACGAAGTTCTCTGGTCGTGTACCAGTCCCACGCGCTCGCCGGTTCCTCGTCGTCGTCGGGGGTCAGCGCCCGGGAGTCGACCGTCGCGAAGAACACGTGGTCGATGTGCTGGTGGCCGACCTGGTCGCCGTAGCGGTTGACGTCGGCGAGCATCAGGTGGCGCGGCCGGGGAATGGCCCGCGACGTCTCGGAGGCGACTTCGGCGTGGTCGGTCAGGAGAGTGGGTTCGAGCCCCGTTTCCTCGCGCGCCTCGCGGAGGGCGGCCTCGTGAGGGAGTTCGTCGCGGTCGATGTGGCCGCCGGGCGGCAGGCGGATGTCGAGTCGGGGGTGCTCGTGGAGGGCTGTCGCGCCGTCGTGGACGAGATAGACCGTCGCGGTGAAGTGCCGTGTCGTCTCCATGTCCGAGGGTCCGCCCGGGCGGGTTTGGGCGTTTCCGTTCCTACTCGTTGCGGAGACCGACCGCGATGACGAGCGCGAGCGCCGTCGTCACGACGCCGATGCCGATGGTGTTGTTGAACGCCGCGCCGTCGACGGGGTAGACGAACGGCGAGGCCAGCGTCCACAGGCCGACGAGGACGAGGAGCCACGCGGCGTATTCGGGGATCGGGTCGGTGTCGGATTCGGTGCTCATACGCACAGGATTGGATAGCAGATGCAAAACAATTCGGATCAGAGAAAATTTCATTATCGAGACTATTAACATCACCCTATGAGCGTCGCTGGTGTCGATGGTTGCTATGACGGGTGGGTCGCGATAGTACTCGAGGGAACGGACGCCACTACTGTCGTCGAAGAGTCGTTCAGTGCGGTCTGGGACGAGTGTAACACGTGTGACTCGGTGCTGGTCGACGTTCCTGTCGGTCTCGTTTCGGGCAGCAAGTCAAGCGAGTACATACGCGCCTGTGATACCGCTGCCCGGAAACGGATCGCTTCCCCATCGAGCGTCTTTCAGGTTCCCATCCGAGAAGCGGTCGATGCGTGGAAACATGCCGAAGACGCCCGAAAACGTGACGCTGCGCGAGAGGCACAGCGGGAGGTGACGGGTCGTGGACTCACGAGCCAGGCGCTTTCGCTACTGGACAAGATCGCCGAGGTCGACACGTTCGTCGGTGAGTGTTCTGATGTGGACGACGTCTCGAACAGACTCGCTGAGAGTCACCCGGAGCTTTGTTTCACCGCGCTGAACGGCGGCAGACCGCTCTCTCGTTCGAAGGCAACCCGACACTCGGATGCAGGACTCGCCGACCGGTACGATGTTCTCGACGACGAGTTCGAAGGTGACACGGCGACCACGCTGTGGGAAGCGCTCTGTCAGTGCCGGAACGTTGAGGCCGAGTCCGACGAGCACACCCCTGAAGTGACGTTCGACGACGTCCTTGACGCATTCGTGCTCGCGCTCACTGCTCGCCAGGACACTGCAACACTCCCGCCCTCGCCCGAGTCAGACTGTGAGATAGAGTGGCCGATGGCTATGGCGTATGCTCCGCCGGGTGTCTTTGACGACGGAGACAAAACCAAGCTCGACGCGGTCTAGGGCACCTGGACCTGCTCTTCGGCTTCGAGCAGTTCGTGGTACCGGTTTCGGATCGTCACTTCGGAGATGTTCGCGACCTCGCTCACTTCCGACTGGGTGACCTTCTCGTTGGTGAGGAGGGAGGCGGCGTACACCGCGGCCGCGGCCAGCCCCACGGGGGACTTGCCCGAGTGGATGCCCGCCTCCTTGGCGTTCTGCAGGAGCTGACGGGCGCGCCGCTCGGACTCGTCGGAGAGGTCGAGATCCGAGGCGAACCGGGGGACGTACTGCTCGGGGTCCGCGGGCTTGATTTCGAGTTTGAGTTCGCGGACGACGTACCGGTACGTCCGGGCGATTTCGTCCTTCTCGACGCGGGAGACGGCGGTAATCTCGTCGAGCGAGCGGGGCGTTCCGGCCTGGCGGGCGGCGGCGTACAGCGACGCGGTGGCGACACCCTCGATGCTCCTCCCTGGAAGGAGGTCGTCCTGGAGCGCGCGGCGGTAGATGACCGACGCGGTCTCGCGGACGCTGTCGGGAAGCCCCAGCGCCGATGCCATGCGGTCGATCTCGCCGAGCGCCTGCTTGAGGTTTCGCTCCTTCGAGTCGCGGGTGCGGAAGCGCTCGTTCCAGGTGCGGAGGCGCTGCATCTTCTCGCGCTGGCGCGACGAGAGCGAGTTACCGTACGCGTCCTTGTTCTGCCAGCCGATGTTCGTCGAGAGCCCCTTGTCGTGCATCATGTTCGTCGTCGGGGCGCCGACTCGCGATTTCTGGTCCTTCTCGTTGGCGTCGAACGCACGCCACTCGGGACCGTGGTCGATCTCGTCCTCCTCGACGACGAGACCGCAGTGTTCACACACCGTCTCGCCGTGTTCGGTGTCGGTCGCGAGGGGACCGCCGCACTCGGGACACTCGACGGACTCGTCTGCCGTCGCGGATTCGTCTTCGGTCTCTTCGGCCTCGCCTGTGCGCGCGCGTGCGCGGGCCTGCTCCGGGTCGTAGCTTCGGACGGATTCAGTCATTGGTTGGGGTGGGGGAGAAGTGACTGCGGGGCAGTCTTTGTCGATATATTGATACGGGATTGAGATACTTAAATCTGCCTAATTAGTCTCTCGTGCAAAAAGATGAAAAATAACACACAGTGCGGTTTAGACGGCGCACGAGCGACACGATTCGCACACGGTGTTCGATTACGCTTGGTGAACGCGTTCGACAACATGAATGTTGTGCTACGGGGGACTCACTCGAAACTGACCGGTGTCGCCGAGTGACACCCGTACACACGCACACGCTTTTGCCGGTCCGTGTGAATCCTCCGGCATGTCGACCCAGTGGGAGGTTCTCCTCCCGGCACACATCGACCCGTCGGGGCCGGCGTCGATCGACGACTTCGCTCGGTGTACCGGGATGGACGAGTACGCGGACGTCGCCGACGCGCTCGGAGACATCGGGCGGTACGACGCAGTCATCGTCAGAACGACTGAACTCGACGCGGACGTCGTCGAGCGGGCACGTCGGTTGCAGGTCATCTCGAAACACGGCGCGGGCCTCGACAACGTCGACGTCGACGCGGCGTCACGTCGCGGCATCGTCGTCTGTAACACTCCCGGTGCCAACGCGCGCTCCGTCGCCGAACACGCGATGGCGCTCCTGTTCGGCGTCCGCCGGAACCTCCGGACGGCGGACCGACACGTCCGCAGCGGAGCGTGGAACCGCTCGACGTTCGCGGGTCACGAACTGACTGGCGACGTGCTCGGTCTGTTCGGCTTCGGTGCTATCGCCCGCGAAGTCGCCGACCTCGCGCGGGGGATGGGCCAGCGCGTCTGCACCTACGACCCCTACGTCGCGGACGAGGACGTCCCCGCGGGAGTCGAACGCGTCGCGGACCGCCTCGCGCTCTTCGAGCGTGCCGATGCGGTGAGCGTTCACGCGCCGCTCACCTCCGAGACCCGGGGCGTCGTCTCGGACGAGGAGTTGCACGCGCTCGGCCCCGATGGCCTCCTCGTCAACACGGCACGAGGGGAGGTCGTCGACGAGGCGGCCCTCGTCGAAGCCCTCTCCGGGGGCCGACTCGGCGGTGCCGGCCTCGACACGTTCGCCGAGGAACCGCCGGGCGAGGGACACCCCCTCTACGCACGCGACGACGTCCTCCTGACGCCACACGTCGGCGGGGTGACCGCGGAGGCGCTGGAACGGATGAGCCGGCAGGCGGCCGCGAACGTCCGCACCGTCTACGAAGGGGGACTCCCCGAGTCGACGGTGAACCGAGAGGCACTCGAGGAGGCGGGCCGATGAGGACCGAAAACGGCATCCGGCGGGCGTTAGAGGACGGCCAGACCCTGTTCGGAGCGAGCGCAGACACGTTCTCGCCGACGGTCGTCGAGACGCTCGGCGACATCGGCCTCGACTTCGTCTGGCTGGACTTCGAACACGGCGGGCCGAGTCCGTACGACAGCACCGCCTTCGAGGCACTCACCCGTGCGGCCGAGGCGGGAGACATCGAACTCCTCGTCCGACTTCCCGCACCGGAGCCACCTCTCATTCGGAAGGTGCTCGATGCGGGCGTCCGAACGATTCTCCTCCCGCGAATCGAGACGGCCGCGGAACTCCGCCGGGGGGTGAAGGCGGCGTACTTCTCGTACGACGGCGACCTCGGCGACCGGGGGGTCGGCATCGGCCGGACGGGGCGGTGGGCGGGTTACACCGACAGCTACGTCGGCGGCGAGGACGACGAGGTGCTCGTGGGGACGATGGTCGAGAACGAACGCGCCGTCGACAACATCGAGGAACTGCTCGCCGTTCCCCGACTGGGCTTCGCCTTCGTCGGTCCGGCGGACCTCGCGATGTCGATGTCGGGCGGCGACCCGTTAGAGAAGAGCACCGAGGCCGTTCGGACCGCCATCGACCGCACGCGCGACGCCTGCCTCGACGCGGGCGTTCCGGTCGGGCGAATCAGAAACGACGTGAGCGCGGCGCAGGCGGCGCGTGAGGAGGGGTATCAGCTCGTCCGCATCGGCGGCGACGTCGAGTCGATGCGGACCACGCTGGGACGCGGCTCTCGGAACTCGGTCGCTGACGCCCCTCTGGTGGCTAGTCTCTGCGCCGACGGTCCTCTGGGGCCGGTTTTCGCGGTGACGGCTCCCGGCACGGTCGGGCATCGAAACCCTTACTCCCCGGCCACGGTTTCGGTCATCCATGAGCGATTCGCCCGTCGACAGCGAGGAGGTGCGTCACGTCGCGGAGTTGGCGCGCGTCGACCTGGCCGACGAGGAGGTCGAGGAGTTCGCCGCGCAGTTCGCCGACATCCTCGCGTACTTCGACGCGCTGGACGAGGTGCCCGAAATCGAGGCCGACGAGGACCTCGTGAACGTGATGCGTCCCGACGAGGTCCGCGAGGGCCTCTCCCAGGAGGAGGCGCTCTCGAACGCCACGGAGACCGAAGCGGGCTACTTCAAGGGACCGCGGGTGTCGTAGATGGCCTCGCTGAACGCCTTCATCACCGAGGAGCGCATCGAGAGCGACGCCGACGGCCCCCTCGCGGGGAAGACGGTCGCCGTCAAGGACAACATCTCCACCGAGGGCGTGCGAACGACCTGCGGGTCGGCGATGCTCGACGACTACGTCGCGCCGTACGACGCGACGGTCGTCTCCCGACTGAAGGACGCCGGCGCGACCATCGTCGGCAAGTCGAACATGGACGAGTTCGGGATGGGAACCACCACGGAGACGTCGGCGTTCGGCCCGACTCGGAACCCGGTCGACACCGACCGCGTTCCGGGAGGCTCCTCCGGCGGGTCGGCCGCGGCCGTCACGGCGGGCGAGGCTGACCTCGCGCTCGGGTCCGACACCGGTGGCTCGATTCGCTGCCCCGCCGCGTTCTGCGGCGTCGTCGGCATCAAGCCGACGTACGGTCTCGTCTCCCGGTACGGCCTCGTCGCCTACGCCAACTCGCTCGAACAGATCGGTCCCATCGCTCCCTCCGTCTCCGAGGCGGCGTCGCTGCTCGACGTCATCTCGGGGGAGGACGCGAACGACTCCACCACCGTCGCCGAGGGCGACGACTCCGACTACGCCGCGGCCGCCGGCGGCGACGTCGACGGCCTCACGCTCGGCGTCCCGACCGAACTCATCGAGGGAGCCGACGAGGGCGTCGTCGAGACGTTCTGGGACTCGATTTCCGAGTTAGAGGCGCAGGGGGCCACCTACGAGGAGGTCTCGCTCGAATCCATCGAGCACGCGCTGGCGGCGTACTACGTCATCGCCACGTCCGAGGCGTCCTCGAACCTCGCGCGGTTCGACGGCGTCCGTTACGGCCTCTCCGGTGGAGAGGGCAACTGGAACGAGTCGTTCGCGCGAGCCAGGGAGGAGGGCTTCGGCGCCGAGGTCAAGCGGCGCATCCTCCTCGGGACGTACGCGCTGTCGGCGGGCTACCACGACAAGTACTACAAGAAGGCACAGGACGCCCGCGCCTGGGTGCGTCGGGACTTCGAAGGGGTGTTCGACGACGTGGACCTCGTGGCGTCGCCGACGATGCCCGTCCTCCCCCCCGAACTCGGCGAGAGCCTCGACGACCCCCTCCAACTCTACCTGATGGACGCGAACACCGTTCCCGTGAACCTCGCGAACCTCCCCGCCATCTCGGTGCCGGCGGGCGAGGCCGACGGGCTTCCGGTCGGTCTGCAACTCGTAGCGCCGAAGTTCGACGAGTCGACGATGATTCGGGCGGCCAGCGCCGTCGAGTGACGCGCCTCGGCTCTCTCCGTCTCGGCCGCCCGCGGACGCTCCCTGTCTTCGCTGTCGGCTCACCCGCGGTCCGGCCGGACCGCACGCCCGTGGACGCTCTCGGGGTCGAGTCGCCAGCCGCGAAGCCCCTCGACGAGGTCGACGTTCGCGAACTGCGTGGAGGACCACGGGTTCGCGTTGAGCAGCGACCGCAGCGTCTCCCAGTCGTCGTCCGGTAAGTCGACGGCCGTCAGGGGACCGGTCACGGCCACGGACCGCCAGTCGAACCGCGCTCGCACGTCCGTTACGAGGAGGCGCGCTGTCGCCCCATCCGTGACGAACGCGGATTTGCGGCTCTCCTCGCCCGTCCGGAGGAACCCGAAGTAGACGGCGTCGCCGTCGTACCCGAACGAGATGGGGAGGCTGTACGGTTCGTCGTCGGCCGCGAGCGAGAGGACGCCCCACCCCTTCGAATCGAGCAGGTCGTCGACCGCCGACTCGCCCATCGGCGTTCCCGTCCACGGCCCGTGCGGATCGCTGGGCATGTTGTCGTGTACGACGCTCCCACACGTCAATTCAGCGACTCGTCTCAGGAGGTGGGAACGACCGTCGGGCTATACGCTTCCGACTGGGACGGCCGTGCGTCGAATCGGCCACCGCGCCGTGGCGGGCAACACGCCTATCCGTCCCTCGGCCGAAGGTGGCTCGATGCGTGCCGCTGCCTTCACCGACCTGACCGGACCGAGCGGCGTCGAACTCGTCGAGCGTCCCGACCCCGAACCCGGACGAGGGGAGGCCGTCGTCGACGTCGACGCCTGCGCGATCAACCGTCACGACCTCTGGATACTCGAAGGCGACTCCGCGATGGTCGACGCCTCACGGCTCCCGTTCGTCAGCGGCCTCGACGTGGCCGGCGTCGTCCGCTCCGTCGGCGACGGTGCGGGCGTCGACGTGGAACCCGGCGACCGGGTCGTCCTCTGTCCGAACGAGACCTGCGGGACCTGTCGCTTCTGTCGGGAGGGTCCGGAGAACCGCTGTGCGGAGTTCTCGCTGTACCACGGCGGCCTCGCCGAGCAGGCGCTCGTCTCTGCCGACCGCCTCCTCGCGCTCCCCGACTCGGTCGACGCGACAACCGCGGCCGCCCTCCCCACCGCGTACATGACGGCGTACCACATGCTCCGACGGGCCAACCTCGGTCCCGGCGACCTCCTGTTCGTCCCGGGCGCGACAGGCGGCGTCGGCGTCGCGACGGTCCAACTCGCGGCTCTCTCGGGAGTTCGGACCGTCGGCACCTCCTCGTCGGCGACGAAACTCGACCAGGTCGAATCGCTGGGACTCGACCACGCCGTCGAGTCGACCGACCCCGACGAGATCCGCCCGGCCGTCGAGGACGTCGGTGCGCCCGACGCCGTCGTCAACCACCTCGGCGGCCCCTACACCCGACTCGGCCTCGACGTCATGCGCCGCGGCGGGCGGATGCTCGTCTGCGGTCGCACCGCCGGCGGCGTGTCGGAGTTCGACGTCCCGGACCTGTTCCTCGGACACAAGCGCGTCGAGGGGAGCACGATGGGCACGCAGGGAGACCTCCAGCGACTGGTCGACCTCGTCGCGGCCGGCGACCTCGACCCGGCCGTCGAGGCGACGTACCCGCTCGCCGAGACGGGCGCGGCGTTCGCGGCGATGAAAGAGCGCGAGAGCGTCGGCAAACTCGTCGTCACGACCGACTGAGGACTTATGCCCCCGGACGATGAAGGACGCCCGTGACGCAGACGGTGTCGCTCCGGGCGGTCGACGCAGACGCCTCCGACTCCCTCGACTACGTCGAGCGCCTCCTGGCGCGGAACGACCTCCCCACGGCGGACGTTCGCGCGAACCCCGGCTACTTCTTCGTCGCGTTCGAAGGGGAGCAGAAGGTCGGTGTCGGCGGTATCGAACGATTCCCGCCCGACGGGCTCCTCCGGTCGGTCGTCGTCGAGGAGTCGATGCGAGGCCGCGGCGCGGGTGCCGCCCTCTGTGACCGATTGGAACACGAGGCGGCGAGCGACGGAGTCGACACGCTCTACCTGCTGACGACGACGGCGGCCGACTTCTTCGCCGCCCGCGGCTACGAGCGGGTCGACCGTGCGGACGCGCCCGCGTCGATTCGGGGGACGAGCCAGTTCGAGTCGCTGTGTCCCGATACCGCCACGGTCATGCGGAAACGGCTGTCGCCGTAGCGCGCCGCTGCGGCCGGGGTCCCGGGTCGAGCGACCGTTGCCCTCACCCGACGGCCGACACGTACGGGACCGCCGTTCGGACCAGCACGAGCGCGCGAACGGGCTGATCGCCGTCGATGAGTTCGTAGGCTCGCGTTGCGGTGTCGGCGCTGATCTGTCCCGACCGGCGGAACGCGTCGACGAGGGCACGAGCCTCGCGGTGGTTCCAGGTGTTCATACCGGTGAATGCCGACGCGACAGCGTCAACACCACGCCTCGTTCTCCGTCCCCGAGAATCGGCGCCGACGGACCGCACCACCGGCACGACCCTGAGAGAACGACGGGACAGCCCCACACTGCGTCCGGGGACGGCGAACCGAACGCGCCCGTCAGCCCCGCATCAGGTTCATCACCTCGTCGGCGACGTCGGACTCGACGGCGACGACGTAGCGGTGGCCCACTTCGAGCACCGTATCGGGCCCTCCCAGTCGGTTGCCCTGGTAGTCGACGATGATGAGCGTTCCCCGGGGGAGGCGGACCTCGTCGAGGCGCTTGCCGGCCACGGGCGCGGCCTCCGTGATTTCGATTTCGACGATTTCGACGTCGCCGGCGACGTCCTCTATCGTCCGGACGCCCCCGCCGGCGATTTCGTTCGTCGCCGCGCGCGCGCCGAGCCGTTCGGGGAAGACGAGGCCGTCGACGTACTCCTCGTACAGTTCGTCCGGGGTGGCGGTGACGCGCATCACGGTCCGCACCTCGGGCGCCATGCGCTGGGCGGCCATGCAGACGGCGAAGTTGGTCGTCTCGTCGTCGGTGAGCGCCGCGACGACGTCGCTCCTCCTCGGCTGGGCCTGCCGAAGCGTCTCCGGTCGGGCGGCGTCGCCCTCGATGACCGTCGCGAGGTACGCGTCGGTCAGTTCGCGACAGCGCTCCGCGTCGGCTTCGACGATGACCACGTCGTGTCCGCGGTCGGTGAGGAGTTCCGCCGTTCGGACGCCCATCTCGCCGCCGCCGGCGAGGATGACCCGGAGGTCCTGTACGTCGGTGTCGGTGTCGGTGTCGGGAGTCGAGTTCATGGTACGGATGGGTTCAGTCGTCGCCCTCCTCGGCGGAGGCGATGGGTTCGGGTGCCTGTATCTCGGCCGCCTCGGCCTCGTCGCGCGGGCGCTCGCGGCGCCGCGACCAGACCAGGTAGACGACGCCACCGAACGCCAGCCACCCGAGCGCGAGCGCCCAGGTGAACGGGTCGATAAAGAGGCCGAGGAGGAGGTTACAGACGATGCCGAGAATCGGCGTCACGGGGTAGAACGGGACCTCGAACGGCCGCTGGAGGTCCGGTTGCTGGCTCCGGAGGCGGATGAGCGCGAGGTTCACGACGACGAAGCCCAGCAGTGAGAAGAGGCTGGCCAGGTTGCCGACGACCCGAATGGGAACGACGACGACGGCGACGAGCATCAACACCGCGCTCGCGGCGATGGCGGCGAGCGGCGTGCCGTACCGGTGGTGAAAGCGGCCGAGTCGCGCCGGCAACTGCCCCTCGCGCCCCATCGCGAACGCCACGCGCGAGGAGCCGATGACGACGGCGTTGAGGGCCGAAATCGTCGAGAAGACGGCGCCGAAGGCGATGAGCGACGCGCCGGTCCCGATGACGGGGAACCGGGGCATGAAGCCCTCGGCCGCCTGCGCGATGGCGGTCTCGCCCGCACCGCCCAGCGCCTCCGCGCCGAGGGTGCCGATGGCGACGAACACGACGAGGAGGTAGACGATGACCGTCACCACGACCGAGAGGATGATGGCCCGCGGGATGTTCACGCGGGGGTTCTCCACCTCTTCGGTCACGGTGGCGATGAGGTCGTAGCCCTGGAACGCGATGAACGTCAGCCCCATCGCCGGCAGGACCGAGAGCGCGCCCTTCGAGAACAGCGGCCGGAACTCACCCGTTCGCGCTGCCGTGAGGCCGAACGCGACGAACACGCCGAGGATGGCGATCTTGACGAGGGTGATGACCGTCTCGCCCTTGCCGGAGGCCTCCGTCGAGAGGGCGTTCAGCGTCACCAGCGCGGCGACGGCGAAGAGCGCGTAGCCGACGGCCGGACCCGGCAGTTCGATGCCGTAGAGGTGGCCCCACTCGATGAAGTTCGACGCGAACCCGAGCGCGTACAGCGACCCGGCGATCATGTAGGTGAACCACCGCGTCCACCCCATGACGAACGAGACGGGCGCCGAGAACACCTCGCGGACGTAGGCGTACCCGCCGCCGTTCCGCGGGATGGCGGCGGCGAGTTCCGCGTACGAGAGCGCCGTGAACGTCGTCACGCCGCCGTTGAGGGCGAACGCGACGATGGCCGCCGGTCCCGAGATGTCCACCGCCAGTCCCGTGAGGACGAAGATGCCCGCGCCGATCATCGCGCCGATACCGACCATCGTCGCGTCGAGTAAGCTCAGGCTGGCCGTCGGTTCCCGCCGTCCAGAGTGGCTCACGGTGTGTCCCCCGTGGCGACGTCCGATCGTCGGACCGAAGCGCCCATGTAGGTCGTACCTCTCAATGTACCACGATAAATGTCTGGTCGGGATATCTCGTGGACGAGCGCGACTAGCCAGCGCCGACTGCGTCCAGCGGCGTGTGGACGCAGATGACTGCGACCGCTCCCGCGGGACGACGCGAATGAACGCCGAGTTCGACCCGCCCGTCGACTATCGGACGAGCCTCGGCTTCGTCGGGTCGGTGATCAAGTACATGGCGATCGCGCCGCTGCTGCCGCTCGCCGTCGCCGTCTACTACGGCGAGAGCCCGCTGCCGTTCGTCGTGGCGATCGGCGTGATGGCGGTCGTCGGCGGAGGGCTCGAACGGCTCCGAACCGACCCCGACCTCGGTCACCGCGAGGCGTTCTTACTGGTGAGTCTGACGTGGCTCGCCGTTCCGCTCGTGGGAACCATCCCGTATCTCGTCGCCGGACAGGGGACCGTCGCCGACCCGGTGAACGCGCTGTTCGAGTCGATGTCGGGCTTTACGACCACCGGGGCGACCGTCCTCGGCGAGATATCCTTCGAGCAACACTCGCGGTCGATTCTGCTGTGGCGACAGCTGACCCAGTGGCTCGGCGGGATGGGTATCATCGTCCTCATGGTCGCCATCCTCCCCGAACTCTCGGTCGGCGGCGCACAGGTCGTCGACCAGGAAGCCCCCGGGCTCTCTATCGAGAAGTTGACGCCGCGAATTCGCGACACCGCACGGATCCTCTGGCGCATCTACATCGGGTTCACCGTCGCCGCGATGGTCGTGTACTACGGGCTCCACCTCGCGGGGTGGCGCCGAACATGGGCGCGTACAACGCCGTCGCGCACGCGCTCACGACCATGCCGACCGGCGGGTTCTCTCCTGAAGCACGGAGCGTCGAAGCCTTCTCGCCGGCGGTTCAGTGGGCGATCACGTTCTTCATGGTCGTCGCCGGAACGAACTTCGCGCTCTTCTGGTACGTCCTCGACGGCGAACCGACGCGACTGACGAACAACGCCGAGTTCCGCACCTACCTGTTCGCGATGGGGGTCGTCGGCGCGCTGCTCGCCGCCCTCCTCTTTACCGGCGTCGGACTCGACGCCGTTCCGTCCGGTCTCGACCCCATCCCGGGTGACCTCGAACACGCGCTTCGCCAGGCGGCGTTCCAGACCGCCGCCGTCGTCACCACGACGGGGTACGCCAGCATGGACTTCAACACGTGGGACCAGTCGGCGCAGGTCGTTCTGCTGTTGGCGATGTTCCTCGGCGGGTCGGCCGGATCGGCCGCCGGGTCGGTGAAGATCATCCGCTGGTATCTCATCCAGAAGGCGGCCGTCCGCGAACTGTTCACCTCGGTCCACCCCGAGGCGGTTCGTCCGGTCCGCCTCGCGGACGAGGTCATCGACGAGTCGACGATTCGCGGGCTGTTCGTCTTCACCATGACCTTCCTCGCCATCTTCGCCGTCTCGACGGTTCTCATCTACCTCGACAGCCTGCGAGTCGGGCTCGAACTGACGGGTATCGAGGCCGTCAGCGCCGCCATCGCGACGCTCGGAAACATCGGTCCCGGCGTCGGCGTCGTCGGACCGATGAACAACTTCCTGCCGTTCTCGGACGCGACGAAGCTGTACATGGTCCTCCTGATGTGGATCGGTCGCCTGGAGATACTGTCGGTCCTCATCATCTTCACGCCGGCGTACTGGCGGCGCTGACTGACACCCCGCGACCGGACCCGGTTCGCACTCCCGGGCGGTGACTGTGACCGAGTCGGTGACACGAGGAGAGCGCGGTCGGCTTCGAGGCGCTCGCTCTCACTCGGTCGGAAGCGAGGCGTCGTGGTCCTCGTCCGTCAGCCGGGTGCGCGCCCACACGGCGAAGGCGGCGGCACCGAGGCCGTCGACGACGAGGTCGATGACCGTGTCGGTGGCGTAGTACGCCAGCGTCCACTCGACGTAGAAGTCCTTGAAGAGGTACTCGTACACCTCGAAGCCGGCGCCGATGGCGACGACGACGAGCGGGAGGACGACGACCTGCCGGGCGTCGAGGGGAACGAACCGGACGAGTGCGAGCCAGGCGGCGACGCCGAAGCCCGACAGCGAGTGGGTCAGGATGTCCCACCACCAGATGGCGGTGTACACCTCGTGGGCGAGGCCGCCGAAGTGCAGCGCACAGACGACGAGCGAGTACGCGACGAGCGCGACCGTAACGATGCCGAGAGAGGGCGAATCAGTGGTTGCGTATCGTGACGACATGGAGGGGGACCGTCCGGCGTGAGTCGGGGAGAGGAGGCCGCTGGACGTTATTCGTGACGACGAGACGTCACGTTAAATCCTTTGTGAACTCGTCCAGTCCACCGCGGTACGGCGTGCCCGTTGTACCAGCGGCGCCCTGGTCGGTGGACCGCCCCGCGAGACGCCCGCGGCGCGAGCGCGCGGAGCGTGACGGCCGGTTCGACTGCGGTCGCTCGCCGTCGACCGGTCAGCGCCGGCCGTGCAGTCGACGCACGAGAGATGCGACGACGACAAGCGCCGCCAGCACGGTCACCGGCGTGAACCCGGGGAACCGCGTGGACGTCGTCGGCCGGGGCGTGGTCGACGGTTCGGTTTCCGTCGCCGCCGACTCGGCCTCCGCGGACGACTCCGTCGTCGTCTCGTTCCCGGTGGTCGACCGTTCGGCGGTCGGCGTCGGCGTCGCAGCCGGTGTCTCCGTCTCAGTCGGCGGCGTCGTCGCAGTCGGTGTCTCCGTCTCAGTCGGCGTCGCAGTCGGTGTCTCCGTCTCAGTCGGCGGCGTCGTCGCAGTCGGTGTCTCCGTCTCGGTCGGCGTCGTCGCGGACGCGTCCGACGGGGCGACCGCGAACACGGAGAAGCCCGGTACGTCGCCGGACTCGAACCGCCCGTCGCCGCGGTAGACGGTCTCGTACGACACCCACTCCCCGTCGTGGTACCGGTAGAGTCTGACGTCGTTCGGGTCGGCGTCCGCCGCGTCGAGTCGCGACTGCGAGACGCGGAAGCGGAAGTCGACCTCCCGGATGTCCTCGTCCGCGAGTCCCTCGGCCTCGACGCGGAGGTACGCGAACGTCCCGGTGAGTTCCGGCGCGTCGTCCGTCGTCGCCTCCGACGCGGCGACCCGGAGGGACGCCCGCTCGTCGCCCCGGACGAGCATCAGTTCCTGCCCCGTCACGGTGACACCGCTGGCCGACACCCCGTCGCCGAAGTCGACCTCGTACCGGTGGTTCGCGCGCAGTTCCGACAGGCCGACGACCGCGTCACCGTCGCGCATCTGGGGGGTGGAGACGGAACCGTCGGCGTCGGTGCCCCCGTCCGTGACGTCGGTGACGCTCTCGCCGTCGTTTCCGCCCTCGTCCGCCTCGTCACCCGTCGCGACGGACGCCAGCGTCTCGTCGGTGAGCGAGGCGCGTCGGCTGTCGTTCGCGGTGTCCACGCCGTAGCGCGGCGTGCCCGCTCCGAACGCGTCGACGGGGACCGTGAAGTTCACCCGCGTCGTCGTCCCGGGGTCGAGGGTGAGCGACTCGTTCTCGAACGCGTCGTCCTCCAGCCTTCCGTCACCGTCCCGGTCGAGTCTGAGGTCGGCAGTCTGCGTCCCCGCTGTCGAGCCGTGGTTCGTGACCCGGGCAGTGACCCGGACGGCCTCGGGCTTGGACGCCGCAGCCGACGCCGACAGCGCCGCCACCGAGAAGTTCGCCGGCGAACCGGCCGTGCCGAACTGCGCGTCGTACCGCCGTTCGATCGTCAGCCGGCTGTCGCGGCTAAGGACGGCGTAGTCCACCCCGTACGCCGCACGCGACAGTTCCTCGCGGGTGCGGACCGCATCCGGTCGCAGGCCCGCGAACGGCTGGCGGTCGTACAGTTCCTCGACCTGTCCGGCCGTCTCCGTGCTCAACTCGGTCGCGTTCAGGCCGTACTTCGCCTGCGCGATGTCGTCGCGCGTGTACGGGGCGTCCCCGTCCTCCCCGAACTGCGCGTCGTACGCCGACTGCACGCCGACGGTCTCGGAGCGGTTCAGCCCGTCGAACGACTGGGCGTGCCGCTCCCGTGAGAGTTCCTCGCGGGTCCGCAACTCGTCGGGCGCGGTCGCGGTGGGGTACGGCTGACGGAGGTACAGTTCCTCGATTTCCCGCGCCGACTCGGTGCTGAGGGTATCGAAGTCGTAGCCGTACGTCGCCTGGGCGACCTCGTCGCGCGTGTACGTCGGGGCGTCGGCGGGCGTCACGGTGACGCCGACCGTATCGGTCGCGCTCGCACCACCGGGGTCAGTGGCCGTCACCTCGAAGGTGAGGCGGACGGGTGAGTCGACGGACGGTGCGGTGAACGACGCGGTGTCCGTGTCGGCTCCGACGAGCGCGACGCTCGCACCGCCGACCTGTCGCCAGGTGTACGAGAGCGTGTCGCCGTTCGGGTCGGTCGACCCGCCCGCGTCGAGTTCGACGCTCGCCGCCGCCTCGACGCGCCTGTCGCTCCCGGCGTCGGCCGTCGGCGGGTCGTTCGTCGGGACCACGGTGATGGTGACGGTGGCGGTGTCGCTCCCTCCGTCACCGTCTCGTGCAGTCACCTCGAACGTCAGCGTGGTCTTCGATTCGACCGTGGGAGCGGTGACGTTCGGCGACGTCGCGTAGCGGTTCGAGAGGGTGACCGGCGGTCCGCCGGCCTGTGTCCAGGTGTGCGTGACGACGTCGCCGTCGGGGTCCGTCGACCCGCTCGCGTCGAGTCGAACCGTCGTCCCCTCGTCGACGGTCCGGTCGTCGCCGGCGTCGGCCGTCGGCGGACTGTTCGCCGAGTCGGTCGCTGCCGTCGAGGGCGGCACCACACCGAGACCGGCCCCGACTGTCGCGATGATGACCGCGATGACGACCACAGCCGTGACAGTTCGTGTCATTTTCTCCTTCGAGATATATTCAGTTATACGGACTAATTGCTAAGTGGCAGTTTACCGTCGAGCATCGCGGTTAATCGCCGTTTTATCGGGCCGAACGACCGTCGGGCCGGGCCGATAGTCGAAGAGACGGGTCCGCCGACCGCCGACGAGAGGAACCCCACCACCGGCACGCGAGACGACGCGACGGCGTCGTCTCGGCGGAGACGGACGTCGCCGCGAACGGGCCGCTCACCGCTGCCAGTACTCGGGGGTAAAGAGGACGAGCACCGGGATGACCTCCAGCCGACCGGCCCACATCAGGAGGGTCATGAACACCTTGCTCGAATCGGAAAAGGCGAGGTACGACCCCATCGGGCCGACCGTCCCGAAGCCCGGACCGACGTTGCCGAGGGTTGCGGCGACGGCGCTCATCGCTTCGAGGACCGAGAGCGACTGGCCGATGCGGGCCGCATCGAGGACGAGCAGGACCGTCGCCACGAAGAACATGACGAGGTAGAGGAGCGTGAACGCGTAGATGCCGCGGATGGCGCGCTCGTCGATTGTGCGGCCGCCGAGCCGAACGGGACGGACCGCGTCGGGGTGTGCCGTGGTGAACAGTTCCCGGCGGAGCGACTTCAGGACGACGTACCACCGGATGACCTTGATGCTCCCGCCCGTCGAACCGGCGGAGCCGCCGATGAACATCGCGAACAGCAGGAGGTACTGCGCGGGCGCCGACCAGGCGTTGAAGTCCATGCTGGCGTATCCGGTCGTCGTGACGATAGAGACTGCCTGAAACGCCGCGTGCCGGAGCGCCGGTTCGACCTGCCCGACGATGAGCCCGGTAAACGTCTCCAGGTACCCCGCGTCGTACGTCTCGCCCGGCGGGACGCTCGTGACGAAGCCCGCCCCGGTGAAGAGGAGGCCGGCACCGATGGCCGTGATGACCGCCAGCGCGCCGACGTAGAAGCGGAACTCCGCGTCGCGAACGAGTCGCCTCGGGTCGCCGGTGAGCGCGTGCCAGAAGAGCGCGAAGTTCGTCCCCGCCGCGACCATGAACGGGATGATGACCCACTGAGCGGCCGCCGAGAACGCCTCGATGCTGCGGGCCTCCGGCGAGAACCCACCGGTCGGCATGGTCGTGAGCGCGTGCGCGACGGCGTTGTACGCGCCCATGTTCGGCGCCAACCCGCCGACGTGCAGTCCGTAGAGGAGCGCCATCTCGAGGACGGTGAAGCCGAGGTACGCCCCCAGAGCGCCCGCGCCGTCTCGGCGATACGCGGCGTGAGCTTCTCGATACCGGGCCCCGGCGCTTCCGCGTCCATCAACTGCGCGCCGCCGACCGAGAGTTCGGGGAGGATGGCGACCGCGAGGACGACGATTCCCATTCCGCCGAGCCACTGGGTCAGCTGTCGCCACAGCATGATGCCGCGGGTGTGGGTCCCGAACGAGATGTCGCCGAGGACGGTCGCCCCGGTGGTCGTAAAGCCCGACATCGACTCGAACAACGCGTTCGCGGGGTTACCGAGCGTCGACGTCGGGTGGACCGGGGCCGCGACCGGGGGGAGGCCGTGCGCCTCGACGAAGTACGGGACGGCCCCGACGACGGTGACGGCGAGCCACGTCACTCCGACCATCAGGAACCCCTCGCGGGCGAGGAGGTCCGGGTCCGGTTCGAGCCGTTCGAGGCTCACGCCGAGAGCGACGGTCACGACCATGGTCACGACGAACGGGAGGACCGTCTCGCCGTACGCGAGCGCGGTCGCCAGCGGGATGAGAAGCGGAACCGCGAGGTACTTCAGCACCGTGCCGACGAGGCTGAGGCTCGCCCGGTAGTCGACGCGGAGCTTCACCGTCGCTCACCCTCTCTCCGATGCACACCCGGACGTGTACGGAGTGGTCCTTTACGTTACCGAAACGTCCCACGGCGGGTCTTTCGCGTCGACTCCTATGCTGGGAAGAACTCGTCGAGGACCGCCCGCTCTGCGGCGCGGAGCGTCTCGGCGAACGCGGAGGGTGAGACGCCGAGCGTCCCCGCGACGGCCTCGGCCGTGGTCCGTCGCGGGTACTCGAAGTACCCCAGTCGGTGGGCGGCCTCGATGACCTCACGCTGGCGGTCGGTGAGGCGCGCCCGGTCGACGACCCTCGTGTCGCTCTCCGCCTCGCTGCCCCCGCTGGCGACGAGCCGTCGGAGTTCCACGTCGAAGTCCCCCTGGAGCGCCTCCACCGCCTGCCGAACCGTCGCCCGGTCGGGCGCGTGAAAGGAGACGACGAGTCGGCCGTCGACCGCGCGGACGCTGGTCGTGGGACACCCCGCCGCCTCGATTCGCTCGCAGGGACACCCGGTCCCACACGGCCGGGAGGTGCGGTACACCACTTCCTCGCTCGTCTCGAACACCGGCGTTCCGACCGCGCCCGTCGTCTCCCGGGGGACCCGATACTCGTCGAGTCGTTCCCCGCCGACCACCGCCTGCGAGACGTCGCCGATTTCTCCGTCGACGGTCACGGATGCCTCGGCGACTGGACAGTGTGATCGACACGAGATGGCGAGTTCGACACGGAGACTGTCTGACATACCGGTGAGAACCCGTCTCGACGACATCAGGGTTGCCCGCCCCGTATCACGGTTGATACTGGATATATAAAGCCCCGTGGTGGTGCGGGCGGGCGGTGAACCGGGGCGAGAGTAACTGATACCCATCGAAGGGGTCCTCGGTCGACCCTACGGAACTCTACCGTGTCACACAGCACTTTCACATCGGCGGGACGGACAGACGTCGCAGACACAGACAGGCGGGGTGTCACCGACACCGACAGACGAGGGCTGGACGGGCAGGCGCTGGCGGCCGAAATCGGCATCGACGGCGCGGAACTGGACCGACGGAAGGCGTTTTTGGGACTGGGCGAACGCGACGCCGAACGGCTCGCGGGGATGACCGACGTCGTCGACGACGCCGCCCCGAACTGGTCGACGCGTTCTACGACCGGCTACACAGCGACCGCGAGGCGTCGGCCGTCCTCGACCGGTCGTCGCTCCCGCTCGAGGCGCTGCAGCGGTCCCAGGAGACGTACCTCCGCGGCCTCGTCGCCGGGACGTACGACCTCGACTACGTGGCCCGTCGGGCGAGAGTGGGCAAGGTCCACGACATGCTCGGTCTCGGTCCGGACCTGTACCTCGGCGCGTACGGCGTCTACTACGAGGGACTCGTCCGCGCCATCGGCGACGACGCGGTCGCCCGACACGGCGACGGCGAAGACGAGGACGCGGTCGACGCCGCCGTCGACGAGGTGGTCGAGCGCGTCACCTCCCTGTCGAAGGTCATCTCGTTCGACCAGGCCGTCGCGATGGAGACGTACATCGAGTCGTACGCCTCGCGGTTAGAGCGTGCCCTGGAACGACACGAACGGCTCGCGAGCGACGTCGAACGCGACGTCGAAGCCCCCGTCGAGTCGCTTCAGGAGACCGCCGAGCGCGTCGCCGAGCGCTCCGGGAGGATCGACGAGCACGCGACCGCGCTCACCGAGCGCGCGGGGACGGTCACGGCGGAGGTCTCGAACCTGAGTGCGACGGTCGAGGAGATCGCCGCGACGGCCGACGAGGTCGAGACGAAGAGCGCGGAGGCCGAGCGACTCGCGGAGCGTGGACACGATTCCGCCGCCGCCGCGGCGCGAGCGATGGCCGACGTGAACACGGCGTCGGCCGAGGTCGCCGCCGACGTGGAGGCGCTCGAAACCCGCGTCGACCACATCGACGACATCGTCGAGGTCATCGACTCCATCGCGGACCAGACGAACATCCTCGCGCTCAACGCGAGCATCGAGGCCGCCCGCGCCGGCGAGGCGGGCGACGGGTTCGCCGTCGTCGCCGACGAGGTGAAGTCCCTCGCCGGGGACGCCCAGGCGCAGGCGCGGCAGATAGAGACGACCGTCGCGGAGATTCAGGCCGACACGGCCGAGACGGCGTCGAGCCTCGACCACGTCACGGAACGCGTGGCGGCGGGAATCGAGCAGGTCGACGACGCACAGTCGGACCTCGCGGACATCGCGGAGGCGGTCCGCGAGACCGCAGAGGGGATCAGGAGCGTCGCCGCGGCGACCGACGAACAGGCGTCGAGTACCGAGTCGGTCGCGAGCATGGCCGACGACGTCGCCGAGACGGCGGCGGAGGTTTCGACCGGCGTCGGCGACATCGCCACGGCGACCGACGAGCAGGCGACGATGATCGAGGACGTCCGCGCGGCGACCGCGCGGCTCACGGCGTCGGACGACGATTCGGCGTAGCCCACGAGCCCACAGGAAAAGCGTCGCCAGCAGGACGGCGCGGTGGGTGACTGAGGACGCCCGTTACGTTACAGCAGTTTCGACACTTCGTCGCTGACGGCCGTGTCGACGAAGACGACGACGTGGTCGCCGTGCTGGATGCGCGTGTTCCCCCGGGGGACGATGAACTCGCGGTCGCGGGTGATCGCGCCGATGACGACGCCCTCCGGCAGCGACCCGACGGACTCCCGGATCGGCTTGTCGACGAGGACGCTGTCGGCGTCGACCTCGATTTCGAGCACCTCGGCCTTGTCCGACTCGATGAGCGCGACGTTCTCGGCGCCGCCCTCGCGGGTGAACCGGGTGATCTCCTCGGCGACGACCTCGCGGGGGAGACGCCGACGTCGATGCCGACGGCCTCGAACAGTTCGACGTAGGCCGTGGTGTCGATGACGGCCACGGTGCGCTCGACGCCCAGTCGCTGGGCCAGGAGGGAGACGAGGAGGTTCTTCTCGTCGGAGTCGAGCGTGGCGATGAGCATGTCCGCGTCGCCGATGTGCTCGCGTTCGAGGAAGTCGAGGTTCGTCGCGTCCGACTCCATCACCACCGTGGCCGGGAGGTCCTCGGCGAGTTCGCGCGCGCGGTCGGCGTCCTGTTCGATGAGTCGGGGACTGAACCCCCGCTCTTCGAGGAGGCGCGAGACGTGGAACCCGATCTCCGAACCGCCGACGATGACGACCTCTTCGGCCGTCCCCGGCGACTCCTCGGGCGCGACCGTCGCGGCGAACTCCTGGACGGATTTCGGGGAGCCGATGACGACGACGCGGTCGCCCGCCTTGATGATCGTCTCGCCGCGGGGGATATCGACGTTCCCGTTTCTGAGGATGGCCGCGAAGGTGAGCGCGTCGAAGCGGTCCGCCTCCGCGACGGTCTCCTCGACGAGGGGGCTGCCCTCGCTGACCTCGAACTCGGCCATCTGGACGCGCCCGCCCGCGAAGGGGTCGACGTCGCGCGCCGCGGGGAGGCCGACCACGCGGACGATGGCCTCGGCGGTGAGCAGGTTCGTACACACCATGAAGTCGATGCCGAACGCCTTCTCCGACCGGCGCCACGTCCAGAGGTACTCGGTGTTCTTCACGCGGGCGATGGTGAACGCGTCGGAGATGGCCTTCACCGTCGAGCAGGCGACGATGTTGGTCTCGTCGTTGTCGGTCGAGGCGATGACCATGTCGGCGTCGTCGATGCCGGCCTCTTCGAGCGTCGACACCGCGGTCCCGTCGCCCTTGATCGCCAGCACGTCCAGCGAGTAGTTCAGCTCCTCGACACGGCCCGGATCGCACTCGATCACGACGACCTCGTGAGTGCTGTCGAGGTCAGCCGCGATGGACGAACCGACCTGTCCGGCTCCGATGATGACTACGCGCACCGTCTGCCACCCATGTCCCGTTCTTCCGAACGGGCTGTGTATCAGTATTTCTGTTCGGCTCTCCCGACCGGATTCGAGCCGTCTGCTCGTCCGAGCGCGGCACTCGATGCCGTCCCGCTCTCAGGAGGGCCGCCGCTCGACCACGAGTTCGACCGGTCTGTGACGGCCCTCGATGTCGGCGACGATGCGCTCGACCACCTTCTGGGCCTCCTTCACCAGCACGGGCTTGATCTTGTCGACGACGAAGTCGAACGAGACGAACCGCGGGAGGTCCACGGTTCCGTCCCGGGCGGTCTGGGGGTCGAACGACACGTCGAGCGTCACCCGACAGGCCGTCTCGGCGTCCGCCGGGGCGTCGTCGGGCAGTTCGTCGAGTTCTTCGACCTGCCAGTCGCCGTGGGCGTCGAGGTCCTTCACGATGCGCCAGTCGATGCGCCACGGCGGGTCGACGTCGGTCACCTCCGACCTGAGGGTGTAGGTGAGCTTCCACCACGCGAAGCGCATGTCGTAGCGGGTTCCCGCGCCGCCGTCGCCGCGCTGGTGAACGTTCTTGAGGTACTCGGAGTACTTCGGGTAGCGCGAGAAGTCGGCGAGGAAATCGTACACCTCGTCAGGCGGGAGGTAGACCACGGTGCTGACGACGATCTGGTCCACGTTCGTCGGTGGGTGGCGGAGCACAAAACCCTGTGGGCCTCGGTTCGTCGGTTGGTGTGGATGTATGGCAGGGAGCGATGTGTGACTCGACTGGGACGTAGGGGTTGCGGCGAGCGAACCCGACAGCACGGAAACCGCGCGGCCGCCAGGGCGCTGAAGCCACTCCCTCCCCAGCCGATTGCGGTACTCGCTCGCGTTCGCTCGCCCCGTTCCTCATCCACCGGAGCGACAGCGTTTCCGAGCCGAACGAACGGCTCGAAGCGGCTCTGCCGCTTCGGTGGGACGCTCGCGCACGGATGCGCGAGCACCCGGCTGGGGAGGACTGAGGCTGCGGTTCACCGCGCCCGTGTACCGCGCGCCACCCTGCTCGCGCCGACCTGGCTGACGACACGCACACCGACCTCGCTGACGAGACTCCGAGAGCCGCGTCCAACCGCTCACCGTCTCACGGGTACCGCCGATCACGGGCGACACACAAATCACCCACCCCCGTCAAGCAGTCGCATGAACGCTTCCGACTCGGACTCCGGCGCCCGGGACGTCCTCGTCGTCGGCGGCGGCGTCGCCGGCCTCACCGCGGCGACGTTCACCGCCCGCGCCGGTCTCGACACGCTCGTGCTGAACGGCGGCGAGTCCATCCTCCGCAGAAACGCCCACCTGGAGAACGTCCCCGGCTGCCCCGCCGGGGTCAACCCGAGGCTGTTCGCCGGCCTCCTCGAAGAGCAGGCCGCGCGGAACGGCGTCGCCGTCGCGCCGGGAAGAGTCGTCCGCGTCGACCCCCGCGACTCGGGGTTCGTGGTGACGACCGCCGCGGGCGACGCGTACGAGGCACGGTACGTCGTCGCCGCCTCGTGGAGCGACGCCTCGTACCTCCCCGACGACGTCTCCTGTCGAACTGCCGGCTCGAAGACGTACGTCGACGAGGACGGCGTCGGTCGGATCTCGGTCGCCGGCCTCTACGCCGCCGGCCGGCTGAGCGAGCAGTACCACCAGGCGGTCGTCGCCGCGGGCCACGGGGCGGCGGTGGGAATCACGCTCCTCCACGACTCCGGAACCCCGTTCTACAACGACTGGGTCACGCCCGACGGCTACTTCACCGAGCGAGGCAGGGAGGTACCGCCGGGGTGTGAGGAGATAGACGCCGCCGAGCAGGCGCGGCGGCAGGCCGAGTCGCGGGAACTGATGCGCGACCGCTTCGCCAACCCCCACCCCCAGACCCAGCGGACCCACCCCTCGCTCGTCGACGACGAACGGGGGAGAGTCGACGAGTCGTGGGAGGTCGGAGACGACTGAGATCCCGCAGGAGCGTTCAACTGAGCGATTCACGCCAGCGCGACGACGCGCCCGGAATCGGTGCCGACGTAGACTCGACCCCCGGCCGCCGCGAGTCGCTCAGCCCTCCCCTCGACCTCCCACTGCCACAACCCCTCGCCGGTGTCGACGTCGAGCGCCCGCACCACCTCGTTCCGCGCCAGTTCCGCCGGCGACCCCGCGACGAGGACGACGTCGCCGGCGACGACCGGTTCGCGGACGTACTGGTCGAACTCCCGTCTCCACTTGACCGCGCCGTCGGCGACGTCGCATGCGAGAACTGTCGAGGGCTCCTCGCCCGCCGAGACGACGACCGTTCCCCCGGGCGTCACCGCGAGCGCGCGTCCGGTCCCCGGGACGCGCTGCCGCCAGGCGGGCGTTCCGTCCCGCTCGAAGGCCCACAGGGTCGTTGTCCCCTCGTCGAAGGACGGTTCGCGGTCGGCGACGACGAGTCTGTCTCCGGCGACGGCGGGCCACGAGCAGAACACCGGCCCCCGCCCTTCCCACGCCACGCGTGGTGTGGGGTCTACGACTCGGTTCACGCTCGACCGCCGTTCGTACGCGTACAGCGGCCCGGGACTGCCGACGTACAGCCGCCCGTGTGCGACGGCGGGATACACCCAGCCGAGGCCGCCGGGCGAGCGCGTCCAGCGGTGTGCACCCTCGTCCCTCCCGAACCCCGCGAGCCCGCCGTGGTAGCCCAGAACGAGCGCCGAATCCGTCACCTGCAGCCCGTATCCCCTGACGGGGTCGCCGAGTTCGTCCGCGACGGCTCGTGACCACTGGCGTCCCCCTCGACGTCGAACGCCCGAAGCCGTTCGCTGTCGACCGTGTAGAGCGCCTCCGCCGAGCGGCACGCGAGCCGTCGGCTGGCCGGGACCATCGACTGGTCGTCCCCCGCGGTCGTCCAGCGACGGGTGCCGGTGGCGGCGTCGAGTGCGACCGTCTCGGTGGGACGGGTCGCGTAGACGGTCTCGCCGACGACGAGGACGTCGTCGACCGGTCCCCGATCCGTGGCGCGCCACGCGACGCTGGGCGACTCACGGGTCGGGGTCGCCTCGGGTGCACACGCGGTGTTCGTCGGTCCGCGTCGGGTTGTCGGCCACTCGCCGGCCGCGGGGTCCTGGGCGCTGAACGCCGGAGAGGAGAGACAGCCGGCGAGGGTAGTGAGACCGGCGAGGCCACCGGCCCGAAGGAGCGTGCGGCGAGAGGGCATCGGGTCGAGAGAGCGGACCCGTCGGCATGTGCCTTGTCCTCCCTTTGTCTCTCCTCACCCCCGACTGACCGGACGGCTTTTACTTTCCACGGGTGCATTCGGAGGTGAATGCTCGAAGGAGTCAACGTCGCCCTCGGTGTCTCGGGCTCTATCGCGGCCGTGAAGTGCGTCGAACTCGCACACGAACTCCGGCGACACGGCGCGTCGGTCCGTGGGGTGATGACTCCCGCCGCGCGAGGAATCATCCACCCCTGGGCGCTGGAGTTCGCCACCGAGCGCGACGTCGTCACCGAGATCACGGGGCGCGTCGAGCACGTCGAACTCTGCGGGCGCGAGGGCTGGGCAGACGTCCTCCTCCTGGCGCCGGCGACCGCCAACACCGTCGGAAAGGTCGCCAGCGCCGTCGACGACACGCCCGTGACGACCTGTGCGACGACGGCGCTGGGTGCCGGCGTCCCAGTCGTCTGCGCGCCGGCGATGCACGAACCGATGTACGACCACCCGGGCGTCCTCGACGCGCTCGGCGGGTTGGAGGCGTGGGGCGTCGAGTTCGTCGACCCTCGCATCGAGGAGGGGAAGGCGAAGATTGCCACCGAGGCGGCCATCGTCACGGGCGTCGCCCGCGCGCTCTCGGAGAAACCCCTCGACGGGAGACACGTCGTCGTCACCGCGGGCGCGACTGCCGAACCCGTCGACCCCGTCCGCCTGCTGACGAACCGCTCCTCGGGAAAGATGGGTCGGGCGCTCGCGCGCGCCTGTCACGTCCGGGGCGCGACCGTGACGCTCGTTCACGGCACCGGGAGTTCCAGACCAGACATCGACGCCCACTACGCGGACGTCGAGTGGGTCGAGTCCGGCGCGGAGATGCTCGACGCGACGCTCGACGCCTGCGACGACGCGGACGCGCTCGCGTCGGCGGCGGCCATCTCCGACTTCACGGTTTCGAGAGAAGAGGAGAAGATCCGGTCGGGCGAGGCACGGACGCTCGAACTCCTCCCCGCGCCGAAGCTCATCGACTCGGTTCGGGAGGCGTCCCCCGACCTCCCCATCGTCGGGTTCAAAACGGAGACCAGCGGCGACGACGAGGCCATGGTCGAGGAAGCACGACGCGTCATGGACCGTGCGGGCCTCGCGTTCGTCGTCGCCAACGACGCGAGCGTGATGGGGGCAGAGGAGACGCGGGCGCTTCTCGTCGGGGAGGAGTCCGAACCGTTCGCCGGGTCGAAACTGGCGCTCGGCGAGCGAATCGCCGACGAACTGGTCGGGGTTCTCCAGTAAGACGAAGACGGCGCTGTCGACTCTCTCGGTAGCCGACGAGTCTCGGTGGGCGTGTTGCATACCGCGCGTACATCTACCACGCTGTCCCGCTCTTCGCCGAGCGATTGGTAGCGCGCTGACCGTGGGTGTCCGCGTGCTCGCGTATACGGTGTCGACTGGGTTACGCCATCCGATCTGATATTCCGTCCCTTCGTCAACCGTCTCTTGATCATCCCCACCGCTCTCGATTTCTTCGACGTCGGCGAGCCCCGGTTCGCCGCGGTCGCTCTCCCTTGACCTACCCGCCGCTTGAACCGTCGGCCTTTCCTACGAGAAACGTCTCTCCCTTCCCCTGCCGGACAGTAACCTCCGTGACAGAGAACCCGTGGGACACGAGTTCATCCCGGACGTCCGACACCGATACCCCCTGTGCCCGGAGTCGATCCGCGTGCGTTTCACAGTAGACCATCCGACAGTCGGAGCGCGATAACGCCGACTCCAACCCCCTGAGAACTTGGTATTCGGCGCCCTCGACGTCAATCTTGAGCACCGTCGGAGCAGGGAGGTCTTCGTCGGCGATGAAGTCGTCTCCCCGAATCTTTGGAACCGTGATCGTATTGGGCCCTTCGTCACTTACTAGCGAATGGCCGGCCGATCCGATTTTGTCTAACACGATCGACAGCTCCGAGTCCCCCGCCGAATCGGCGAGCGCGTACTCGAACACGGAGACGTCTGCTCCGTTGAGTTCGGCGTTCTCTTCCAACCGTCTGGCGTTTTGGGGATGCGGCTCGAGCGCAATCACGGGTTGCTCTACCAGGTTCGCCATCAAACAGGAATACAGCCCGGTGTTCGCCCCGATATCGTAGAACACATCGTCCCTCCGGATGCTCGAAGCGAGGTCTTCGAGGATCGGCCGTTCTGCAATCGACACGAAGTCAGACCATTCGTTTTGTGTCGGAATCCGGAACCGCGCCCGAGCACCCGAAGCCTCAACGGCGTAGGTTTCACCCGCCAACCGGTAGCGAAGTTGCCGTTCCAGCCGGTACAGAGGATCGATTATCGGATCAGGTCCAAGTGTTTTCACGAGTTGGCGGCCGGCGCCCATACCAGCCAGTAATATAGAAGTCTGTTATATGCGTCGATTTAAATAATAGAGGCATATTATATGAGTCGGTTTAAATAATAGAAGCATGTTACACGTGGTGATTTCAATACTCTCCAAATAGCAAGAAATATTATATGAACTCGTCTGTAGGCACCGCAGTGCTGAATACGCCTCCCTGTACTCAGCACGTCGCTTCTGACAGTGTTCGGTGAGGTCTCAGTGGTCGTACTGCATACAGAGCGCGTATCTATCAGTCGGCTCGTTCCAGTGCCGCTAGTGCTTCTTCAGCGAGACCCGCCACGAGCTCATCTGCTGGTTGCAGTTCTTGGGTTAACCCGACACTCTGGCCTGCATAGAGCGGTAATGCCTCTACGTCCCCACTCATCTCGGGGACTGCAAGTGAATCCTCATACCGCCGAACCGGATTACCATCACCTGTTTCCGCAACAACGTCGCCTTCTCCCGGTCGTTCCGTCGAAGGCTGTTCTGCTGCCTTCCATTCTGCGACAGTCCCGTTTTCGATTACCCGATGCGGCACGTCTGGCCACCCTTCGTCGAAAAGCGTCGAGTAAACTGTATCAGTCTCTTCCGCTTCGATCACCCGTCGTCGATACAGCCGATGGACATAGGCTTCCTCCGTTAGGAGGAACCGCGTACCGAGCCACGCACCAGTTGCGCCGAGTGTGAGTACTGCGGCGATTCCACGTCCATCTGCGATTCCCCCAGCGGCAATGACTGGTGTGTCAGGTACGGCATCAACGACACGGGGAACCAGGGGGAGTGTTGCGACTTCGCTCTGAACGTGGCCGCCTGCTTCCCATCCCTGCGCAACGATGATATCTACACCAGCATCGACAGCATCCTTCGCCTCTGCAGCACTCCCTACTGACTGGAGAACGACCCCACCACGTGAATGGATCTGCTCGATGTATGGCGCGGCATCTCCGAACGAGAAGGAGATGATATCAATACCTTCGTCGAGACAGACCTCCACGTGGGTTTCTGTCGGGACGCTCTTCGCGTCAGAATCCGCAACAATATTGACACCGAAGACGCCCTCTGTCTGCTGTTTCGTTTCAGTGATCGCCTCACGAGTCACCGTTTCATCCCGCCATGTAACGGCCAGCATTCCAAGTGCGCCAGCGTTAGCAACGCTGGCTGCCAAAGCAGGACAAGTCGCACTTCCGATCGGTGCTTGAACGATGGGAACGTCAAGACCGAGAGCATCGGTAAGAGGTGTCGTCAGCTGGGGCATAGCGGATCAGATATGAGATATTGGTTCTTGACTCTGGTGATGAATGCGGTTATGATACTGCTCTGCGTCCGCGGTAGTTTCGCGAGAGAGTTGGGGAAATAGGACACAAGCACGAACTAGTGTTTCACGCTTTTTTGAAATTCTGATTGGATGCGTCACCCTCCGATACGTACGTTGTAACGATCGAGAGGCCCTCATCGAGAGAGGCGGTGAGTGTGTCGCCGTTTTCGGTGATCGATACCTCGATTCGCCACGGATCCGCCGACTCCACGGTTGTGCAGTCATCACTCACACACCAGTTCAGTTGCCAGTAGGACATCGTCTGGAGGTCGAGCCCGTGGTCCCGATAGAATGAAACGACTGGTGGCTGGTCGAGCAACGCCAGACCGATCGTTGAGCACAGGATATGACGACACTGGAGACACGTGTATTCGGTCCGGAGGTCGGCATCGAGACAGCAGTTCTCACCGCGGACGATTTCGGTCCGCATCTGGCCGCTGCACTCCGGACAGACCCCATCCCTAGCGAGGCTGTGGAGATGCCGAACGCGCTGGTTGAACGCTGAGAGCGTCTCGGCCTCGGTACGACCGATCAACCCACCCGGTGGAAACGAATACTGGCCGTGCGTGCGGCCACACGTCGGACACCCGATGGCGAGCTTTTCGTCACTGTACGTTGCAACCAACGTCGCCTCACACTGTGTGCAGTCGTCGCCAGTGTCGATCGGATCAAGATCAGGGTGGGCATTGAACGAGCCTTCCACGGCCGCCTGGACGACGCTCTCTCCGGCTGTCCGGAGTTCGTACCCATCGTCTGTTTTACGAACGAAGTGGCCCGTCAGTTGGCCCAGATGGTAGTTGAATTGGGCGGTGTTATCCGCCCCGGCGTGCTCGTAGAGGGTCGTGAAACCAACCGGGGGCTCATCGGCGTGCCAAAGGGCCTCCAGAATCGTCACCCGAATCTCGTTACCGATCAGTGAAAACGCCTCGGCAGGCCTGAGGCAGTGCTCCGATTTCTGGGCGAGTTCCATCGCCTCCAGCCTGTTCATACTCATCATCACGTCTAGATCGGCAAAAAGCCTCTCTCAACCAGGTTTTTGAAATACAACTGATGTGTCGCCCCGTAATCCCGCTCTCTGCCAAAACGAATTTTTGTAAGTATCCCTGCAAAATGTCAGTGTAGAGAGCATTTTTGTGATGCCTGGGTGTATCTACAGGTATGTCAGATAAAACCGAACCACGGGTCGTCGCAATCTGTGGCAGTCTGCGCGACAACAGTCGGACACGGGTCGCACTCGGTGAAGCACTAACAGCGTCCGAAGAGGCTGGTGCGACGACAGAACTCATCGATCTACGGGACCACGAGTTGCCGAGTCTGAACGCCGTGAACAGGGACGTCCCAGGCGCCAACACGCTACGAAAGACCGTAAATCGGGCCGATAGCGTCCTGCTCGGCACTCCAAATTATCACGGGTCCTATTCGGGAGCGTTGAAGAACGCACTCGACTACTGTGGTCGCGACCAGTTCACGGGAACGACGGTCGGTCTTCTCGAGGTGGCTGCCGGAGACTTCCCAGGGTCGGCCCTCATTCATCTCCGAGCAGTAAGCCGGTCGTTGCGCGCGTGGACGCTACCCACCGAAGTCGCGATTCCGGATTCGCCCTCGGTCGTAGACGAGCGTCGGATCACAGATTCGGACATTGCCGAGCGGATACACCGACTCGGGCAAGAACTCACGTTCTACGCCGGTATGTCGGACTACCCAGAGCAGACCAAACGGATTGCTTCTGCCGGTATCGACAGTAGGGCCACCGACTCACACATGCACAAATGAAAGCGATTCAACTCCAGAAGCCCGAGGGTATCGAGACACTGACCTACGACGATGTTCCCCGTCCCGAACCGGATCGGCACGAACTCCGCGTTCAGGTTCACGCTGCCGGAATCAATCCCATCGACTGGCTCATGTGTCGCGGTGACCTCTCACACCTGCTCGACAGAGAGGTCCCGTGGACGCCCGGCTGGGACGTGTCAGGTGTTATCGAAGCCGTCGGAGCCAACGTAACCGGGTTCAACCCGGGCGATACGGTCTGCGGAATGGCACGCCTTCCCGGTGGGGGAGGGGCATTTGCCGAATACATCACGATGAGGAGCGACGAACTCACTGACAAGCCGCAGTCACTCTCTCATCTGGAAGCTGCGGGCGTTCCGATGGCGGGGCAGACTGCGTTCCACGCACTCTACGAGGAAGGTAATCTTGGTGCCGGACAGCGCGTTCTCATCCATGCAGCCGCTGGTGGCGTTGGTCATATGGCCGCCCAGTTCGCGGCGAATACGGGCGCTCACGTGATCGGAACCGCCTCTGGACGCAACGAGGCGTTCCTCCGCGAACTCGGGGTCGACAAGTTCGTCAACTACCGTCACAAGCGATTCGAAGACGTGGTAGACGACGTCGACGTCGTCCTCGATGCCGTTGGCGGTGACGTCCTCGAACGGTCGGTCGAGATCGTCCAACCAGGGGGCATCGTCGTCACGCTTCCGGAGCCTCCCTCAGAGAGAGTTGTCGAACGATACAACGAGCACGGTGTCGACGTCAGCTTTTTCGACGCCATTCTGGATTCGGACCCGGCGACGCTTCGACGGGTCGCGGCCCACGCTGATTCCGAAGTCGTTGCACCGCGGATCAGTGGCACGTATCCACTGTCCGAGGTACAGGATGCACTCGAGCGGAGCGCAGACGGTCACGTCCGTGGCAAGCTTGTCGTCGACCTCACGGCGGACGCCGATGACTGATAACGGATTTCAGGTCGGAGGTACTGACCACGTTGCACTGTCAGTGCTTGACCGCTACGAGGCGGCAGACTGATACAACGAGGCGCTTGGACTTGAGATCGTCGAGGGGTTCGAACGGTGGGCGAATCTGAGTGCCTATCCGCTCATGATATCCAGCGATGGCGGTGACGCGCTGCTGGCCCTCTTCAAACGGTCCGCCTCAAACTAAGGACAGGTTTCGACATAGTGCTATCCCCCACCTCGTTGTCGGGGTTACCGGATACACACGAGTGGCGTGACGGTGACTATTGGATATCGGCTGCTGAAGTCAGCCTCTCTCTTCAGCACGCACGTCGTGTCAATAATAGAGACATACAGACGTCGTCAGAAACGACTCAGTCGTCGCCGGGCGACGCGCTGCCCGTCTCCGAACCGTCCTGTCCGACCTCCTCGGCGCGCTCGCCCCCGCCCTCGCCGGGCCACTCCACCCCGCCGTAAAAGCCGACGCCCATGCGGTGGGCGGCCTGCGAAATCATGTGCGCGCCCGTCGGCGCGGTGACGAAGAGGAAGACGACGGTGACGAGTCCGATGAGGCCGTCGCCGCCGGGTCCATAAAAGACGAACGCGGCGAGCGCGATAGAGGCCGCTCCGAGCGTCGTCGCCTTCGACGTCGCGTGCATCCGGTTGTAGACGTCGGGCAGTCTGAGGAGGCCGACCGTCCCGACGACGAGGAAGGCGACGCCGACGGCGACCAAGAGGACGATCAGTGCGCCGCGCACCGGGCCGATGGAGACGGCGCTGGCGGCTTCGGCGGTCATTCGATGATGTCCCCCTCCGTGACGTAGCGAGCCACGGTAATCGTCGAGATGAACCCGATGATGGCGAGGACGAGGCTCACCGTGACGAAGAAGCTCTGCGTCGAGAGCATCGCCCAGAGGGCGGCGATGGCGACGACGTTCGTCCCGATGGTGTCCAGCCCCACCACGCGGTCGGGGACGGTCGGCCCCTGGATGACGCGGTACGAGACCAGAAGCGTCAGCGCGGCCGCCGCCACGAGCGCGGCCTGCAGGCTCAGTTCGACGAAGCCGGGGAGTTCAGTCGCCATCGGCCACCTCCCCCTTTCCGTCCCTGGCGGGGTCGGCCTGGCCCTGCGAGACCGGGTCGCCCGGCTTCAGTTCCTCGTCGAAGATGACGAGCGCGTAGTCCTCCCACGTCCGGATGGGTTCGAGGACTTCCTCGGGGTTGCTCCCGTCGATGCTGTGCACGTAGAGCGTGTTCGAGTCGCTGTCGTAATCCATGGTGAGCGTGCCGGGGGTGAGCGTGATGGAGTTGGCGATGGTCGTGATGGCGACGTCCGACTGGACGCGCAGCGGCACCTTGACGACCGCCGGGTGGATGGGCATCGACGGCGAGAGGACGCGGTAGGCCACGTCGACGTTCGCCGTGAGCAGTTCCTTCAGGAACGCGGCGAGGTACAGCATCGCGTAGGGAACCACCCGGATGGTCCGCGAGAGCGGCGTCGACGGCGCGTAGAAGCGGCGGAACACGTACGCGACCGGGAGGCCGACGAGGAGGCCGATGATGAACTCCTCCGCCAGCCGAACGGGCGTGAGTTCGACGCCGCGGACGAACAGCCACAGCACCGCGAGGGCGACGCCCGAGAGAGGCCAGCGGCGGGTCACTCGGTGAACACCTCCGGCTTCACGCTATCGACGTACGTCCCCGTGTCGAGCGCCGCGCGGGCGGCCGCTTCCGCCGTCGCGTACACTGCCTCGAAGCCGACGCCGAACGCGACGAGCGTGACGGCGAGGACGACGACCATCGTGACTTCCGTGGTCAGCGTCAGTTCGGTGAGGCCGCCGTCGGCGGCGAGGCCTTCACCCTCGCCCTCGGTCTCGCCACCGGCAGCGCCGCGGACCCATCGGCTGGGGATGGCGGCGGTAACCAGTTCCGAGGGTTGGCCCCAGAACGCGGCGTTCCACGCACGGGTGTAGTACGCGATGGTGAGAATCGCGCCGAGAAGCGCGACTCCGAGGAAGACTCCCGCGCCCGCCGCACCGGCGGCGAACGCGTCCGCGCCGGCCTGGAAGACCAGCAGCTTTCCGAAGAAGCCCGAGAGCGGCGGGACGCCGATGAGGGTAAGCGCCCGAGGAGGAACGCCCCTGCGAGCACCGGGGTTCGGTTCGCCAGCCCCCCGAGCCGTGCGAACTCGTCGGTACCGACCGTCTCCTTGAGCGTCCCCGAGACGAGAAAGAGGAGGCTCTTCGCGAGGCCGTGGTTGAACGAGTAGACGAGCGCGGCGGTGACGGCGACGACGCGCACGGACTCGGTGGGTGCGGTCGCCGCCAGCGCCAGCGGTAAGACGATGAAGCCGACCTGCGAAATCGACGAGTGTGCGAGCAATCCGTCGAGGTCCGGGCGGCCGACCGCGCCGACCCCGCCGAGGACGATACTCACGGTCGCCATCACGAAGAAGACGGGACCGAAGAAGGCGAGGAACGAGTCGCCCGCGATTCCGGGCAGGGAGACCGGCACCGACGCCGCGGCGAACACCGTGAAGTACAGGCGGACGATGGCGTAGACGCCGACCTTCTTGACGACGCCGGCGAGCATCGCCGTGACCGGTGCCGGTGCGGCCCGGTAGGCGGCGGGCACCCAGAACTGGAACGGCGCGAGGCCGGCTTTCAGCGCGAACACCGAGAACAGCACGGCAGACAGGCCCAGCACGGGGAGCACCGCGACGCCGAACTCGCCCGGTGCGGCCAGTCGCCGGGCCATGTCGGCCATGTTCAGCGTGCCGACTGTCGCGTAGAGTCCGCCGATGGCGACCAACATCACGGCGGAGCCGATGAGGTTCAACACGACGTAGGTGAGCGCGGCGCGGGTGTGCTCCGGTCCCGAGTAGAAGAGGACGAGGATGTACGAGGACATGAGCATCACCTCGAACCAGACGAAGAGGTTGAACACGTCGGCGGTGAGGAACGACCCCGAGACGCCGACGACCATGAAGTGGTAGAGGGGGTGATACGAGAGCCGCTGGCCGAACCCGTCGACGGAGACGACCGAGTAGACCAGGGCGACGAGCGACACCAGCGCGGCAATCGACAGCATGAACACCGAGAGCGCGTCGGCGACGAGCGTGATGCCGAACGGGGCGGCCCAGTCGGAGACGTAGTACACGATGGTCCGCGGCTCGGAGCCGAAGGGGAGGACGACGCGGCTGAACAGCACGCCGACCGCCACGAGGTAGGCGACGCTCCCGAGGATGCTGGTGACGCGCTGGAGCGTGTCGTTCGTCCGGGTGAGCAGCGTCAACACCGCCGTGACGAGCGCCACGAGCAGGGGCGCGACGACGATCTGTTCGGTCACTCGCCGTCACCTCCGTTCGCGTGCGTCCCCGACTTCGATTTCGTCGAACCGGGGGCGCCGCTCCGGCCGAGTTCGTAGACGTCGATGGTGCCGTGCTCCTCGTAGACGCGGTAGGTGAGCACGAGCGCCAGCGCCGTCGTCGCGAAGCCGATGACGATGGCCGTGAGGACGAGCGCCTGCACCAGCGGGTCGGTCGGCGTCGCGTCCCCCGGTGCGACGGGCGCCACCCCGTCGATGCCGCCCATCGTCACGAGGTAGACGTTCGCGGACTGGGAGATGATGCTCACCCCCCAGACCACGCGGACGACGTCCTGGCGCAGGACGAGGAACGTCCCCAGCGCGAACAGCAGACCGAGGACGGCCGCCAGCACCACCTCGGTCATTCGTTGCCCACCTCCCCGAGGATGGTGAGCAGGCCACCGACGACAGTGAAGTAGACGCCGAGGTCGAACGCCAGCGCCGAGGCCACCTCCAGTTCACCGTAGAGGGGGAGGTGTTCGAGGAACAACACTCCTTGCGTGAGGAAGGGCGCGCCGAGGACGGTGGGGACGAGCCCCGACGCGACGGCGAGCGCGAGGCCAGCGCCGAACACCCAGCGGTAGCCGGAGACGAGGTCGTGGTACTCGTCCTCGTCGGCCGAGACGTCCAGCACGCGGCTCTGGAGGAAATCCATCCCGAAGACCACGTAGACGAGGACGAACGCCGTCGCCGTCAGCACCGCGCCGATGAACCCGCCGCCGGGGAGGTTGTGTCCCTGCAGGAGGAGCGCGATGGAGGTGACGAGGATGATCGGCACCACCACCCGCGTGACGGTCCGCGAGATGACCGTCGTCCGCCGGTCGTAGGGGTCGGCGATGAGCGTCGTCGGCTCCTTGCCTCCGCCGCTCCCCCCCTCGTTCCGTTCGTTCCCGCCCGTGTCGGTGCTCACTGTGTCTCACCTCGCGTGCGCATCCGGACGAGCGTCAGGATGGCGAGCGCGGCCATCGCGACGACGCTGATCTCACCCATCGTATCGAGGGCACGGAAGTCGACGAGGATGACGTTGACGATGTTGCCGCCTCCACCGTAGTCGGTGAAGAAGGGGCCGTGCTCGGCCGGCACGCCCGCCCGCTCGGTGAGGAACCGCCGGAGCGAGGGGTCGGGCGAGGCCGACGTGGAGAGCAGCACGGTGAGGAACACCGTCACGCCGACCGCGCTCGCGACGACCGCGTCGCGGACGGCGAGTCGGCGCTCGACGGAGCCGTAGTACGCGGGGAGCCGATCCAGCACGAGCAGGAAGATGACGAGGACGAGCGTCTCGACCACGAGTTGCGTGAGCGCCAGGTCGGGCGCGCTGGCGAGGATGTAGAAGATGGCGACCATGAAGCCCACGATGGAGAGGGTGAGGACGCCCGCGATGTGCGACGGCGCGGCGAGGATGGCGACGGCGGCGACGGCCGCCACGGCGACGACGAGCACCAGCGCCAGCCCGAGATCCGGAGCCAGTCCGGGAAGCCCGGGGGTCGTCGCGGCGTACCCACCGAGCGCGAGCGCGGCGACGGTGGCGAACGCCCACGTCGCGTACGTTCGGAGGAGGCCCGTCTGGACGCGGGGAATCAACGTCGCCGAGAGGGCGTCGAGCCCCTCGACGCCGTTGTCGTACCACCAGTTCGCCCGGACCGGTCCTCGCAGGACCGCGTTCACTCCGTCGTGGAGGCGGTCGTAGAACGGGAACGACACCGCGCCGACGGCGATGGTGACGAGGCTCATGACGAAGTACGGGCTCAGTTCGGTCGGGATACCGACCGAGAACGAGTGTGCCTCGCCGGACACGACGCTGCCGAACACGTCGCCGACGAGCGCGGAGATGAAGCGGTTCGGCTGGACGGAGATGGCGAGGACGAGCACGCAGAGGAGCGCGGGCGGGACGAGCATCGCGAGCGGCGGCCGGTGGACGTGTCCCAACTCGTCGGGCTCTGTCCCGAAGAACAGCGACGCGAACTTGATCGAGTAGAGGAAGGTGAAGACGCTGCCGAAGACGGCGACGACGGGGAAGAGCCACGCCGCGCCGCCGATGTCGACCGCGGCGTAGTAGGCCGCCTCGAACAGCAGTTCCTTCGAGTAGAAGCCGTTGAACGGCGGGAGACCGGCCATCGACAGCGACGCGACGGTGGCGATGACGGCCGTGACGGGGAGGTGTTTGCGGAGGCCGCCGAGTCGCTCTATCTTTCGGGTGCCGGCCTCGTGGGCGATGATGCCCGCCACGAGGAACAGCGCGGCCTTGAAGCTCGCGTGGTTGAGGATGTGGAAGGCGCCGGCCTCCGCGCCGTAGGTGTTCGCGAAGCCGAACGCGGCGGTGATGAGTCCGAGGTGGGAGGCGGTCGAGTAGGCTAAGAGCTCCTTGATGTCGGTCGCCCCCACCGCGAGGATGGCGGCGACGGTCATCGTCAGTAGCCCGAGCACGGCGAACAGAAGCGTCCACTCGCCGAGCGCGAGCGCTTCCTCCCCAGAAAGAGCGGTCGGAAGCGGCCGACGAGGTAGACGCCGGCTTTCACCATCGTCGCGGAGTGGAGGAACGCCGACACGGGCGTCGGTGCCTCCATCGCGTTCGGGAGCCAGACGTGAAACGGGACCTGCGCGGACTTCGTCGCCGCGCCCATCCCGAGGAGCAGGAGGACGGGGACGAGGAGGCCGCTCTCTCGCATCCCCTCCCTGATGGCCTCGCTGTTCTCCAGCATCACCGTGAGCGAGTAGGTCCCCTCACCCACGTTGCCCGAGACCCACACCAAGAGGAGAAAGCCGACGAGCATGAACAGCCCCCCGACACGGTGATGAGCATCGACTTGCGGGCGGCGTACTGGGAGTCGGGTTCGTCGGTGTAGTGGCCGATGAGGATGAACGAGGAGAGGGAGGTGAGTTCCCAGAAGACGAACAGCGCGAGGAGGTCGCCCGCGAGCGCGACGCCGAGCATCGAGCCCATGAAGGCCAACAGCGTCGCGTAGTACTTCGCCTGACCCGGTTCGCCGTGCATGTATCCTCCCGAGTACGTGAGGATGAGCACCCCCACGCCGCTCGCGAGGAACGAGATGAGGAGCGCGAGTCCGTCGACGTAAAAGGCGAGCGAGACGCCGAGCGAGGGAATCCACTCGAAGGACGCGGTTCCGTGAGCCCCGTTCACGTAGAGCGAGGAGACGAGCCCGAAACAGGCGAGCGCCACGGCGGCAGCGAAGTACGCCGTCCGCTCGCCCAGAAGCCGATAGACGAGCGGCGTCGCGGCCGCCCCGAGGAACGGGAGGAACACCACGGCGAGGACGACTTCGGGTGTCGGTTGCACGTGCCCGAGTCGGGGGAGATTCGACTTAGGTGTTGTCAAACGATGCGGTGAAGCCGACGACGGTTCACGGAACGTTCGACCGGTCGCCGGACTGTCGGGTCGTCGGGGTCGTTCGGGCGGACCGAAAGGGATTCACTCCTCCCCCGACATCCAGCGGGCATGAAGACATCACTGCTGGAACTCCTGCCGGAACTCGTCGAACTGCTCCTGTTCAGCGTCGGCGGCGTCGTCCTCTCCGTCGTCGGTGCGTACATCGAGCGGTTCGCGTTCGCCACGGTGGCGAGCGGTCAGCCCGAACTCGGTGCCTGGGCCGCCGTGATGGGCGCGATGGCGCTGTACTTCGCGTACCTGCTCTTCACCGACAAGTTCTATCCGAAGTTCACGGCGTTCAGGCGGTCGCTCGGCGACGCCTGACGCCGCAGCCACCGTCCTCAGGCGCTCGGCGCTTCGATTCCTAGCTCTTCGAGGAGCGTCAGCGCCGCTTCGTGCGACGAGGGCGGGCCGCGCGCGGTCACGAGGTCGCCGTCGACGGTCACGGAGGTGTCCGCGTCGAGTTCGGCGTCCCAGTTCGCCCCGACGGCTTTGACCTCGTCCTCGACCCAGTACGGCAGTTTTCGCCCGTCGGGCATCAGGTCGTGGTCGTCGACGATGCCTTCCTCCCAGGCGTTCGGGAAGCCGGTCACGTCGCGACCGGTGGCGAGGAAGTCGCCCGCCGAATCGCGGGTGAACGCGAGGATGCCGACGGCGTGACACACCACGAGCGCCTTTCCGTCGCCTTCGACGGCCTCACGCAGGGCGGTGCGGGCGTGACGGTCCTGGTTGATGTCCCACTCGGTGCCGTGTCCCCCGGGGAAGACGACGGCGTCGTACTCGCCCGCGTCCACCGCCGCGAGCGGTTCGGGGTCGTTCAACCGTTCGTCGTTCGCGTCGCACTCTGCGACGCGCCGAGCCATCTCCTCGCCCACCTCGTCGGGGTCGACGGAGCGCTCGTCGACCACGGGTGGGTTGCCGGACGGCGTCGCAATCGTGCAGTCGACGCCCGCGTCCGAGAGCGTCTGTAGCGGCTCGATGCACTCTTCTCCCCAGTACCCCTCCTCGGTGACGACGAACAGTGCGCGTGTCATCGTCGATGATTGAGCGGCCACGCGCAAAAGCGGCCGGGCCGCGGAAAGTGTCGTCGCCAGTTGGCAGGCGTTTCGGACTGTGGCGTCGTTTACGACGTGCGACGTGGCTGGTGGTACGTCCGTGAGTGTCGGTGTGACCGAGACCGAACGGGTCGCCGGGGGATGAGACTGCGATTCACGGCGCCCGTGTGGCGTGTGTCTTCTGGCTGTCACCGACCGCTTCGTTCACCGCCCTGTGCGTCCGACGGCGCGTACGTCTACTCCATCTCCCGCGATTCTTCTCACCGTACGTCGACTCGGATCCGCGACACCTGCCTCGCGGGTCAGTCCGTCGACGCTGCCCGGTTCCGCTGGTGCTCGGTTCCCATCTCGGCGGGGTTCTTCATCCCCTCTTTGACGCCGAAGCGGACGAGCGCGGCGTTGATCGGGAACGCGAAGACGAACCCGACGGACAGCGAGAAGACGAGCGCGCCCCAGAACAGCACGTCGCCGATGTTCGCCTGGCTCGCGATCAGCAGATCGGTGCCGATGGCGGTGATCTCCATGACGGTGATGCTGGGCGTCTCGCTGTAAAGCGCGTCGAGCATCGCCTCGCCGAAGCCGACTCCTTCCTGCATGAGCGGACCGACGGTGAGGGCGTAGCCAAACGTGTACGCGAGCGCGAACGTCCCCGCCGTGACGAGGAGCGTACTCTGGAGGGCGAGCAGGCCCGCGAGGAGCACGAACCCGAGGACTTCGCCCGCCCCACAGCCCGAGTAACAGTGCGCCGTCGAGCGGAGGCCGCGCCGCCACAGCGAGTCGTGGCTGATCTGCGTCCGCCCGGAGTACCAGTAGATGGCGAGTCCGAACGGCCCCGAGTAGAGAACGACGAGCGTCCAGACTCCCTTCATCATCGACGGCAGGGCCCGGTTGCGCTTGCGGATGTCCCACCAGAGTACACCCACAGAGGCTCCGACGAGGAGCGCCCAGACGGCCATCACCAGCGGGTCCGACAGGACGGGTTTCATCACGTGTCGTACCGGTGCGAGCGCGTGTTCGATCCCTTTGAGGAACTGTTGGAGTGGCATGGATGACGAGTGAGTCACGAGATGACTCGACAACTCAGCGACGGGGACGGTTCACGGTCGCGCTCCCGAAGTCAATAGTGCTGTGCTTGCAGTACCAGACACTACGGTCGCCCCCGTCCCCCACACCGCGCATCGGTCACTCGTCGGCACCGGGTGCCGTCTCCTCTGCCGGAGCGCTGTCGTACCCTCGGTGGAGGTGACAGGCCACCTCGTGCCCTGTCGCAACGGGGTCGAGGGGCGGCCGCTCGCGGGCGCAGACCGTCGGGAACGCCTCGGCGAGGCGGTCACGCGCTGCGTCGCCTTCCCCGGCGACGATGTCGGTGAGCGCCTCACGGACGACCCGCTCGGCGCTCGGGTCCGACAGCGTGTCGGGGATGTCGAACTCCGCGCGCACCGCCTCCGCGACCCGGTCGTCGTCGACCGTCTCCGCCACGCCTTCACGCTCGCCTGCGACGAACTCGCGGACGGCGTCGACGTCGATACCCTCCTCCCGCAGGCGGACGCGGAGGTTCATCACCGCGCGCCACTCCCCCCTCGTGAAGTCGTAGCCGTCGGGCGGGACGAGTTCGGGACAGCGGGTGTGAAAGCGACAGCCCGACGGGGGGTTCGACGGGCTCGGGACGTCCCCGGTGAGGACCGTTCCGAGGCCGCGCGACCACGGGTCGGGCTCCGGAATCGACGAGAGGAGCGCCCGCGTGTAGGGGTGCTGGGGCTCTTCGAACACCCGCGCCGTCGGCCCGAGTTCGACGATCTCGCCGAGGTACATCACGGCGACCCGGTCGCACACCTCGCGGACGACACCCATGTCGTGGCTGATGAAGACGATTGCGAGGCCGAACTCCGCCTGGACGCGTTCGATGAGCGTCAGGATTTCGGCCTGGACGCTCACGTCGAGCGCGCTCGTCGGCTCGTCGGCGACGATGAGGTCGGGGTTGACGACGAGCGCCCGCGCGAGGGCGATGCGCTGGCGCTGTCCCCCGGAGAACTCGTGGGGGTAGCGGTCGATGTCCTCGCCCGAGAGGCCGACGCGTTCGAGGAGGTCGACGACGATGCGGCGGCGGCGCTCGCGCTCTTTGATGCCGTGGATGACGAGCGGTTCCGCCACCGCTTCACCGACCGACATCCGCGGGTCGAAACTCGACGTCGGGTCCTGAAAGATCATCTGCGCCCGGCGGCGGAACCGCTTCAACTCCTTCGGCGTGTAGGTGGTGATGTCCTCGCCGTCGAACAGTACCTGTCCGCCCGTGGGCTCCTCCAGCCTGAGGAGCGAGGTGGCCGCCGTCGACTTCCCACAGCCGGACTCGCCGACGATACCGAGCGTCTCGCCGCGCTCGACGGTGAAGGAGACGCCGTCGACCGCCCGAACGTGACCCACCTCGTTCTTCAACAGCCCCTCGGTGATCGGGTAGTGTTTCTCGAGGTTCCGAACCTCCAGGAGCGGCATCAGTCGTCACCCTCCGTCCCCGTCTCGGTCCCCGCTTCGCCCGCACCCGACGGCTCGTTCCCCTGTTCGCCGAGGACGACGTCCGGGTCGCCGCCGGGCCCGAAGTGGACGCAGGAGACCGTGTGTGCGACGTCGCTCTCGTTCACGGCGTACCCCGGCGGTTGCTCGCCCTCGGTGCAGGCGTCGACCGCGTGGGGGCAGCGCGCGGCGAACCGACAGCCCGGCGGCGGGTCCGTCGGGTCGGGGAGCGTCCCGCCGATAGAGCGCATCCGCCCGCCGCGACCGGGCAGACAGCCGAGCAGCGCGCGGGTGTACGGGTGGGACGGCCGGTCGAAGAGGTCGTACACGCCCGCCGTCTCCATCACCTTCCCCGCGTAGAGGACGACCACCCGGTCGGCGACTTCGGCGACGACCCCCAAATCGTGGGTGATGAGGAGGATGCTCATCTCGAACTCCTCCTGTAGCTCGACGAGGAGCCTGAGTATCTGCGCCTGGATGGTCACGTCAAGCGCCGTCGTCGGCTCGTCGGCGATGAGCAGCTTGGGGTTGGACGCGAGCGCCATCGCGATGACGACCCGCTGTTTCATCCCGCCGGAGAACTCGTGTGGGTAGTCGTCGAACCGCGAGGTGGCGTCGGGGATGCCCACCCGGTCGAGAAGTTCGAGCGCCCGTTCTCTCGCCGCCTGCTTCGAGACGTCGTCGTGGAGCCGGACCGCCTCGATGAGCTGCCAACCGACCGTATACACCGGATTGAGCGCCCCCTGCGGGTTCTGGAAGACGTGGGCGATGTCGCGTCCCCGGACTTCGGTGAGTTCGTCTTTCGACAGCGTCGCGAGGTCCCGCCCCTCGAACCGGATGGTCCCCTCGATTTCGCCGGGTGGCGTTCGAATGAGTCGCGTGATGGACTCGGAGGCGACGGTCTTGCCCGACCCCGACTCGCCGACGAGACAGACCGTCTCTCCCCGCTCGACCGAAAAGGAGACGCCGTCGACGGCGCGGACGACGCCCTCGTCGGTGGTAAAGCGGGTCCGGAGGTCGTCGACCTCCAGCAGCGGTTCTCGCTCCCGGCTCATTTGTCAGCCCTCGGGTCGAGCGCGTCTCTGAGCGCGTCACCCATGAAGTTGAACGCGAGGATGGTGAAGAAGAGGAAGAAGCCGGGGAACGTCGATATCCACCACGCGGAGTCGAGGTCCGAGCGCCCGGCGGCGATGACCTGCCCCCACGAGGGAATGGTCGGGTCGCCCAGTTGGAGGAACGACAGCGCCGCCTCCGCGAGGATGTACCCCGGAATGGCGAGCGTCGCGGCGGTGATCACGGTCGACGAGACGTTCGGGACGAGGTGGCGGCGGATGACGTAGGCGGCGTTCGCCCCGGCGCTCTTGGCCGCGAGGACGTACTCCTCCTCTCTGAGTTGGAGCGCCTCCGAGCGGACGAGCCGGGAGATGCCGCCCCAGGAGGTGAGCCCGAAGAGGACGATGAACATGAACAGCGAGCCGCCGAAGAGGAACACCAAGAGGAGGTAGAGCAGAAAGGTCGGGAAGGTGAGTTGGATGTCGACGTAGCGCATCAGCACCTCGTCGACCGTCCCGCCCGAGTACGCCGCGACGGTCCCGACGGCGGTCCCGATGGAGATGACGAGCAGGGTGGTGATGAGGCCGAGTTTCATGCTCACCTGCATCCCGTAGATGACGAGCACGAGGATGTCCTTTCCATCAGAGGTGGTCCCGAGCGGATGCGCGAGCGAGCCGTGACAGACGTCGCCGGTCACCTCGCCGACGCACTGGAGGGGAACCGAGGAGTCCACGGTCGTGAACATCGGGGGCTGGTACTGCTGGGTCAGGGCGATTTCGGGGGTGGGGATGAAAATCGGACCGACCGTGCCGACGAAGAAGACGACGATCAGGTAGCCGAGGCTGACGACGGCGAGGCGGTTCTTTCGGAACTGTCGCCAGTAATACGCGGTGAGCCGACGGTTGTCGTACAGCGGGACCACGACGTAAAAGACCATCACGACGAGCGTCAGGATGAAGAGCCAGTCGAGTTGGGTGACGTCCCAGACGAACTCCTCGCCGAACAGCGGCACCGACGGGGGGAGGTCGAACTCGAACGTGGCCGTGTCCGTCGGGACGACGACGTAGTCGTAGACGAACGCGGCCGCGAGGACGGCGAGGACCCCGAGCACGCCGAGGTCACGCCGGGAGAGGACCGTCCGCCCGCCCTCGTCGCTCCAGTCGATGTCCTCGAACGTCTCGTGCTGTGCGCCGTCGCCGCCGTACCCCGTTCTGGAGTCGGTCTCGGTCGCCATCAGCGGTCACCGTAGTCGATGCGCGGGTCGAGAACCGTGTACGCGAGGTCCTGGAACAGGTTGCCGACGATGGCGATGAAGACGCCGATGAGTACGGTTCCAAGCACTAAGGCGGTGTCCTGTGCGATGATGGCGCGGAACGACAACTGGCCGAGTCCGGGAATCCCGAAGACCACCTCGACGAGATAGGAGGCCGCGATGAATATCCCCAGAAGGTCGGAGATGAGGATGGTTACGAGGGGGGCGAGGCAGGCCTGAGGATGTGGCGGGTGAGGACGCGCCACTCGCTCGCGCCCTTCGCCCGCGCCGTCTTGACGAAGTCGGCCTGGACGAATTCGAGGGTGCGCGCCCGCGAGTAGCGCATCAGACCGGCGATGGTCCCCGTCGTGAGAACCACGACCGGCAGGACGAGTTGGCGGGCCATCTGCAACGAGAGGAAGGGCGCGTCGGGGTCGAAGACGACGGGGAACCAGCCCAGTTGGACGCCGAACACCAGCAGGAGAATGATGCCGAACCAGAAGTTCGGGATAGCGAACCCGAAGAAGGCGAAGAACGTCGCCGCGTAGTCGGCTTTGGTGTACTGGTGGGTCGCGGAGTACAGCCCGATAGAGAGCCCGAGGAGGATGGAGAGGATGGTCGTCGGCACGGAGTAGATTGCCGTGTACGGCAGGGCGGCCCAGATGGCCTCGATGACTGGCTGGGAGCGGCTGTCGGACCACCCCCAGTTGAGCGTCACCATGTTCGTCATGTACGTGGCGTAGCGCTCCCACAGGGGACGGTCGAGCCCGCGTGACCGTCTGAAGGCCTCCTCGGCGGCCTCGGCGCTCCCCCCCGCCTGTGCGGCCTGGAACCCCAACTCGGCGGCCTGCTGGTTCGGCGTGACGGCGAGAAGTCCCCACGTCACCGAGAGGATGATGAACGTCGCGACGACGGTCCACAGCAGTCTGCGGACGACGTACCAGCGCAGGCTCATCGACGGGGCGCTCCTCCGGAGGGAGTCACTCGAAGTACCACCGCTGGGAGTCCCACCCGCTCGCGAAGTCCTCGATTGGACCCTGGACCCGCGACTGGTATCCCGAGATGGACGACGTCATCGTCACGAAGCCGAACGGCTGTTCGTCGTTGATGAGGCCGAACGCCCGACCGAACAGCTCTCTCCGTTCCGCCTCGTCGTCGGTCTGGGAGGCCTGTTCGTAGAGGCTCGCGATGTCCGCCTCGGGGACGTACCCGTAGTAGTTGATGCCGCCACGCTCCTCGAAGAACCCCTTCGACGACGCCGGGGTGTACGGGTAAGTGTTGAAGCCGAGGTTGACGGACATGTCCCACGGCTCCTGCCCCACCGAGACGTCGCGCGGCCCGCCGTTGAACCGTCCGGCGCTCCACGGCACCTCCTCGCCCTCCGGCGGCGCGTTCGAGGCGTAGTTCTCGATGAACGACGACGTGGCCTTGAGTTGGACGTCGATGCCGGCGTTGTTTCCGAACTCCTGTGCGATGAACTCGGCGGTGGTCTGTTCGGTGTTCTGACCCTGGTCGAAGAACAGCGTCAGCGTGACCTGCTCGCCGTTCCCGTTTTCGAGGGTGTCGCCGTCGTAGCTGTACTCCGTGTCCGAAAGCGCCTCCGCGAGCGCCTCCCTCGTGACCTCGGGGCCGTAGTTCTCGCCGACCCCGTAGTTCGTGATGCGGTCGTCGACGTACCACCGGGTCCACCTCGGCTGCATCGTCTGGGCGACCTGCGCGTAGCCGCGGTAGATGCTCTCGGCGATGGCCTGTTTGTCGACGGCGTGCGCCAGCGCCTGTCGGACGGCTTTACGGCGGAACGGCTCCCAGCCGTTGGCCCGCATGTTGTACGTGAGCACGGAGACGAACGGCTGTGGGGTGACGTTGAGGTAGACGCTCTCGACGTCCTGGAACTGGTTCGCCTTGTTCGGCGGGACGCCCGCGCTGGTGACCTCGCCGCCGCGGAGCGCGCCGAGTCGCGCGCTCTCCTCTTTGATGACCCGGACGACGTACCGGTCGAAGTACGGGGCTTGCTCGAACTCCGCCGCGAACGCGTCGTCGTACCCCTCGAACCCCTCGTTCGCCGCGACGTCGCGGAGGTAGTAGTCCTCGTTGCGGGTGACGACGAACTGCGACTCCCGCTCCCACTCTTCGTACGTGTACGGGCCGAGGTTGCCGGTGTACGCCAGCGTGTTCACCTCCTCGTCCTGCTGGAGCCCCTCGGTGTCCTGGTCGGGGACGTACTTCTCCAGGATGCCCTTCGGCATACAGTTCTGCCCCCAGAGGACGGGTTTGAACGGGAACGAGGGGTCGATCTCGGGTAACCGAAGCTCGAAGGAGAGGTCACCGGTCTGCTCCACCGGGATGGGTTCGCCGCCGCGGAACCACTCGTCCGCGTTGGGGAAGCCGGACCAGTTCCCCTCCGCCTGGAAGACGTTCGTGATCATGTACACCCAGTCTTCGGCGGTCATCTGTCCGTAGCCGGCACCCCACTGGAGGTTGTCTCTCAGTTGAACCTCGTAGACGCGGCCGTCGTCGGAACTGATGTCCGCCCAGAGGGGGAATATCTCCTGGTCGGGGGTGATGACCCACGTCGCGTCCATCGTGAGGCCGATGTACCCTCCCGAGGTGGTGTCGGCGATAGAGATCCAGTTGAGCGAGGAGGCGTCGACCGACGAGGCGCTGATGTAGTCGCCCCCGACGCTCCGGGTGCCGTCGCCCGACGACCCGGTGCCGCCGGTCCCCTCCGTGCTCTCCGTCCCCGTGGTCGCTCCGCCGCTCTGGCCGCCCGATCCGCCGTCCCGACCGCTCGAACATCCCGCGAGAGCCGCCGCGCCCCCAACGCCCAACAACTTCAGAAGGTCTCTACGACCCGGACGATAGAGCGCGTCCGGGTCGCCGTCGCCTCCGTAACCGGATGGCATGGTGTGTGAAAACAGCCACCAAAGTAAATATCCATCGATGGGGGGTGGTATTCGTGCGCTATCGTCCGATTTCCGTCCGTTTCGCGTGCGAACGGCGACGGGATGTGGGGGGTCGAGAAGCGGCCGGGTCCGACCCGTGACGGGCCGTCTCAGTCGTCGCCGTGTTCGTCGACGATGACGACTTCACCGTCCTCGACGGTGACGTTGATGAGGGTCTTGACCGAGTAGTCGGTGTCGTCGAGCTGGTTCGGCCCCGCCTTCTTGATGACGGCGACCACGTCGACGACGTCGGCACCGATGTGGCTCAGCGCGTCGAGGATGGACTTCATCGTTCCCCCCGTGGAGAGCACGTCGTCGAGGACGAGCACCGTGTCGCCCTCGTACACGTCGTTGATGTACATCTCCGAGTCGGAGTAGCCCGTGGTCTGGTGGAGCGACACCTCGCCGTCGAGGCCGTACTGGCGCTTCCGGATGACGACGAGCGGGATGTCGGTCATGAGCGAGACCGCCGTCGAGATGTGGATGCCCATGGCCGCCGGCGTGACGATCTTGTCGACGTCCTCGATCTCGGCCTTCCGGATGATGCGGATGACGATCTCGCGGAGCAGCGCCGGCTTCAGCATCGGGACGCCGTCGCTGATGGGGTGGACGAAGTACTCGTAATCACCCTTCTCGATGATCGGTGCGTCGAGGAGCGACCGCCGCAGCAGGTCCATGGCGTCGGTTCCGGGGGTAAGGAATAAAACGTGGCGGTTCACCCGCTCGTGTGTGAGGGTGTGTCTGTGCTGACGAGATTCGATTCGAGGGGGTGTCCCTCCGTTCGTGTTCGAATCGAATTCCGGTGCACCGGCACGTGATCCGTCGATGCCGGTATCGGGTTCGGCGAACGGGAGCGGTTCGAGAGAGTGACCACCACGGAGTCGCCAGGGCGGTGTTGCCTCCTCCTCCCCAACCGGCTCGCTCACTCCGTTCGCTCGCCCCTCGCGCGACTCCGGCGCGACCGACGTCGCGCCGGCACGCGCCACCGCCCGGTTCATCCGGCGCACGCTGTCGCGGCCTCCGTGGCCGTCCCCGTGAGTGAACCGAACGGGAGTCAGCGAGGCCAGGCGACGCGCCGCGTGCGAGGTCTTCGTGAGCAGCGCGGGACGCAGCGCGTCCCACTACACCTCCTCGATCTTGAACACCGCCTCCTCGATCCCCTCGCTCCGACACTGCGGGCATCTGGATGGATAGTTGACGGGGTCGTCGAAGGCGCTGAACCCGCAGTTGCGACACTCGGGCGGGGCGACGAGGAACTGCTCGTCCTCGCCGTCGAGCGAGCGGGCGACGTGCTGGAGGTGGTCGTACACCGTCGACGCGGGGACGCCGACGCGGGTCGACAGTTCGCTCGCCGTCGCCGGCTCCGACCGGAGTTCCTCGGCGATGCGCTGTCGCGTCGTCTCGGTCATACTCCCGATACCGACCCGGAGGGTAATGCGTCTTGTTCTCGGGACGGCACGCCGACCGGTGGCTCCGAACTGTCCCCTCCCTGCATCCGAACTGCCGTTCTTCGGTTCCGGCTCGCCGGTCCGCTGTCGCTTCGTTCGGGAGAGCTACCGACCCGACATAGCAAAGACGAAATGACCCTGTGTTGAAATAGGGGGTGTACTATGAAGGCAGTTGTCCTGGCAGGCGGGTACGCGACACGACTCTGGCCGATCACGCGGCATCGACCGAAGATGTTCCTCCCCATCGGTGACGGGACGGTCATCGACACCATCTTCGAGGAGTTAGAAGCGGACGACCGCGTCGACGAGGTGTTCGTCAGCACGAACGAGTACTTCGCCGACGAGTTCGAGGCTTTCTTAGAAGAGAGCGACTACGAGAAACCCACCCTCTCGGTCGAGGAGACGGTGGAAGAAGACGAGAAGTTCGGCGTCGTCGGCGCGATGGCCCAACTCATCGACCGCGAGGAGGTCGACGACGACCTGCTCATCGTCGCCGGCGACAACCTCATCAGCTTCGGGCTGTCGAACTTCATCGACTACTTCGAGGAGAAGCAGTCGCCCGCGCTCGTGGCGTACGACGTCGGGTCGCGCGAGAAGGCCAAGTCCTACGGACTGGTCGAACTCGACGGTGACCGCGTCGTCAATTTCCAGGAGAAGCCCGAGGACCCCGCGAGTACGCTCGTCTCCATCGCGTGTTACGTCTACCCCCAGGAGACGCTCCCGCTGTTCGACGAGTACCTCTCGAACGACAACAACCCCGACGAGCCCGGCTGGTTCGTCCAGTGGCTCCAAGCACGCGAGGACGTCTACGCCTTCACGTTCGACACCGCCTGGTACGACATCGGGACGCCCGAGTCGTATCTCGAAGCCGTCGAGGGCTACCTCGAAGGCGACAACTACATCAACGACGACGCGGTCATCGAGAACTCCGACCTCGGCGAGAACGTCCACGTGATGGCCGGCGCCCACGTCGAGAACGCGACCCTCGACCGGTGTGTCGTCTTCCCGAACGCGACCATCCGCAGTTCGGACCTCTCGGACTCCATCGTCGACGAGGAAGCCTCCATCGAACACCTCGACCTGACCGAGTCGCTCGTCGGCTCTCACTCGAGACTGAAGCCCGAGTGACAGCCCAGCCCCGCGTCTTCGTTCACGACTCCGCCTCCCTTTCTCGGTCCTGCCTCTTCGGTTCGGCGACTCCGCCCCCACGTTCGCGGACCGACCTCCCTGTTCTCGACCCTGCCGGTCCCGTCTCCCTCTCACGTCCGTGTGACCGGTTCACACAAAGAGCGTGTTGAGCCTTGAACAGGTTTTGGTGGACGTCCTTCGAAGGGAGCGATACGCATGTACGAACACGACAGTCTCACGTCCCCAGCCGTGGCACGCTCGCTGGGTCGGGGTATCGCCCTCCTCCGGTGGGGTGGGTTCTGGAGCGCCATCTGTCTCCCGCTGGTCCACGTTCCGCTCCTGTTGGCTGCGGGCTTTTCCCCGTCGACGACGCCGGTCCTCCTCGCACTGTGGCTCACGAACCTCGCTGCCTTCGTCCTCGGCCGGCAGCACTCCCCGGAAACGGAGGCCGCCGACGCGACCGAGGGAGGCGCCCGCCGATGAGCGCGGGGTCGACGACCGCACGGAAGCGTGACCGGCTCGAACGGTACCTCCGCCGCCGGGCCGCCGAGGGCGAGTTCTACTTCAAGAGCAAGTACATCGCCGACGAGGTCGGCCTCTCGACGAAGGAGATCGGCGCGCTCCTCCCCGACCTCCGGCGGTCGGCGACGGCGTTCGACCTCGAAGAGTGGGGGTACGCGAACGCAACGACGTGGCGGGTCGTCCCGACGGGCGACTGACGCGCTGTGCTCGTCTGCGGCGCGATGGCTATTTGTCACGCGCGACGAACGGACGGGTATGGACGGCACCGACGTGGCCACCCAGGCCGACCACGGTTCGAGCGACGGACACCACGAGCATCGGAGTCGCTGGCCCATCGTCGCCGCCGTCGGGGCCGCCGCGCTGTACGGCGGGGTCGGCCTGTTGCTCGCCGGCGGGTCGCTCGTCCCTCGACTTCCGTTCGGCGGCCTCGCCGTCGTCGGCGGGGTGCTCTTGGTCGTCGGCCTCGTCGGCTGGACGTACGAGGCGTTCGTGGCCGACTACTGGACCGAGCGCGTCGACCGCTCACAGCTGTACGTCGGCGGAATGATCCTCTTTCTCGTCTCCGACGTGGCGACGTTCGCGGCGGGGTTCGTCTACTACGCCTTCATCCGCGTCGGGCCGTGGCCGCCGAGCGAACTCCCGCCGCTCCTCGGTTCGCTCGTCCTCGTGAACACGCTCATCCTCGTCGTGAGCAGCGGGACGGTCCATCTCAGCCACGGCGCACTCGAGAAAGGGAACCGCAAGCGATTCATCCGGTGGCTCGCCGTGACCGTCGCGCTTGGCGTGGTGTTCGTCGGCGGGCAGGTGTACGAGTACTACGAGTTCGTCACGCACGAGTCGTTCACGCTCTCGGGCGGCGTCTTCGCGTCCGCGTTCTACGGGCTCACGGGACTACACGGCCTCCACGTCTCGCTCGGCGTCGTCCTGCTCGCGTCCGTTCTGGTTCGGGCGCTGCGGGGACAGTACACCGAAGGGAGGGACGCGGGGGTTCGAACGGTCGCGCTCTACTGGCACTTCGTCGACGTCGTCTGGCTCTTCCTCGTCGTCGTGCTCTACGTCGGGGCCGTCGTCGGGTGAGCTAAACGCCGAACGCGCCCGCCTCCGACTGTCGGGCGTCGCGCGGCGTGACGCTACTTGCGCCGTTCGTCGGCGCGTTCTTCCAACTCCACCAGTTTCCGGTACGCCGGGGGACGAGGACGGCGACCGTCCCGAGACCGATAGCGAACACCCCGAGCGGGAACGCGAGCGCCGGAACGCGGTAGCAGGTGTTCTCGGCGACGATGGTCGAGTAGTACCGTTCGCCCTGGTAGGTGACGACGACGCCAGACTCGAACGCCTCTCGATTGTCGAACGCCCCGTAGATGTGCGCCTCCCGACGGGGGGCGTCGAGCGCTTCGCGGAACGCCTCCCGTTCGGCGTCGGTAAGCTCCTCGAAATCGAGTCGTTCTAGCTGGACGCCGTCCTCGCCGACGAGTTCGTCGGCCCGCTCGGACGACTCGACCACGATGGTCGGCGAGTCGCAGTCGCGGAGTTCGTCCTGGATGAGCGCGTACCCGCCCGGGACCGCCCCACCGATGCCGATGGCGATGAGCAGCACGCCGACGAACGGCGCCACGTACGTGAACAGGAGCGAGGTCTCTTCGGTGTCGTCGGCCATCCTCACACCCCGCCCCAGAACCGGTCACGTCGCTTCGCCTGGAGGTAGCGGAACGTCACGGCCAGGCCGATGCCGTACGCCCAGTGGGCGACGAGGACGAACCCGACGTAGCCGACGAACGCCAGCCCCGACTGGCCCGAGTAGAAGGCGACGAGGAAGCCCGACGAGATGATGGTCGCGAACACCAGCCCCGTCTCGAACAGGAGCCGTCCGGGCAGGTAGTCGGAGAAGGCGAGGAACAGGAGCGGCCACGTGATGGTCCCACCGGCGAGAAAGAGCGCCGCGCCCAGGAGCGGGTTCCGCGGGAGGCCGACGAGTTCGGCGAGTTCGATGAGCGAGACGAGGTCGAAGACGCCGACGAGCGCCGCGGTGCCGAGGCCGCCGGCCATCAGGACGGTGCCGACGAAGCCCCCGATGGCCGCGAACGAGGCGTTCGACGCGACCACGCGCCACGTGGAGCCCACGGCCCCCGCGGTGAGCGAACTGGCCGCCTCCGCCTCGGGCGCGTACGAGGCTCGCGTCGTCTCGGGTTCGTGCGGCGTCATGTCGTACTTCTCGACCATGCGCCGCTCGAACCACCGCCACTCGTTGGTGAACTGGTTCGTCCGCTTGAGGTTCCAGGGGTCGGTCGTCTCCACCCGGTCGCCGGTCCAGTAGGACGCGAGCATGTTGTAGAGCCACAGCAGCGCGCTGATGCCGACGACGTACGAGCCGACGGTCGCGACCTGCTGGGCGAGCTGGTACTCCGCTGGGTAGATGGCCTGGCGGCGGGGGAGCCCGAGGCCGCCGATGACGAGGAGTGTCATGAACGTGACCGTGCCACCGAAGACGATGAGGACCGCCTGGAACCGCGCCAGTCGACGGTCGTACCACCGCCCGGTGATGAGCGGATACCAGTAGTAGCTCGCGGCGATCATCATGAACGGGATGATGCCGACGACGATGAGGTGGAAGTGACCGACGACGTAGTAGGTGCCGTGGTAGAGGATGTCGATGGGGATGACGGCGAGGAAGACGCCGGTGACGCCGCCGATGATGAACGTCCCGATGCTGCCGGCACAGAGGATGAGCGGCGCGGTCATCCGGATGTCGCCGTCCCACATCGTCGTGAGCCAGTTGAACACCTTGATCGCACTCGGCACGGCGATGGCGATGGAGACCGCCATGAACGACGCCTTGATTCGGGGTCGACGCCGGTGGTGAACATGTGGTGCGCCCAGACGCCGAACGAGAGGACAGCGAGTCCGAGCGTCGAGTAGACGACGGCGCGGAAGCCGAACAGCTTCCGCCCGACGAACTTGGGGAGGACGAGGCTCAACAGCCCCGTCGCCGGGAGGAAGAGGATGTACACCTCGGGGTGGCCCCAGAACCAGAAGAGGTGCTGCCAGAGGATGGCACCGCCGCCGTCCGCGGTGAAGAAGGTGGTGCCGAAGTTGCGGTCCAGGAGGAGCATGATGATGGCACTGCCCAGGAGCGGGAAGGCGAAGAGCGCCAGGCCGCTCGTCACGAGCATGTTCCACGAGAAGATGTCGAGTTCGGCCCAGGTGACGCCCTCGCCTCGCTCGTAGAAGACGGTCGCGATGAAGTTGATGGCACCGACGGTAGTGGCGATGCCGCTCAGGTGCAGCCCCAAGAGCAACAGGTCAAGCTGTGGGTTCGGGGACTGAATCGAGAGGGGCGCGTACAGCGTCCACCCGACGCCGACCTCCCGGACGGTGAGGAGAAAACGGATGGCGTCGGCCTGGACGAACGTGTTCAGTACCTGCCCGCCGACCTGGATAAAAAGCCCTGCGCGGGCGAACAGAAGCGCCGGGGGGAGGAGCCAGAAGCCGATGGCGTTGACGCGCGGGAACGCCATATCGTCGGCGCCGAGCAAGAGCGGGAGGAAGTAGTTGCCGATGCCGAAGAAGACGGGGGCGACGAAGAAGATGAGCATCGTCAACCCGTGGGTCGTGAAGAGCGCGTTGTACGTCTCCGGCGTCCAGATGTCCGCCGCGGGCGTCAAAAGCTCCGTCCGCATCATCATGGCGTCGACGCCGCCCCACAGTCCCGCGACGGTGCCGAACGCGATGTACAGCAGTCCGATGTCCTTGTGATCTGTCGTGGTGAGCCACCGGACGGCCTCGTCCTGGAGTCGACCGACCTCCGTGAGGATGGCGTCGCGCTGGACGGTCCCGCCGTCGCTCACGAGGCCGCGGCCGCGCGTCCGCCACCAGACGACGAGTACCCCGGCGAGAAGCAGCGAGAGGGCCGCTACCTCGACGACAGCCCGATTCATGTTCCCACGTGTACCGGGAGGGTGATCAGCGCCGAACTGTCTACCTTCATTGACACGACCTGACAATCGAAAGCTGATAAAACCCTGCGTCGGCGCCGGGGTATGCCTGTCGAGACATTCCGGTTTCCGAGGTGCTTTCGGGCGAACCTATAACACGGGTCGGTCCAAACCGGCTGACGATGGGCCGTGTTCGTGTCACGCGGGTCGCACAGTTCCTCGTCGTCGCCCTCGGGGTCGCTCTCCTCGTCGGGACCCTCACGAGCCCGGCCGCCGCCCAGTCAGTCAACCGGAACGCCATCGACGACCTCAACGAGCAACTGCTCTACGTCGCGCTCCCGCTCGTCCTCTTCGTCGAGGTCACGCTCGTCTACGCCCTCTACCGGTTCCGGAACAACGACGACCCCCAGCCGACGACGAAGGACCCCGCGCTCGAAATCACCTGGACGGCCGCGACCGGCGTCATTCTGGTGTTCGTGGGGATCTCGGCGTTCTTCGTGCTCGCGAACCCCTACATCTCGCCGGCCGCCGCCGCCGGGGGGCCGGCTGGGGGGACGTGGCGAGCGACCCGGTCGAGATAGACGTCGTCGCGTACCAGTGGGGCTGGGAGTTCCGCTACCAGGGTGAGAACGTCACCACACAGAAACGGCTCGTCCTCCCCGCCGAGCGCGACGTCTCCTTCTCGCTCACGACGCGCGACGTCATCCACTCGTTTTACGTCCCCGAGTTGGGCCTGAAACAGGACATCATCCCCGGGCAGACGACGGAGGCGCGGACGCGCGCGACGCAGACCGGCGAGTACACGCTGTACTGCGCGGAACTGTGCGGCGTCGGCCACACCCGGATGCACGGGACGGTCGTCGTGCTCTCGGAGGAGGAGTATCAGGACTGGCTCGACGAGCAGCGTTCGGGTGAGTGAGACGAGGCGGACGTGAGTTCGACGGGTGGCGGTCGTGTTCGGTCTCTGGTCCGGGTCGAATTTGTGTCGTGAACGACGGTTGGTCGCGTTTCGTCCGTGGGTGTACTACCCCCGGTGAGAGATGTCGCTGCACAGATGGGTATCGACAGCACGGTGACCGCACGGTGCATGGGGCGGTGGACCGCAGCCACAGTCCTGCCCACCCGCTCCTACGGGAACACGCTCACTGTGCGCGCGCCGTCACGTGCCACTGCACCGCGCTGTTGCGGTCGGCGCGCGATGAGCGAGCCGGGCGGAACCTCCGGTTCCGCTGGAAGTCGGCGCACAGCGCCGGCGACGAAGCGAGTGAGCGCACGAGGTCTTCGTGAGGGAACCGAACGAACGGCCCGAAGCGACTGCATCGCTTCGGTGTCTGCACGAGTGAAACGAGTGCAGGCTCGGAGCAACTCTGTTGCTCCGGTGGGCGAGGCTGCGGGTCACCGCGCCCGTGTCCCGTGCGGTCTTCGTGTCCTGCTCGCTCTCACGGCACCGCACGAATCACGCCCCACCAGTACGTCGCTCACCTGTACTCAGATACAGCCGTCCCGAGAGCAGAACGCCGACGGGACGACCCCGACTCACTCCAGCCACGCGTCGGTCACGCGAATCCGCCCGCGCGCCCCGCTACACTCCCAGCTTTTCCGGTCGCTCGCTGCGCTCGCTCCCGCAACACCTGGAGCAAAAGAGCCGCTCGCGGATCGCTCACTCAGCCCAACCACGCGTCGGTCACGCGAATCCGCCCGCGCGTCCCGTTCCACTCGGTGTCGTACTCCAGTTCGATGGGACGGGACATGTGCGGGCCGTCAGTGACGAGCGTCTCGAACTCGCCGCCCTCGCCCAGGAGGTGGACGCCGTACTCGTCGTTCAACTCCCGGAGTTCGTCGAGCGCCGTCTCATCGAGGGTGCGGCCGAGCCACGACTCGTCGAGGCCGTGGGCGGCGACCTGAACGATAGTAATCTCGAAACCCGCCGCCAGCATCTCCTCGGCCAGTTCGTCGGGGTCGCGCTGCCAGAGGGGGGCGAACAGGTCGATTCCCAGCCGCTCACACATCGCTCGGATGCGCGAGGTCTGGAACTCGCTCTCGATGGCCCCGGCGGTGACGCCGACGAGGTCCAGTTCCCCGTGGAGTTCCCGGAGGGCCGCCTCCAGCGGTTCGACCTCCCGGTCGCCCTGTTCCGCCGAATCGCTCGCCGTCGTCGCCGCGAGGTCGCCGGGGTCGACCTCCACGAGGTCGATGCCGATGCTCTCGGCCGCCAGGCTCGCCAGTCCGGTCTCGGGCACGTGGTACATGTACGACCCCGAGTCGTCGCCCGGGTGCACGGTCAGGAGTCGCGTGACGTTCAACCCCTCTTCGAGCGCCCGGTAGAGCGCCCACGAGGAGTCCTTGCCGCCGGAGAAGAGACTGACCCAGTCGTCCGTCATCGGGCGTGATAGACGCGAGAGGGGTAAACGCTCGTCGGTTCCCCCTCGACTACTCGTCGGTTCGCGGCTCTTCGCCGCCGTCCGCCCGCGGTTCGACCGCGTGTAGCTCGGCGTACACCGAGGCCCACGCGTTCGCACGACAGCGGCGCGGGACGGTCCGCAGTCCGACCCGCGAGAGGAGATTGGTGAGGCGCGACATGTTTAGGTGTACCTAAACCGTCGTAGTACAAAACCGTGTCGGTAAGTGACACGGGAGGAGACGAGCGGCGGAGGTGCTGAAACCGTCGTTCGAGGCGTTCGGTCGTCGCTCGGGCGATTACATGTAGCCGAGGTCGCGGAGACGCTCCATGAGGTTCTCCTTGTCCTGGGCGCGGCCGGCGCGCTCGGTGGTGTTTTCGAGGTCTTGAATCCACGCGGGCCGGTCGTCGGACTTCTCGGAACCCGTCTCGGTTCCCAGCGAACGGAAGCCCTCGAAGTACTTCTCGGGGACCGGGATGTCCTCGATGGCGACACCCTCGGGGAGGTCGGCGCGCGACTGCGGGACGTGGCCGGCGGGGTACCCCTCGACGGAGTCGGGCACGACGAACTGCCAGAACGCCTCCCAGAGATCGGCCTCCGTGAACTGGAGGATGGGGTTGACCCTGTCGTGGGGCGGGTACTTCTCGGCGTCGTGTCGGGGGGAGAAGAACGTCTCCTCGGCTCTCGAAGCCTGCTCGTCCCACCGCACCCCCGAGAAGACGCCGTCGAAGCCGTACTCGACGATGGCGTTGTTGAGCGCGACGGTCTTCAGCAGGTGGTTGCCCTCGAACGTGTCGGGGTCGACGACCATCGTCTCCCCCTCGTGTTCGATGCGTTCGAGTTCGCGTCGGTTCTGCTCGTTCAGGTCCTCGACTCGGACCTCGTCGCCGAACTCCCAGCCGTGGTCGAAGAAGTCCTCGTTGCGGGCGACGACGAGGTCGAGGTCCCACTCGTCGACCCAGTGGTCGACGAAGACGCGGACGTCGTCGAGGCCCTCGAAATGCTCGATGTACACCACGGGAGGCACGGGGACGCCCATGTCCGCACACACCTCGCGGACGACGTAGAGGACGAGCGTCGAGTCCTTGCCGCCGGTCCACATGACGGCGGGCGTCTCGTACTGTTCGAGCGCCGTACGGGTGACGTCGGCGGCCCGTTCGAGTTTCTCTTCGAGGGTCGGGTAGTCGCCGGCGGTCTGGCCGGCGCCGAGCGCGTAGTCCACAGCGACGTGGTCCAGGGAGGTCATCGGCGGAGGGAGGCGGTCCGAGGAGATAGCTATGGCTGGACTATCTCTTCTTTCCCCGAAGTAGGTCCGGCCTACGCCCGACCGACGGGTGCAGTTTGGGCCGGTAGGAACTGCTTACCGCGACGTCCCTGGCGGCATCCGTGTGGATTCGTGTGCGTCCGGTCGTTCCGAGTCGAAAATCCGAGACGACGCGACGGGCCGCGAAAGAGCGGTCGGTCGATCAGCCGAGCGGTCGCCGCACGCGGGTGCGGTGAGTAGCGTGACCCGTCGTCACATGTAACCCAGGTCGCGGAGGCGCTCCATGAGGTCCTCCTTGTCCTGGGCGCGGCCGGCGCGCTCGGTGGTGTTCTCCATGTCCTGCAGCCAGGCGGGTTCGTCGGCGGACTTGTCCGTCGACACCTCGCTGCCCAGCGAACGGAAGCCAGCGAAGTACTTGGGCGAGACGGGGATGTCGGCCATCGTCAGGCCCTCGGGCAGGTCCTCGTCGTTCTGGGGGACGTGCCCCGCCGGGTAGCCCTCGACGGTTTCGGGCACGACGAAGTTCCAGAACGCGTCCCAGACGTCCGGTTCGGCGAACTGGAGGATGGGTTGGATGCGGTCGTGCGGCGGGTATATGTCGGGGTCGTGCCGCGGCGAGAAGAACGTCTCGTCGGCGCGGGCTTCCTGTTCGTCCCACCGCACACCGGAGATGACGCCGTCGACGTCGTACTCTTCGAGGGCGTCGTTCAGCGCGACGGTCTTCAGCAGGTGGTTGCCGACGTACGTGTCGAGCAGGAACGGGAAGGTGTCCTCCTCGTACTCCAGCAGGTTGCGGATGTGGTGCTGGTTGTGCTCCGACAGCGCCTCGACCGGGATGTCGTCGCCCGGGGTGAGACCGTTCTCGTCGACGTACTCGCCGACGTCGGTGTTGCGCGCCCAGATGACGTCGAGGTCCCACTCGTCGGCCCAGTGCTTACAGAAGTCGATGAGTTCGTCGAAGTGCTGGTAGTGGTCGATGAACACGACCGGCGGGACGTCGAGGTCGTGCTGCTCGGCGACCTCCTTGACGAAGTACAGCGTCAGCGTCGAGTCCTTGCCACCGGTCCACATCACGACGGGGTTCTCGTACTGCTCGAGTCCCGTCTTGGTGACCTCGATGGCCTTCTCGATCTTGTGCTCGATGCTCGGGTAGTCCTCCGGTTCTTCACCCTCGCCGTCGCTGTAGTCGACGTCGAGGTAGTCGGGGAACGCTGACATCGTATAATGACATGTAATTACGGGGGTGAAAGGCCTTGTGACTGATAGCTGGTGTGTGGTGGGATGTCACAACCCCTGGTCGTTCGGTCGTGGTCCGGCCAGCACCCCGACGACAGTGAGACACGGTGTTCATCGCCTCGATACGCGAGGGCGAGACGCGGTGGACATCCTCGGTGTGTGTCTGCGCGAACACGCGAGAGCGCAGGACACCGGGTTCTTCACGGCGAGGATGCCCTCGTGGGGCGACTGGTCGTCGGACCGACAGTCGCCCTCGAAGGCTTCGTCGTCGCGTCCGCCGACCGTGTTCGGGTCGCTGTCCTGCGATGTGTTCCCGGTGCTTTCGTCACGTGAACACCGTCGTTCGACAGAGAATATTCTGCAGATGAACAGGTCGGACGAACCGACTGGACGTGCTCCACAGGTGCCGTTCTCGATAACGACGGCTGTCCAACCGCTCTCGATGATATTTAACTTATATATAATACGTTAATTTATTAATCGTCTGTGATGTGAATTAGAAATACATTTATTGTGTCATACACTTTGATGTATCAGACATGAAACGTCGAACGAACGCCGGAGACGCGCGAGCGTCCACAGCGGTGGCCTCCGGCAACGTCCTCCTCACTACCGTCGTGGGGGCTCTGCTCGTAGCCCTCGCGTCGGAGACACCGCTCACGGTGGCTGCCGTGGGTGGCGCCCTCGTCGCCCTGTCTCTCCTCGTCGGACCTGTTGCAGCGGTCGGTGGTGCCGCCGGACTGCTTGTCCACGACCTGCTCCTCGGGTCGGTCGGCTACTGGACTCCGGTCGCTGCCGTCTGGATACTCGTGTTCGTCGGGGTCGTCACCTGGCTCGCTCCCGACCTGCCCTCCGAACGCGACACGGAGTCACCGAACGCGGTTCGCCGCGCAGTTTTCCGGTACGTCGTCGTCGCCGTCGTCGCCTGTACGTACGCGACGGCACTGGCGGCGTGGCTCACGTTCGTCCTGGGGGGCAGCGGTTCTACACGGCCGTCTCCGGGTTGCTTCTCGGGGCCGTGTTCGCCGTCGGGATCGGGCTCCCGGTTCTGCTCCTCGCCTCCGGCCGACCCAGTAGACGAATCGACCTCCCGGTCGGGCGCGGTCACACACTCACGTTCTCGATTCGTGGGACCGATCCGGAAACACGAGGCTCCGCTCGCCCGGGTGGCCCGACGCTTCGGGCCCTTCTGGGACTGTTCGCGCTCGGCGTCGTGTGGCTCGGCTGTGCAGCAGTCCTCGACGTGCTCGCACACGACATGGTCCGGTTCGAAACCGTCGCCCAGCTTCGGCAGTACGTCGGGGGAACCTTCGGCGACTCGTCGCTTGCGACCGTCGTGACGGCCGGCCTCGTCGGCATCTACCGGTACGGTGAGCTAGCGGTGCGTCTCTCCGCCCCGGTCGTGGCCGTCGTGGTGTGGTTCCTATACGGTCGCGAGGGACGGCTCTTCGGGCCAATGTCTCGGAGACTCGACACGGTCCAGTGGAAGATATCCGATGACTGAACGCCCGCGCCGAGCGGACGAACCTCAGGACGAGTCAGCCGCTCCGACGAGACGACAGTTCCTCACCGCACTCGGTGGAATCGGGATCGCGGTTGCGAGCGCTGGGGACGGGGGGCAATCGACGGCGGGACCAGTCGTCGCCGAGCGGTCCCGATGGACAGAGGCCCCGTCCTCACAGTACCACGTCCGGGTGGCAACGGCCGTCGCGGACGCGGTGTACCCCCCTTCGATTTCCGTCGACGAGTCGTTCGTCGAGCGACGCGTGTTCGGGCGGGTCGAACCCACTCCGGGACACTTCGACGAACTGCTCGACACTATCGAGGTGGTCGATAGGTACGCAAGAACACGGTTCGGGAGTCGGGTCCCCGCGCTCTCCCCGGCTGCCCGTCGCCAGGCGCTGCAGTCGATGGGTGTGACGGCGGTCCATCCGACCGCCGACGGCACGACGGCCGAGCGAGTCCGGTACTACCTCGTGAACGACCTGCTGTTCGCGCTCTTCACGTCTCCGAAGAGCAGCGAACGGACGGGTGTCGACAACCCACCTGGGTATCCCGGCGGACGCGAGGCGTACCAGCGCCCACCGGGGGGTGCTGACCGATGACGGCTGCCGTCGACCGGACGCCGTCGGAAGCCGACGTCTGTGTCGTCGGGGCGGGTCCGGCCGGTGCCTTCGTCGCTCACTCGCTTGCCAGCAGGGGACACGACGTCGTCGTCCTCGAAGCCGGGGAGCGTCTGAACGCCGAAGACCACCATCGCCGGATGGAGATGTGGCTGCGTCCGGTGTTCGAGCGCAACGAGTTCTGGTTCGACAGGGCACGGGACGCGTACACCTCCACCGGAGACATCTACGCGCGACTGAACCTGGTCCGCGTGAAGGCGGTCGGCGGTACGTCCCTACACTGGGACGGGAACACGCCTCGGCTCCACGAGAAGGACTTCGAGATGAACACCCGGTACGGGCTGGCGCGCGACTGGCCCATTAGCTACGACGACCTTCGGCCCTACTACGCCCGCGCCGAACGGGAGATGGGCGTCTCGGGGATCGACGACAACCCCCACGGGCCACCACGAGCGGAGTCGTATCCGATGGAGGGCTTCCCACCGAGTTACTCGGACTCGCTCTTCGCCGACGCCTGCGACGAACTCGGCATTTCGATGGCGACCCAGCCGAAAGCGATCAACTCCGAATCGTACGACGACCGATCCGGCTGTATCGGGTACGGTGTCTGCAACGCCTGTCCGTCCGGTGCGAAGTACAGCGCCGACGTCCACGTCCGGAAGGCCGAATCAGAGGGAGCGCGGGTCATCGACCAGGTGCAGGTGTTGTCCGTCGAACACGACCGTGACGGGGAGGCCGTCGAATCGGTCGTCTACGTGACTCCAGACGGCACCGAGTACCGCCAGGAAGCGGACCACTTCGTCATCGCCTGCGGCGGCATCGAGACGCCGCGGCTGTTGCTCCTCTCCGACTCCTCGGAGTACCCGGACGGACTGGCCAACTCCAGCGGTGCCGTCGGTCGGTATCTGATGGACCACCCGAACGTCTCGACGGAGGCACAGCTCGACGAGCCGACGCGGCAGAACAACATCGGCTGGGTCTCCAGCCGGAGTGACCAGTTCTACGACCACGACGAGCCGTCCCCCGGGAGCTTCCACCTCACTTTCAGCAACACCGCCAAGCAGACCTGGGGTGGCGCGCAGGCGAAGCAGACGGCCACCGCGAACCTCCTCAAAACGCTCGGGTCCATGACACCCTCTGCGTTCATCGAGTGGCTCGGCGACCCGCTCGACGAGACGAAACTCGGTGACGACCTCGCGTTTCCGACGACTGACGGGCCGCCGTACCCGCTTTCGGTCCGCGGTGCGGGCGAGATGCTCCCTCGCGCCGGAAACCGGGTGACTCTCGACCGCTCGAAGACGGACAGTTTCGGACGACCGGTTCCATCGATTCAGCTCTCCGACGGCGCACACGCCCAGCAGACGATGGAGCACTGTCTCGAAGTTCAGGAGTCAATCATGCAAACGCTCGGAGCAGACATCACCGGCGTGTCGACGCTCGCGGACCGCGACATGGGCTCACACCACATGGGAACGACGAGGATGGGCACCGACCCAGCGGAGAGCGTCGTGAACGAGGAGTGCCGCACGCACGACCTTGAGAACCTCTGGATCTCGTCGTCGAGCGTGTTCACTACCGGTGGCGCGAACAATCCGACGCTGACCATCGCCGCCCTCGCACTCAAGACGGCCGACCACATCGACGACAGACTCTGACCACGGGGGGCTCGGCCCTCGGCCGGAACGAACCGTTCACACGACTGGTCGCGACGGTATCGACGCCGAGTCGAGAGCGGACGAACGCCCATCGCTGTACTCGGACGTCAGGTACCTCCACTGCGAAAGTCACGCGAGGAACTCGCGCGTCACGTCCGAATATAGAACTGTTGTACGATGCTACCGAGGTCATGGGGGGTCTCGTCGGGGCACGTCGGACTCGCAGTGTCCGACAGATCCCATGTCGACCTCCGACCCCAAGTGTGCGACCGGGCCGGACGGAGGTCGTGACTCTTCGCGGTCACCCGCGGTACAACGGACAGAACCGTCGCGTCAGAACCCGCCGACGCTGATCCACGCCTCGTCGGCACAGCGCGGACAGTAATCGTCCTCACGTTCCGCCAGACACACTCGATGACACCAGATGTGGCAGTGTTCGCACTTCACCATGTCGTCACTCCGACCCAACGGTTCGCCGCAGAGGGAACATCGCTTCAAACCGACCATACCCGAGTAGACGACGAAGAGCGAGAAAAACCTTCAGTGGCCATCTGGAGGGGAGAAGAGCCTGAGGGAACGCAGCAAACCCGTCCGTCGCACCAGCGCCGAGTCACCCACTCTCGAATCGGGATCGAACTATCTCGTATCCGCCAGCGTTGCCCCCACACGTTCAGGACGTCTGACACATCGACTTCGTGGGGGCATCTGCGGGCGGGCTACAGAGTAGATCCTACCGAGTAGGTCCCGGGAGAATACGGAGTTCCTCTCTAGCTAATGAACTTGTTGTCGCGCCAGTTCACCGTGTTCCCGCCGCCGTTGTTCTGTTGAGGGTTCTCGACGACCTCCACGGACGCCGCGCGCTCCTCGCCTTCGACGATGCGGGTCGCGTGCAGGTCGCCGTCCTCCTCGGTCACGGCAGTCAGCGTCCCCTTCTCGGCGAGACGGGCGAGGTCACGCAGGACGAGGAACATCGGGTACTGCAGCGCCGTGTTCTGGAGGACGGTCTCGCGGTCGCCCTTGAAGCAGGCGAACTCGACGAGTTCGGAGGGGATTTCCTCTTCCTCCTCGCCCCAGCGGGGCGCGCCGGCGCGCGGCGGTTCCTCCTCGTAGACGCGGTTCTCGGTGACGCTCGCTTTCAGCTGTGCGGTCGGGGTGTACTTGCTGAGCGACTCGTCCTTGGCGACGGCCTTGATGATGAGTGTGTTGTTCCGTCGGGTGATGTCGATATCCTCGATTTCCGGGGGAAGCTCCGGGTCGTTCTCGAAGTAGTCAGTGACTGTTTCGAGCGGCAGTTCCAGTGTCGAGTGAAGTCGGAATACGCGGCCTGACATTGTTTGACGATGAGGGGGTGACAGCGGCCGAGGCGCACTGCAGTCGTACTCGGTTCCTAGTAGGTTGCGTGGGTTTATATGGACTGTCCTTTGCGTGTGGGTCCCAATCGAAGAGGGTCCAGCGGCTGGAAACGGGGGGCGTCACCCGTTGGACGGTCCCCGCGAGCGCCCTCAGGCGGTGAGCGTCGCTTCGAGTTCGCCGCGCTCGTCGAGTTCGGCGAGGATGTCGGAGCCGCCGATGAACTCGCCGTCGACGAACGTCTGTGGGGTGGTCTCCCAGCCCGAGTGCGATTCGAGCGCCGCGCGGAACTCCGGCAGCGCGGGGAGGACGTCGACGGTTTCGAACTCGTCGACGTACTTGCCGACGAGTTCGACCGCGCGCTTCGAGTAGCCACACTGCGGCATGAGCCGGTTGCCTTTCATGAACACGACGACGTCGTTGTTCTCGATGGCCTCGTCGACGCGGGTCTGGACTTCCTCGGCGGAAAGATCAGACTCGGGACTGAACGTCATGTCTGAGCTAAAGCGAGCCGCGTTCAAAGACGTTGCGCCCTGGGCCTCACACTCCATCCGCGGTCCGTCGTCTCCGCGTGCCTCACGCAACCGACCGGCACACGGCGGTCGAGTCGTCTCAGCTCTCTTCGCCGACGCGGACGACGTTGATGAGCGAGTAGACGGGGACGTCGGAGACCTGCTCGACGCCCTGTTTGTCGACGAGGACGACGCAGCCGACGGGGTTGCCGCCCTCCTCTCGGATGGCCTCGATGGTCTCTTTCATCGTCGTCCCGGAGGTGATGGTGTCGTCGACGATGTAGCAGTCCCGCCCGCGGATGGTGGCGAAGTTGCGCGAGAACGACCCGCCGAGGTCCTCGATGTCGCCCTCCTCCCACTGGTGCTTCGCGGGCGCGTACGACCCGAGGTCGGTGTCGAGTTCGCGCGAGACGACCGTTGCGAGGGGGACGCCGGCCTTCTCGATGCCGATGGTCAGGTCGACCTCCTCGCCCTCCTTCGACAGCAGGTCCGCCATCGCCTGCCCCGCGTAGGTGAGGCGCGCGCTGTCGCGGCCGAACGCGCTCCAGTCGACGTGGATGTCGTGCGGCCCGCCGTTGTCGCGGGACTCCGACGTCGAACCCGCGTCGCTCTCGCTCTTCGCGCCGCTCTTCTCGACGAGCCACGAGGCCGTCTCCCGCGAGACGTTGAGTTCGTCGGCGATCTCGCCCTTCGAGAGGCCGCGCTTCGCGAGCTCCTCGGCGCTCTCGATGAGGTCGTTAACGTTCTTCATACGCGCTGAATTCGACGGCTGTTTTTATAACGGTGTTGTCGTCCACGAACGCTTTCCGGAACTCGTCGACGCCGTAGATGCCGGTGACGAGGTCGTCCAGAAGCCACTCCGGGAGGGCGTCGAGGCTGTCCGTCGCGGCCTCGAAGTGTCCCACGTTGGAGTTGACGCTGCCGACCATCGCCTTGTTGTGCAGGACGAGTTCGCCGTGCAGCGCGCCGACGTCGAACTCGTACTCGGTGGAGCCGGGCACGCCCAGCAGCGCGACCACGCCGTTGGGCGCGAGCGCGTGGACCGACTGGACCGCGTGGGGCGCGTAGCCCGTCGCCTCGAAGATGAAGTCCATCGGCTCGAACGCGTCGCTCACCTCGTCGACCGGGGTCTCCCTGGAGTCGACGTACGTCGCGCCGAGTTCGTCCATGATGTCGATGGTCGGATCCGGGCGGTCGCGGCGGCCGAGACAGTAGACCCGGTCGTACACCTGGTCGAGCATCCCCAGCGTGAGCAGTCCCAGCGATCCGTTGCCGAGGACGAGCGCCGACTCCGGGTCCCACTCGAACGACGAGCGCGAGGCGTACGCGAGTTCGAGCGCTTTCTCCGTGATGGAGATGGGTTCGATGAGGAAACCGAGCGACGCTTGGTGTTCGGGGATAGAGACGAGGTGTTCCGCCGGAGAGGTGAAGTACTCCGCCATGTAGCCGTGTGCGCCGACGATACCGCGCTCGTGGTACTCGCCTTCGGGGCCATGTCGGCTTCGCCCCGCTCGAAGAACGCGTTGGTCCCGTTCGGCGGCCGACGGACGGTGGGGACGACCACGTCGCCCTCCTCGAACGCGGTCCCGTTCGAGTCCTCGACGACCCCGACCGCCTCGTGACCGAGGACGAGGTGGTCCTCCCCTTCGGGGAAGCCACCGTGACCGCCCGCGATGACCTCGTGGTCGGTTCCGTCCACCCCCACGCGGAGCGTTCGGACGAGGGCCTCACCCGACTCGGGTTCGGGTCGTGGTTTTTCGATGACGACGGGTTCGGTGGTCCCCCGTCGGACTGCGATGGCTTTCATACTCTCACCGTTCGACCCGGAGCACCAAAACATTTATTCTATGCCGAGTAAACACTATCAGTAGGTGAGTCGCCGGCCGCGTCACCCAGCCCAGACGCGCCACGTCAGGTGGATTCCAGCCCAACCCAGTCCAGCCCAGCCATGCCAGTCGGCGCTCACCGATCCGTGCCACTCCGAGTGTTGTGACCTGTTCCGACCGACGGTTCTGTGCTGATCGATGATTCTGTTGGCCGACGGCTGACCGTCCGGTTTCGACCGACGCCGCTACTCCATCTCGTCGACGTCGATGTTGAGGTCGGTGTCGACGTCGTCGGCCAGCGCCGCCGCCACGCCGACGTATCCGCTCGGCGTGAGCGCCGTGAGTTCGTCCCGGACCGCCTCCGACACGTCGAGTTCCGCGAACAGGTCGTGGAGGTCCGACAGCGTCACGCGCCGTCCTCGGGTGAGCGCTTTCACCCGCTCGTACGCGTCGGTGTCTCCCTCGCGCCGGAGGATGGTCTGGACGGCCTCGCCGAGAATCTCCGGCGTCGACTCCAGTTCCTCGCGCATCACCTGCTCGTTCGGGACGACCTTCGACAGCCCCGTCTCGGTCTTTCCGTACCCGATGAGGCTGTGGGCGAACGCCGCGCCGACGTTTCGCTTCACCGTCGAGTCCGAGAGGTCTCGCTGGAGCCGCGAGGTGGTGACGTAGTCAGCCAGGAACGTCAGGTCCGAGTTGGCCTTCGAGAGGTTCCCCTCGCTGTTCTCGAAGTCGATGGGGTTGACCTTGTGGGGCATCGTCGACGACCCGGTCTCGCCCTCGACCGTCTCCTGGCCGAGGTACCTGTCTGAAACGTACAGCCACATGTCGCGGTCGAGGTCGAGGAGCGCGTTGTTGGCTCCCCTGAGGGCGTCGAACAGTTCCGCGAGGTCGTCACACGGGTTGACCTGCGTCGAGAGCGACTGGTGTTCGAAGCCGAACCTTTCGACGAACGACTTCGAGAAGGCGCGCCAGTCGACGTCGGGGTACGCCGCGACGTGAGCCGCGTACACGCCCGACGCGCCCGCGAGTTTTCCGGCGAGGCTGTCGGTCGCGCGCCGGATTCGCCCCGTCGCGCGGCCGAGCCGAGCGGCGTAGACGGCCATCTCCTTGCCGAAGGTCGTCGGCGTCGCGGGCTGACCGTGGGTGCGGGCGAGCATCGGGAGGGCGCGGTGCTCGTGGGCCATCTCGACGAGGGCGTCTCTGACTTCCCCGAGCGCGGGGAGCAACACCTCCTCGCTCGCGCCCTTCACGAGCAGGCGCTGGGCGAGGTTGTTGACGTCCTCGCTGGTGAGGCCGAAGTGAATCCACGGGAACAGGTGCTCGGCGTCGGAGAGGCGTTCGGCGAGTCGGACGCGCAGGAAGTACTCGACCGCCTTCACGTCGTGGTTGGTCGCCGCGTACTCGGCCGTCCCGTCGCGCTCGATTTGCTTCACCAACCGGGCGTCGTCGGCGTCGAACGCCGCGTACAGAGCGCGGAGGACCTCGCGCGTCGACTCGTCGAGCGTGACGTCGGTCGCGTCGAGGTCGGCGAGGGCAATCAGGTACTCGACCTCTACTTCGACGCGCGCGCGCATGAGTGCGGACTCGCTCGCGTACGGGACGAGCGGTTCCGTGCGCGAGGCGTACCGGCCGTCCAGCGGTGACACCGCTGCCAGCGGGTCCGTTCGCGGCAGTCCGGCGGACTCGGGCTCGGTCATGGCGGGAACTGCCCGTGGGGCCGGCAAAAGGGTGTCGATGCCGAGAAGCAGGTTCGTGCATACTCACGGCCGTATCTCGGGGCGACATCGCAGTCAATATCCATTTTCGTGTACACTCTTCGGACCGGGACCGCAATTGTTTTTCCGTCTGCACGAGGTTTCACAGACATGCTCAAGATCGCTGGCCTGGCGAGCAATCGCGGTCGAAACCTCCTGCACATCGCCGACCGGGCACCCGGCGGCGCCGAACTCTCTGTCGTCCTGACGAACCGCGAGGGGGCCCCGGTCCTCGAAGAGGCCTCCGAACGCGGCATCCCCACAGAGGTCGTCGAGCGCGGTGACGATTCCCGGGAGGAACACGAGCGTCGGGTCACCTCGCGGCTGTCGGGGTACGACTTCGACGTCGTCTGTCTCGACGGCTACATGCGCGTCCTCACGAGCGAGTTCCTCGACGCGATGCCGACGACGCTGAACGTCCATCCCTCCCTCCTCCCGTCGTTCCCCGGCACGGACGCCCACGAGCAGGTGCTCGATGCGGGGGTACGCATGACTGGCTGTACGGTCCACGTGGTCACCGAAGAGGTCGACGCCGGCCCCATCGTCACCCAGGAGGCGGTTCCCGTCTACGAGGACGACGACGCGACGAGTCTGAAATCGCGCGTCCTCCGCGAGGCGGAGTTCACGGCCTATCCCCGGGCCGTGCGGTGGTTCGCCGAAGGTCGTGTCGAGGTGACCGCCGACGACGTGGCGGTCGACGGCGACGAGGGTGGTGACTTCCCCGACCGACGACTCGCCTCCGACGACCGCGTGTCGGGACTCAGATACGGCGAGAACCCCCACCAGGAGGCCGCGGTGTACGCCGACGACTCCTGTTCGGAGGCGAACGTCGTCCACGCGACGCAGTTGAACGAGGGCGCGAAGGCGCTGTCGTACAACAACTACAACGACGCCGACGCCGCGCTCTCTCTGGTAAAAGAGTTCGACGAGCCCGCGGCGGCGGTCATCAAACACACCAACCCGGCGGGGTGTGCCACCGCCGAGTCCCTGGCCGCGGCGTACGACCGCGCCCTGTCGACCGACGCGATGAGTGCCTTCGGCGGCATCGTCGCCCTGAACCGCGAGTGCGACGTCGCCACCGCCGAAGCCATCACGGAGTCGTTCAAAGAGGTCGTCGTCGCCCCGGCGTACTCCGACGCCGCGCTGGACGTCCTCACCGAGAAGAAGAACCTCCGCGTCCTCGACGTCGGTCCCCTCGGGGAGGTGACGGACCACCTCACGGAGAAGCGACTCGTCGGCGGCCGACTCGTCCAGGAGCGCGACACGTGGGCGCCTTACCGAGAGGACCTGACGGTCGTCACCGAACGCGAACCCATCGACGAGGAAGTCGAGTCGATGCTGTTCGCCTGGCGCGTCCTCAAGCACGTCAAGTCCAACGGCATCGTCCTGACTTCGGGTACCGAGACGGTCGGGGTCGGGATGGGGCAGGTCTCCCGCGTCGACGCGGTGAGACTCGCGGCGATGAAAGCCGACGAACACGCCGAGGGCAAGTCCGCCGACGGTGCCGTGATGGCGAGCGACGCGTTCTTCCCGTTCCCCGACGGCATCGAGGAGGCCGCCGAGTCGGGTATCGAGGCCGTCATCCAGCCGGGCGGGAGCGTCAACGACGAGGACGTTATCGCCGCCGCCGACGAACACGGGATGGCGATGGCGTTCACCGGGAGGCGGTGTTTCCGCCACGACTGAGCGTTAGCGGAGGCGTGCGTGAAGTTCGTGTCGGCAGAGCCGACACGGTGTTTCCGCCACGATTAGTGTCTCCAGATCGTCGAGAGTCGTATCGAGGCGCGACGCGTGAGGCGAGACCACCCCGATTGGCACGGCGCTCGACCGGGCGCCCACGCGTGGGACTCCCTCGCATTTTTATATTATGGTATCTTTCCAAACTGGTTTTTATCGGGCTCCGCGGCTGAATCAAGGCTCGACGGGCGTGAATCCCGTTTTGGGGTTGAAGTACCTGGACGGTAACAACGAGGTATGTACGACACTGTCCTCGTGCCCGTCGACGACACCGCGGAGACGACACGACTCACAGAGCGCGCCATCGAACTCGCCGACACGTGGGATGCGAACCTCCGGGTGCTCGGCATCGTGGACGGTCCGACCGCGTTGTCGGCGGAGGCAACCGATCGAAGCGACCGGGTGAGCGGGGCGCGCGAACGGGCCAAACGGGCGTCGATGCGCGCCGCCGAGCGAGCGCACCGGGCCGGCGTCGATGCGGACGGGACCGTCCGACGCGGCGTTCCGCACGCTGAGATCGTCGGCGAGGCCCGACGCGTCGGTGCCGACCTCGTTCTCCTCGGGCCCTCCGGCCGCGAGACGACCGGCGGTGCCGTCTGCGCGGGTCAGGTGACCAGCCGCGTCGTCGACCGGGCGGACTGTGCGGTCCTCGTTGAGCGATCCAGCGAGGAACTGCCGCCGGACCGGGCGACTGCCGAACCGGTGACCGAGGAGTCGGCGTCGAGTCCGAGCGTATCGACGTCGGATGGCTCGGCGGACGAACAGCCGCTGGTGGCCGAGTAACGACCCGGATATTCGGTCTCTCCGTTTCTCTTCGGCGTTTCGCTGTCGACCGCCGTGCGCACGATTTCCCTGGGGGCGTCGGCGACACCTCAGCTTATAACCGCCGCGGACGAGAGTCCCGGACGAGATGTACGACGACATCCTCGTTCCGACCGACGGAAGTGCTGGCACGAACGACACGCTGGCCCACGCGCTCGACATCGCGAAGCACCGAGGAGCGCGCCTGCACGCCCTGTCGGTTGTCGACCGGCGCGTCTACCTCTCTGCGGACCACGACCAGCAGGACGACATCCTCGCGACCCTGACCGAGAGCGCCGAAACGGCGGTCGAAACCGTCGAAACGCGGGCCGCCGAGGAGGACGTTGAGACGACGACGGTGGTCCGCGACGGCGTCCCACACTCGGAGATCCTTCGGTACGCCGACGAGGAGGGGATCGACCTCATCGTCATCGGCACGCACGGACGGACGGGACGGGACAAACTCGTCAACATGGGAAGCGTCACGGAGCGGGTCGTCGAAAACGCCTCCCAGCCCGTCCTCGTCGTCCAAATCGGCGACGACTGACCGGCCCGACAGGAGTCGTCGACCACCCGGCCGCTCCGTGCTCTTCATCGGAACCGACCGAAGGGGAAGCATTAACAGAGGGGCACCGCGTGGCCGGGATATGGAGTACCACGAGGCGGTGAACTTCCTCTTCGACCTGCGTCGGTTCCGGATGAAACCCGGAACCGAAGCGGTCCGGGGCCTCCTCGAACATCTGGGCGACCCTCACGAGGACGTCGCGTTCGTCCAGATCGCCGGGTCGAACGGGAAGGGAAGCACTGCCCGAATGGTCGCGTCTCTGCTCCGGGAGTCTGACTGTTCTGTCGGTCTGTACACCTCTCCGCACCTCGATAGTCTCCGCGAGCGCGTCACCGTCGACGGTCGCCGAATCCCGAAACGCGCCGTCCGTGCGTTCGTCGAGGAGGCGAAGCCGTATCTCGTCGACCGTGCCGCTGCGGGCGAGCCGCTCACGTTCTTCGAGACCGTGACCGCGCTCGCGCTCTGGCAGTTCGGCCGCGTCGAGGTCGACGTCGCCGTCCTCGAAGTCGGCATGGGTGGGGAACTCGACGCGACGAGCGTCGTCGACCCGGTCGCCTCGGCGGTCACCAACGTGACGCTGGAACACACCCAGGTATTGGGAGACACCGTCGAGGAGATTGCGGCGACGAAGGCGGCCGTCGCCCCGGCTGACGGCCCACTCGTGACTGCGGCGACCGGGACCGCGCTGGCGACTATCCGCGAGCAAGCCCCTAATATCGTCCGTGTCGGCGACGCCAGCGTGGTCGACGGAACGCCCCCGGACGACGCACCTGACGTGACGACGGCGTATCACGGGCACGGGCAGGGGCAGGGATCGACGCTCGAAGCGCGCGTGACGGTCGAGGGCGACGGCTGGCGTGTCGAGTCGCCGCTCGCACTCGTGGGCGCACACCAGGCACAGAACGCCGGCGTCGCCGTCGTTCTCGCGCGGCAGGTGGCCGACCGACTCGACGTCGACCTCACCGAACAGATGGTCGTTCGCGGCCTCAGAGGGGCGCACTGGCCGGGCCGGTTCGAGGTGATGTCGCGCGAACCGCTCGTCGTACTCGACGGCGCGCACAACCCGGGCGCGTGCGAGCAGGTCGCGTCGGTCCTCCGGGAGTTCGACTACGACCGCCTGCACCTGGTGTTCGCTGCGATGCACGACAAGGACCACAGGGGAATGGTGACGGCGCTCCCGACCCCCGACAGCGTCGTCACCTGCCGACCGAACATCGACCGGGCGGAGACGCCGGAGATACTCGCTCGTGTCTTCGAGTCGGTCGGCGTCGACGACGTCACCGCCGGTGACACGGTGGCGTCGGCGGTCGAAGTCGCACAGCGCCGCGCGAACCCGGACGACTGCGTCCTCGTCACCGGGTCGCTCTTCTGTGTCGGTGAGGCCCGGACGACGTGGACGCGGCACGTCGTCGAGAAGCGCGTTCGGGACCTCGAGGACGCGGCCTCGGTGTTCGACCACGCGTCCGTTCCGACCGGGTCGGCAGCCGAAGCGCGTTCGGATGCGGTTCACCGGGTGGTCGAGACCAGAGTCGAACAGCGCCAAGCAGCGGCCCTCCAGCGCGAGATGATTCGGGTGGGCGGTAACTGCGTCGTCTCCGGCCACGAGAGCGACGGCGAACTCTCCTCGGTCGTCCTCATGGGGACGTGCTCGCAGTTCACGGCGCTCGTCGACGCACTCGACCCGGTACCGTACGGTCTCGACGACGTGAGAAAGCGCCTGCGGACACAGCTCGATCTGTACGTCGACGGACCCTCGGGCGGGCACGCCGCGTCGTCCGTCGACTACCCCTGGTCGCAGGGGACGGCGGTCATGGGTATCCTCAACGTCACCCCGGACTCGTTCCACGACGGCGGCGAACACCACGACCCAGACGACGCGGTCGAACGGGCACGGGAGATGGTCGCCGCCGGCGTCGACATCATCGACGTCGGCGGCGAGTCGACCCGACCGGGGGCGGAGCCGGTGTCGGTCGAGGAGGAGATCGATCGGATCGTTCCCGTTCTCGAGGCGATCACCTCGCTCGATGCGCTCGTCTCCGTCGACACCCGGAAGGCGGCCGTGGCCGAGGCGGCGCTCGACGCGGGTGCCGACATCATCAACGACGTGACCGGGCTGGACGACCCCGAGATGCGCTTTCTCGTCGCCGAGCGCGACGTGCCGGTCGTCGTGATGCACTCCATCGACGCACCCGTCGACCCGGACAACGTCGTCGAGTACGACGACGTCGTCGGCGACGTCATCGCGGAACTCACCGAGACGGTGCTCCGCGCGGAGTCGGCCGGCATCCCACGGGAGAACGTCATCGTCGACCCCGGCATCGGCTTCGGGAAGCGCGCCGCGGAGAGCTTCGAACTCCTCGACCGCGTCGACGAGTTCCACGCGCTCGGCTGCCCGGTCCTCGTCGGGCACTCCCACAAATCGATGTACGGGCTCGTCGACCGGGACAGCGGCGAACGTGGACCCGCGACGGTCGCCGCGACCGCACTCGCCGCCGACCGTGGCGCCGACATCGTCCGTGTCCACGACGTCCCCGAGAACGTCGCCGCCGTCCGCGTCGCCCACACGATGCGGAACGCGGGCGACGAGTTGCCGTAGCGGCGGCTCATCGGCGAAAGGGGCGAACAGACGACACGACCGCTCGGGTGGGCGGCGTGTCGCCGTTTCGCTGAGCGCCCACCCGCTCCTCCTACGTCACCCTCGTCGGTGGCCGCGGCATCGTACTTGAATCCGGGTCCGGCCCTTCGGCTCGGAGCGGAGGCTTATGCGTACCGCCCCCCTACGCCGTCGCGTGTGTACCCTTACCCTCGCGTGGCAGGCGTTCGACGACGCCCCGGTGGTCGTTGCGGCGAACCGTGACGAGGCGCTGGACCGACCGTCCGAACCGCCGACCCGTCGACACGGCTCGCCGAGCTTCGTCGCCCCGCTCGACGTGGAGGCCGGGGGACGTGGATCGGCGTGAACGACGCCGGCGTCTTCGTCGGCATCACGAACCGATGGGTCGAGGTCGACGGGGGCGGCGAGCGCTCCCGGGGGCTGCTCGTCCGCGACGCGCTGGGGACGAACTCCGCCGAGGAGGCAGCCCGACTCGTCGAGCGCGCGGTCCGTGAACACCGGTACGACGGCTTCAACCTCGTCCTCGCCGATTCGAGCGCGGCTATCCTCCTCGAGTGGGACGGCCGACTCCGCGTTCGGAACCTCTCACCGGGAGTGCACGTCGTCGTCAACGTCGGCGCGGACGGCGAGTTCTTCGAGCCGGAACGCCGTCCCGAGATGGGTCCCGAACAGGGCGACAACGCCGCGCGGGTCCAAGAAGCACTCTGGCCGGGGCCCGACGAGGGACACGACGACTGGCTCGACCGCGCGAAGGCGGTCCTCGCCGACCACGACTACGGCGTCTGCGTCCACAGCGAGGGTCCCGAGGGGAACTTCGGGACCCGGTCGTCGTCGCTGGTGACGGTGTTCGACGACGGTCGCGTCGGCTACCAGTTCGCCCCTGGTCCACCGTGTGAGGCCGCCTACGAGCCGGTCGACACGGACGGGGGCGGAGCCGTCGAGACGGACGAAGGTCAAGTTTAAACCGTGCGCGAGCCGTCCACTCTGTATGAGCGCGGCCGAAGCCGAGGCGGAACTCGCTGACGACGAGCGTCGGGCACTCGAACTCATCCGCGAGGAGGGTGGGATCCACCAGAGCGACTTCTGGAAGGCGCTGGACATCTCCTCGCGCAAGGGGAGTCGAATCGCGGAGAAGCTCGAAGGGTTCGGGCTCATTCAGCGATCCAGCACCGTCTACGACGGGCACAACACGTACTACCTCGAACCCGCCCCGCGCGACCTCGAGTTCTCCCTCCTGATGGCGGGCGACCTGCTCTCCCCGTTCATCGGTGAGGAGGAGGTCAACTCGAACAGCGACGCGTTCTCACAGTGGCTGATGAACCTCGCGTACGAGGAGTACGACCTCTGAGGCGGGCCGTCGTGTCCGTGCCCCGGTCGTCGCTTCCGGGGCGGCGACAGTCGGAATCGACTCGGGACTGACCTCACGAGCGCCGGTCAGAGGCGAGCGGCTACTTCGGACGACCGCTGAAGAAGACCGTCGTCGAATCGCCGAATCGACCGGAATCGGAGTTCGGTCGGCTTTTCTGCCCGAGAGAATGTCGGCCCGCCGCGTCAGGCGGCCTCGTCTCCCTCTTCGTCCTCGCTCGGGAGGAGGTCGAGTTCGGCGAGGTGGCTCTCGACGTGGTCGTTCGAGAGCTCCTCGAAGACGGGCTCCTCGACGGGGACCTTCGCGACGTCGACGCCCTCGGGGGCGAGTTCGTCGTCGTTCGTCGAGGCGATGGCTTTCAGCGCGAGTTCGACGCCCTCGTCGAGCGAGAGTTCGTCCGTGTACGACTCTTCGAGGTACTCCTGGAGGTCGCCGCGGTTGGCGCCGATGGAGACGGCCTTCCACTCGTACGGCGTCCCCGATGGGTCGGTCTCGTACAGCCGGGGCGTGCCGCTCTCGACGCCCGCGATGAGGAGGGCAACCCCGAACGGGCGGGCGCCGCCGACCTGCGTGTACTGCTGGATGTGGTCGGTTATCTCCTTGGTGAGCGTCTCGATGCCGATGGGCTCCCCGTACCGGAGCTGGTTTATCTGTGCCTGTCTGCGCGCGAAGTCGATGAGCTGGCGCGCGTCCGCGACGTGACCGGCCGATGCGATGCCGATGTGGTCGTCGGCCTTGTGAATCTTCTCGACGCTCGTCGGTTCCATCAGCGGGGAGCGCGAACGCTTGTCGGCGGCGAGGACGACCCCCTCCGGTGTCCGGATGCCGATGCTCGCTGTCCCCCGCTTGACGGCTTCACGGGCGTACTCGACCTGATACAGACGGCCGTCAGGTGAGAAGATCGTGATTCCGCGGTCGTACGCCTGCTGTTGGGCTTGTCCCTGCATAGTGTCGTGTTGCGTGTTAGTACCGTGTCACTCGAAATCGAGTTCGGTCGTACCCGTGAAGCCGCCCGGGTCGGCCACGTCGACGACGGGTGGACGGGCCACGGCCGACCGAGCGTCTCCATCGGCTACGACGGTTCTCTCCTCGGGATTTCCGGGTCGGCGATTTAAATACCTTTCCTCAGCGGCACGGACCGTCCCCGACACCCCGCGGACGCGAATCCCGAGAGGGTGACCGTCCACCGAATCGACGCACGCGAGTACCGCACGCGCGACGCCGACCTCGTCCCGGCGGGCCCGAACCAGCGTCTCGCCCCTTCCCTGGTGGAACTCGAAGCCGAGGACGGTGAGGTCCGCGTCGGCGCTCGCGACGTCGCCGACGAGGTTCTGCGCGGCGTACCACACCTCGCGCTGGAACGCGCCCCGGGAGAGGGAGGCGTCCGGCCACCCCTCCAGTTCGACGGCGAGGTACCGCCACCGCGGGCGGAGGTGCTTCGGGAGGTGTTTCATCGGGTCATCGCTCCCTCTCCCTCACTCGTCCGCTCGTTCGCCGGCCCGTTCGCCGACCAGCACGCCCACCTGGTCGTGGACGCGCTCGACGGCGGTCAGCGCGAAGCCGGAGTCGGTGAAGATGTCGGCCAACGTCCCGACCGTCGCGGGGTCGTCCACCTCGGGGGAGTAAAAGGGGTCGTCGGGGTCGGCCTCGTCGAAGAACATCACGTCGCCGAGTACCAGTCGACGCGGGCCGAGGCCGGCGATGACCTCCACCGCCTCGCGTTTCTCCTCGTCCGAGAGGTGGTGCAGCGCGAAGTTCGAGGTGACGACGTCGACGTCTCCTTCGAAGCGCGGGTCGCGGAACTCGCCGTAGCCGAACTCGACGTTCTCGATACCTCGTTCGCGGGCTTTCTCCCGCGCCTGGTCGAGCATCCCCTCGCTGATGTCGCGTCCGACCACGCGCCCGGCCCGCGCGGAGAGCGCGAGCGCGATGGCGCCCGTCCCGGTCCCCAGGTCGAGGACGACGTCGTCGGGCCCGGGCGCGGCGTGTTCGACGACGAGGTCACAGCAGGCGAGGTACTCTTCGGACGAGTTGTCGTCGTACTCCGTCGCCAGATCCGAGAAGCGCGCGGCGTGTTCCTCAAGCGTCTTCTTCATACCGACCACGTTCGACGCCCGGGGCAATGAACGACTCGGACAGTCGGTGACGGTTTCGCTCGGTGAGCCGACCCCACTCGCGGAGCCCCTCTTTCATCGCTCCGGCTTCGAAGCCGAGAACCTCGCCGAGGGCGTCGAGTTCGCGCGGCGCACGCAACTGGAGGTGTGAGCGAGGCGTCGCGCTGACGACGTACGGAGCGTCGTACGCCTCGACGAGTTCGCGGAGCTTTCTGAGCTTTCTGAGTGCTTTGACCCGCCGGCCCCCGTCGAGCCGGAGGACCGGCCCCAGGCCGAACTCGATTCGGACGCCGTTGTCGCGGGCGGCCTTCACGAGGACGTGGTTCACGTCGCCGTCCCCGTCGTTCCCGTCGAACGGGCGGGTGAGCACGTCGACCCGCGCTTGCTCCACGGCGAACCGGTTGAGTCTGTTCGTCCCACCCCGAACGAGGAGCAGCGTCCGCGACCCGCGCTGTGAGCCGACGGCCCCCGCCGCCGACTCCGGGGTGTCGGCGACGACTTCGACGCCGTCGACGACGTCGGTTCCGAACCGTTCGCGGACGCGCCGGTACGCCTCCCGATACCCCTCGTCTGGCGCGCTCGTGGCGCGGACGACGACGCCGTCGTAGCCGTACCGGGCGGCCGCGTGGGCGTACCGCGCGACGGTCGTCTCACCGCCGGGTGTGGCGTAGACGGCTTCGTACATGCGGAGAGAGAGACCGCCCGCCGGTATCGGACTTACGCTTTTTCGCTGACGGCTCGGACTCCGACTCACGTCGCGCCGATGGCTCGGATGCGCGCCGATGGATCAGACGCGCGACGCCGCGCGTCGGTCAGTCCTCGCCCTCGGCGACGAGCGACGAGAGCGCGTCGGTCAGCGCCTCGGCCGCCCGGCGGACGTCTCTCAGAGAGACGTACTCCCGGTCGGCGTGCGCCACCGCACCCTCGTCGTCCGCCAGCACGCCGGGACCGAAGACGACCGTCGGCGCGGGGGCGAAGTACGACGCCTCCGTCGCGGCGGTGAACGGTCGCACCCCTCCGCGCCCCCCGGCATCTCTCGCCGCCGCCGACAGCGTCCGGACGAGTTCGTGGTCGGGGTCGGTCGCGAACGCCTCCAGGAAGGGTGTCGGGCGGTCCGTGAGCGCGAACGCGACACCGACCTCCGCGGGAACGGCCTCCCGCACCGCCGCCTCGAACGCGCTTCGGAACCCCTCGGCCGTCTCGGGCGGGACGCTCCGCCGGTCCACGACGAGCGCGCACTCGGCGGGCACCTGGTTCGTCGCCGCGCCGCCGTCGACCACCGTCGGGGTGAGCGTCGCCGACCCCAACTCGGGATGGGCCTCGCGGTGGGCGTCGAACTCGCGGACGACTTTCAGGACCGATTCGAGCGCGGCGACGGCGTTCACGCCCGAGTCGGGTTCGGCCGCGTGGGCCGCGCTCCCCGCGAGCGAGAGCGTCCCCTGAAACCGACCCTTCGCCGCGGTGCAGACGTCGAGGTCGGTCGGTTCGCCGACGACGTACAGGTCGCCGTCGAGGTCGAGCGCGGCCGCGCCCGTCGACAGCACCTCCTCGTCGGGGGTGACCGCGAGGGTGAGGCGGGCGTCGCCGGGGTCCACGGCCAGAAACGCGGAGAGAAGCGCCGCGAGCGGCCCCTTCGCGTCACACGAACCTCTCCCGCGAACGACGTCGCCGTCGCGCTCGAACGGCACGTGCGGGGGGACGGTGTCGATGTGCGTGTTGAGGACGACGTGTCGCGTGCAGTCCTCGGACGGGGACCCCTTCGAGGCGAGGGTGTTGCCGGCGTCGTCGACGGTCACCTTGACGTCTCTGGATTCGAGCGTCTCCACGAGGAAGGAGCGCATCTCCGCGACGTCCTCGTCGGTGGAGTCGATCCGGACCGCGCTCGTGAGGAAGTCGACGGGGTCGAACCCGGCCGCGGTCACGGCTCGGGCGTCGGGACCGTTTCGAGTTCGCCCTCGAAGTCCCGTACCACGGGCCCTCGGAGCGTCGCCTCCTCCCGGTCCGGAACGCGAATCATCAGGTCGCCGCCGGGCGGTGAGACCCGGACCTCTTCGTCACCCACTAGCCCGAGCCGTTTCGCGACGGCGACGACGGCGACCGCACCCGTCCCGCAGGAGCGCGTCTCGCCCTCGACGCCCCGCTCGAACGTCCGCTGGCGGAAGCCGTCCTCGGTCTCCGAGGCGACGGTGACGTTCGTCCCCCGCGGGAACAGGTCGGCGTGTCTGATCGGCGGCGCGACCGATTCGAGGTCGACGTCGTCGACGCTCTCGACGAACGCGACGGCGTGGGGGACGCCCGTGTCCACCGCGGTGACGGTGAGGCCCTCGACCCGCTCCTCGACGAGCGGTTCGTCCCGCGCGAGTGGAACGTCGCGCGGTTCGAACGAGGGGACGCCCATCTCGACGGTGACCTCGTCGCCGTCGAGGACGGCCCGGCGGGTCCCCGCGGGCGTGTCGATCATGACGACGTCGGCGCCGGTTCGGTTCCGCGCCCACGCGGCCGCACAGCGGGCGCCGTTGCCGCACATGGCGGCGACGGAGCCGTCCGGCTGGACGAGCGTCATGACCACCCGCGGCGGGTCGTAGCTCGACTCCAACGCGAGGAAGAGGACGCCGTCGGCGCCGACGGTCTCTGAACTCGAATCGACGACGCCGGTGGTTCGGTCGCAGTACGTGGTCGCGAAGACCGGTCGGTTCGGAACGGGATAGTCGGCGTCGACGACGACGAAGTCGTTGCCGGTCCCGTGGTACTTCTCGAATGGGACGGTTTGGCGGTGGTGCGTCATTGTTCTAGCTCGGTCAGTGCCGCGAGCGATTCGCGTCGGCGGGCGAGACGGGGCTCCGGGTCGAGGACGACCTCTGCGGGCCGCGGCCGGGAGTTGTACGTCGACGCCATCTCGTAGCCGTACGCGCCCGCGTTCCCGACCGCGAGGACGTCGCCTCGCGCGGGAGCGGCGAGCGGTCTGTGCTCACATAGCACGTCGCTCGTCTCGCATATAGGTCCAGCGACCGTGACGGACGTTGCGTTTCTATCCTCGCCTGCTGACAGGTTCCGGATGGCGTGGTACGCGTCGTACATCGCCGGGCGGAGCAGGGTCGTCATGCCGGCGTCGATGCCGACGACCGTCTCGTACTCTTCGGACTCTTTCACGGTGTTCACCGTCGCCAGCAGCACGCCCGCGTCGGCGACGACGTACCGTCCCGGTTCGACGGCGAGTTGGGCGTCCACGTCGCCGAGCGCTTCGCGGGTCGCCTCGGCGACGGCGGGGAGGTCCAGGGCGGGTTCGTCCTCCCGGTAGGGGACGCCGAAGCCCCCGCCGACGTCGACGAACTCCAGGTCGGTTTCCTCCTCGACGGCCCGAGCGAGGTCACCCATCCGTCGGACGACTTCTCGGTGCGCCGAGAGGTCGTCGCCCGAGATTCCCGACCCCGCGTGGGCGTGGATGCCGACGACGTCGAAGTCGTCGCGCGCGTCGAGCACCACCGACTCGGCCTCGGAGTACGGGACGCCGAACTTGGCGTGGCCGCCGGTCGTCACCTTCGCGTGGTGGCCCGCGCCGACGCCGGGGTTGACGCGGACGCAGAGCCGTCCGTCGAACCCCCGCTCGCGGAGGCGCTCGACGGTGTCGCGCGCGCCGACCGTGACCGTCAGGTCTGGGTCGTCTTCCCACCGCTGGACGACGAGGTCGAGGTCCCCGTCCGGCGGGTTGACCGCGGTGTACTGCACCTCCGACCCGCTCGCCCCGGCGGCGAACGCGCGCTCGACCTCGCCCGCGGAGGCGCACTCGATGCCGAGGCCTTCCTGGCGGACGGCTTCGAAGACCGCCCGGCCGGTGTGCGCCTTCGCGGCGTACCGGACGTCCGCGTCGGGGAACGCTTCCCGGAGGCGGCGGCAGTTCTCGCGAACGCGTCCGAGGTCCATCACGTACAGCGGCGTCTCGTAGGTGGCGGCCAGTTCCTCCAGGTCGGCGGCGTCCCACGCCGACAGCCGTCGGACCGGCGGGTTCTCGCTCTCGCTCTCACCATCGGGGGCCGTTTCTCCCTCGCCCGTCCCCGTGCTCATTCCCGCAGAGCCTCCTCCCGTCTCGTGGCGTCGCGCGTGTCGTCCTCGATGTCGAGAGCGACGACGGCGGGTTTGTACGCGCTCCCGGCGAAGAGGTCGTGGTCGCCGATGGAGGACTCGACCATCCGGGTGAACGCCCGGCGCTCCGAGGGGAGGTGGCCGTAGATGACCTCCTCATCGACGAGGTCGTACACCGGAATGCGCGGCGTGAGAAGCGTGTTCTCGCCGACGATGGTGTTCTCTCCCACGCGGAACCCGGAGGTGACTCGACAGCCCGCACCCAGCGAGACGCCGTCTTCGAGGACGACCGGCGCGTCCTCGACCGGTTCGAGGACGCCGCCGATGAGCGTGTTCGCGCCGAGTTTGACGTCCTCGCCGATCTGCGCGCAGGAGCCGACGGTGTCACAGGAGTCGACGAGCGTGCCGTCGCCGACGTACGCACCGATGTTGACGAACGAGGGCGACATCATGATGCAGTCCTGGCCTAAAAAGGCCCCGCGCCGGATGACGGTCCCGTCGGGCGTGTTTCGCGTCCCCTTGTCGGCGAGGTCGTCCGTCTCCCGGAGGGGGAGGACGTCGTGGTACGTCACGTCGCCGTACTCGCGGGGGTGGGTCTCGCGCAGGCCGAAGTTGAGGAGGATACCCTGCTTGACCCACGCGTTCGCCTCCCAGCTTTCGACGTCGGACCCGGTCTTCTCGGCGGCGCGCGCCTCCCCCGATTCGAGGGCAGCGAGGAACGCGTCGAGCGTCTCGATCTCCGACGCGGTGGTCGACTCCGCGTCGACCTCGTCCGCGGCGTACCGTTCCCAGAGGGATTCGACCTCGGTCTGGAGTGTCATGCGTCTCACTCACTCCTCATCGTTGATTACGGCACCGAAGTCGTACCATCCTGCCTCTCTCCCAGAGAGCCAGACAGCCGCGTCGAGCGCGCCGTCGGCGAACACGCCCCGGTCGAGCGCCGTATGGGACAGCGAGAGGTACTCGTGGTCCCCGCCCAGGAGCACGTCGTGCTCGCCGGGGATGCCACCGGCGCGGCGGGCGTGAACGCCGATTTCGCCCGCTTCGCGGGGCTGGTCGCCCTCGCGGCCGTGGACGCGCGGGTGGTCGCCGCGTCCCTCGTCGATGTCACCCGACGACGTCTGGTGGACCGACGAACGGAGTTCGTCGATGTCGTCCAGAATCGTGTTCGCCGTCCCCGACGGGGCGTCGCGCTTGCCGTTGTGGTGCGTCTCGGTGACTTCGACGTCGAAGCCGGGGAGCGCCGCGACGGCCTCGCGGACCGCCCGGCGGAGGGCCGCGATGCCGCGCGAGAAGTTCGACGCCTTCAGGACGGGGACCGACTCGCTGGCCCGGTGGAGCGTCGCCTCCTCGTCCTCCGAGAAGCCCGTCGTACCGACGACGGCGGCCACCTCGGCGTCGGCGCAGGCGGCGACGTACTCGGCGCTGGACCCCGGCGCGGTGAAGTCGACGAGGACGTCGACGTCGTTCTCGACGAGTAGCCGTCCCAGCGCGTCGGCGTCGCCGATAGGGACGCCCTCGATTTCCTCCGTATCCTCGTTCTCGTCCCCCGCCGAGCGACTCACTGCGAGCACGAGGTCGAGGTCCTCGCGGGCCGACGCGAGCGCGAGCAGTTCGCCCCCCATCCGACCGGTCGCGCCCGTCACCGCGACTCGAGGGACCTCGCTCACTGGTCGGCCTCCGCGGCGACCCGCTCCTGTTCGAGGTCGTCGAGGACCCGTTCGAGGTCCGCCACGTGCTCCTCCGAGAGCCGCGTCAGCGGCAGACGGAGGTGCGGTTCGCTGTACCCGCGGATGCCCATCGCCTCCTTCACCGGGATGGGGTTGGTCTCGACGAACAGCTGACGGAACAGCGGCGCGAGGCGGTGGTGGAGTTCACGCGCCCGCTCGTAGTCGCCGTTGAGCGCGGCGTGGACCATCGCCACCGTCTGCGCGGGCTCGATGTTGGCCGCGACGCTGATGGTGCCCGTCCCGCCGACCGAGATGACGGGGAGGGTGAGACCGTCGTCGCCCGAGAGGACCTGGAAGTCCTCGTCGCGCGTGCGCTCGACGACCTCGGAGATCTGGTTGAGGTCGCCGCTGGCGGCCTTGTACCCCTGGATGTTCGGGTGGGACGCGAGTTCGACGGCCGTGTCGGGTAGGATGTTCCGCCCCGTCCGCGAGGGGACGTTGTAGACGATCTGCGGGAGGTCGACCGCGTCCGCAATCGTCCGGTAGTGCTCGACGAACCCGGCCGGTTCGGGCTTGTTGTAGTACGGCGAGATGAGGAGCAGGCCGTCCGCGCCCGCGTCGGCGGAGCGCTGCGAGAGGTCGAGCGCCTCGCGGGTGTTGTTCGAACCGGAGCCCGCGATAATCGGCACCTCGTCGCCGACCTCTCCGACGACGCATTCGACGACCTCGATGTGTTCGTCGTGGCTGAGTGTCGCGGACTCGCCCGTGGAGCCGACCGGGACGAGGCCGTCGACGCCGGCGTCGACGAGTCGTCGGGCGTCCGCGCGAAGGGTCTCGAAGTCGATGCTGTCGTCCTCGTGGAACGGCGTGCACATCGCCGGGTACACGCCGCGGAATTCGTCTATCGTCATGGTTGTGGATTGGTGGTGGTCGTGTCGGATGGTCTCGAACCTGTCACTGCTAACCTCTCGAAAATCGCCCGAAACGGGTCGCCACTCCCGCCACGAGCGTCAGAAAACGCGTTTTTTCGGTTTCGGCGGCGTCGACCCACGCGGGGCTCCCGGCACTACCGAGGGGCCAGTCGCGTCGGACGCAGGTCGGTTCACACTACCATACACGCGCGTTCCCCCTGTTATAGCTTGCGGGAACGATTGACGAAACTATCGGGTGGACGAGATTGGGACCGGGTGCTGACGGACGCGATGGGCGGAGACTGTACTCATCGAGGGAAGCGAGAGGGGACAGTATTCGCACAGTACACGGGCGCGATGGACCGCAGCCTCGCCCACCGGAGCAACGGAGTTGCTCCGAGCCGTTCGTTCACTCACTCTGCTCGTTCACGAAGACCAACCAATTCGGCCGGGACGGAGTCCGGCCGTGACCCTCGCGCGTTCGTTCCGCCCCTTCAGTCGTTCATGCTCACGCACCGGCCGCCACAGTACGAGTCGGGGCGGTGGCGCGTGACGTCACGCGGGCTTGCCGCGTGACTCACGCGCGAGGGATGAGTGACTGACCGGAGGGAAGGAGCGAATCGGCTGGGGAGGGTGAGGCCGCGGCCCACCGCGTTCGTGTACCGTCCCGGTCTTCTCGATTCACCACCCTTCTCGACGGCACTACCTCACGCACCATCGGCCGAGACACCGATTGCCCCGACCGCTCGCCCTCTCGGAGAACCGCACCCACCCGCATACACCGACCCCTCACGTGCTACTCGGACCGACAACCGTTAGTCTGTGGGGGCCGCGTCGTTGGGCAATGACCGAGATTCACCCACACCAGCGGGTCGCGGTGCTGGTCGACGCACAGAACCTCTATCACTCCGCTCACAGCCTCTACTCGCGGAACATCGACTACTCCAGCCTCCTCGACAAGGCCGTCTCCGGACGGGAACTGGTTCGCGCCATCTCCTACGTCATCCGCGCGGACTCGCCCGACGAGGAGCGATTCTTCGACGCGCTCGTCGACATCGGCTTCGAGACGAAGATCAAGGACATCAAGACGTTCGGCGACGGGTCGAAGAAGGCCGACTGGGACGTCGGGATGAGCCTCGACGCGGTCACGCTCGCCTCCCACGTCGACACCATGGTTCTCTGTACCGGCGACGGCGACTTCTCGCGGCTCTGTTCGCACCTCCGCCACGAGGGCGTCCGCGTCGAGGTGATGGCGTTCAAGGAGTCGACCGCCGACGAACTCGTCGAGGCGACCGACGCGTTCTTGGACCTCTCGGAGCGGCAGGACACCTTCCTCCTGTAACGACGCGTCTCGGTGCGTTCGACGCTCTCGACGCGCACGACTACCTCAGGGACGAGAAGAACGGACCGAACGGGGTGGGAGCGGAGGTGTCCGACTACCGGGTGGCGTCGCGGCCGATGCCGAACCGCGCGACGGCAGCGGTCGCACCGACGGCGGCGGCGGTGGCGAGGAGAGCGGGGAGACTTTGGGGAGCACTGCTCGCGGCGAAGAGGCCGCTGCTCGCCAGCAGGAGACAGACGCCGGCGAGGGCGAGTCTGAGGTTCACGTCCGACCAAGGGTGAGTCGTCATATATGGGTTTCTGTCTCGACCAGGCGTGCCAGCACGGGACAGACGAGCGAACCGAAGCCGAAGGGTTTTGTCCGCACCCCGGCGAGACGGGGACATGACAGACGCGGACGAGCGCGACCGCCGCCAACTCCGGACGGTCGCCGACTACCAGTTCGGCCGCGGTGCGGGTGCCGCGCTCTTTCCCGAGGCGGAGGCGCTCCGCATCGACCGGACGTCGAGCGGACGGCCCAGCCAGGTCCACGCCGACGCCGGACGGGTGGTCACCTACGCCGTCGACGGACGATTCACCCTCGGCGTCGAGGGTGGGCGACGGCTGCTCGCTGCGCTCGACCCACCCGCGTACCGCGTGGTCGTCGGCGAGGAGTCCGAACCGTTCGTCCGCGACGGCAAGAACGCCTTCGCGAAGTTCGTCCGCGACGTCGACCCGAGGATTCGACCCGGCGACGAGGTCGTCGTCGTGGACGAGTCGGACGCGCTGCTCGCTGTCGGCCGTGCCGAACTCTCCGCCGACGCGATGGCGGACTTCGGGACGGGTATGGCGGTAAAGGTCCGGTCGGGTCACGCTGGCCCGGCCTGACGGGGGCGGCCTCCGAGGTTCGACCGTCCGAGAGTTTTTATCCCAGGCCGCGGCCATCCGCGTCCGTGACGCTGTAACCACAGCGACGGGGCGTCAGCGGGTGTACGGCACGCCGTCCCGTTCTTTCGCCGAGCGTGCCGTCTGTTCGCCACGCCGACTCTTACAGATACGGGGCGAGCCCGAGCGCCTCCACGAGCGGGACGCCCGCGACGAGCGAGCCGAGCAGGTAGCCGCCGACAGCGCCGCCGTTGAGGAGCGGGAGCCCCGCGTGTGCCCGGCCCTTCATCACCGCCCACATGAGGACGAAGAAGCCGATGAACGTCCCGACCATCGCCGTCAACGCGGGGACGTTCAGCGACGGGAGTGCCGACACACCGAGCGAGGCGGCCGGCGAGAAGAACGCCGCGCTGGCGACCATCACCGTCGGCATGACGGCGTCGCCCAGACCGATGAAGAAGGCGTCCCGGACCGACTCCTCTCCGGTCTCGTCTCCACGGTCGTTCGTACTCTCCTCCGTGACTTCTGACGTCCCCTCGGCGTCGGCTACGTCTCCCCCGTCCGCAGTCACTTCGCCCTCGTCTCCCTCGTGTACGTCGTTCGCGCCCGCGAAATCGGTGTCGAGGAGCGAGTACGACAGCGTGGTCGGGACCACGAGCACCACGGGGATGCGGAGGTCCATCACGCCCTCGGCGAGATCAAGCATGTGTTCCGTGCCGTAGACGGAGATGGCGTCGTAGACGGCGAGGACGAGGAGGAGCACCACGGCGGGGAGGACGCCGAAGCTGATGCCGAAGAGCGCGGCCGCACCCGCGCCCATCAGAACGCCCGCGGCGTCGATGACGTACCACTCGGGGTACGCGAGGAGCGCGAGAGCTACCGCGGCCGCGAGGACGACGGGGAGCACACCGGTGAGGACGGCGCCGAAGACGTACCACGAGAGGAGGCCGGACGTGAGGACGACCACGCCCCGCACGGCCCAGTCGAAGTCGTACTTGAACGCGGCGAGCATCAGCGCCGTGGCGACGAGGATGGCGCCGATGTACAGGAGGCTGTTCGTCGGATCGGTGGGGTCTTCGACCTGCTGATACCCCTCGGCGTAGAAGGTAGGAACGAGCGCCAGCGCTCCCAACTGGACGAGGAGAAAGAGGAGGGCAGCGAACGCGACGCCGCCGTAGACGCGTGGCTTCATGCTCCGACGTTTCGACGGGGAGGGCTTGGGCCTTTTCGTTCCCGACTCGATACCGCTACCGCGCGTACAGTTTCGATCCCACGAGCGACGCCGGCGACGTTCCTTCCGTGGGCGAGACCGCGACGTACGGGCGGTCGACCGGACCGAAGACGTCGACGATACGACCGACCTTCGACAGCGAGTCGTCGACGACGACGGTGCCGATTTCCGGCGGGTCGTCGTCGAGACGAACGATAGCGACTCCCTGGGCGGTTCGTGAGACGGTTCCGACGCGCTTCATCCGTTTCTCCTGCTCACCATCAGTCGCGGAGGATGTTGACGTAGGCGGCGACGGCCTGAACGAGGTCGTTCTTCGAGGCGTCGTCGGCTCCCTGCACCAGGACCCGTCCGCGCTGTTCGTACTCCCGGGCGTACGTCTTGTCCCGCTCGATGACCGCGTCGTAGCCGACCTGCTGGACGGCCTTCGCGAGTTCGTCGACGGTCGGTTCGGTGACCGCCTGGTCCAGCGGGACCCGCCGTCCCTCCGACCGGGTGCGGTCCGCGTCGAAGTACGCGGGCCAGATGACGTTCTCGACCATACCGGAGTGAGAGAGACCCCGCCGTAATACGGTTGTGGTCCGCGCGTCCCATCGCACCGGTCGCCGTCTGTCTCTCGGTTCCGGAGTCGGCCGTCCCGTAGTACAACACGTATTTATGTACTGCAACTCCGGTTGTGTTCACGAACATGGCGCGAGACGTGCGTGTCCGGGCAGTAGGCTGGTCAGCCAGCCTCGCGGCGGTCTGTGCCGTCGTGATGGTTCTCAGCGCCGGTATCGGTCCCGTCCGCATCGCCCCGATGACCGTCGCGCAGATCGTCCTCGACGCGCTCCCGTGGCTCGCCTTCGAGGTGCCGCACCAGGCGACAGTCATCGTCCAGCAGGTCCGAATGCCGCGCATCGCGCTCGCCGCCGTCGTCGGGTTCGCGCTCGCAACCGCCGGCGTGGTCATGCAGGGGTTTTTCAGGAATCCGATGGCCGACCCCTCTATCGTCGGCGTCTCCTCGGGGGCAGCGGTCGGTGCCGTCGCCTCCATCGCGCTCCCGGCGCTCCCCTTCGGAATCGGCCTGCAGGCCGCCGCGTTCGTCGGCGCGGTCATCGCCGCCTTCGGCGTCTACCTCATCGCGACCGAAGGCGGACGGACGCCCGTCGCGACCCTCCTGCTCGCGGGCGTGGCGGTCCAGACGTTCCTCGGCGCGATCATCTCGTTTCTCCTCCTCCAGACCGACGAGAGCCTCAACCGCGCGGTGTTCTGGCTCATGGGCCACCTCCACGACGCTTCCTGGGGTGACGTACGGGCGACGCTCCTCGTCTTACCGCCGACGTTCCTCGTCCTGCTCGTGTACGCGCAGGACCTCAACGTCCTCCTCCTGGGAGAGGAGGACGCCCACTCGCTCGGCATCGAGGTAGAGCGGACGAAACGCGTCCTCCTCGCCCTGGCGAGCCTCGTCACGGCCGCGGCCGTCGCTGTCTCGGGCGTCATCGGCTTCGTCGGTCTGGTCGTCCCCCACATGATGCGGCTCGTGGTCGGTCCGGATCACCGCGTCCTCCTGCCGGCCTCGGCGTTCGGCGGCGCAGCCTTTCTCGTCCTCACCGACACCGTCGCCCGTTCGGGCTCCGCCGAACTCCCCGTGGGTATCGTCACCGCGGCCGTCGGCGCACCCTTCTTCATCTACCTGCTTCGCACACGGGAGGTGCGCCGGCTGTGATCACCGTCGAGGACCTCGTGGTCGCCCTCGGGGACGAGCGGGTGCTCGACGGCGTCTCGCTCTCGGTCGAGGCGGGCGACTTCGTCGGCCTCATCGGGCCGAACGGCGCCGGCAAGACGACGCTCCTACGGGCGATAAACGGGGCGCTCTCCCCACGAGAGGGACTCGTCGAAATCGACGGCGAGAACGTCCACCGGCTCTCTTCGCGGGCGGCGAGCAGGCTCGTATCGACGGTGCCGCAGACGACGCAGCTCTCCTTCGAGTTCACCGTCCGGGAGGCCGTCGAGATGGGGCGGACGCCGCACCGGTCGCGGTTCGGCACCTGGACCGAGGACGACACGGAGGCGGTCGACAGCGCGCTGGCGCGAACCGCCGTGGCGGACCTCGCGGACCGGCCGGTGACGGACATCTCCGGCGGCGAACGCCAGCGCGTCCTCATCGCGCGGGCGCTCGCACAGACCACTCCGGTGATGCTACTCGACGAACCGACGGCGAGCCTCGACATCAACCACCAGGTCCGGACGCTCGAACTCGTCCGCGACCTCGTCGAGGAGGGGAAGACGGCGCTCGCGGCGATCCACGACCTCAACCTCGCGGCGCACTACTGCGACCGACTGGTGCTGCTCTCGAACCGCCGGGTGCTCGCCGCCGGTCCCCCGGAGGCCGTGCTGACCGAGGCACACCTCCGCGAGGCGTTCGACACCAACGCCGTCGTCTCCAGACACCCGGTGACCGGTTCGGTGTACGTGACGGCGCTCCCCGACGTGGGCGTCGGTCCCGGCGGAGAGGCGGCCGGACGAGTTCACGTCGTCGGGGGCGGCGGCAGCGCCGCGCGCGTCCTCTACCTGCTCTCGGCGGCCGGCTACACCGTGACGGCCGGCGCACTCAACGAGGGTGACACCGACGCTGAGACGGCCCGTCACCTCGGCGTCGACCTCGTCACCGTCCCTCCCTATTCGAGCGTCGACGAGGCCGCGCGCGAGGCGGTCGAGGAGCGGGTCGCGGCCGCGGACGTCGTCGTCGTCACCGACGTCGAGGTCGGCGAGGGGAACCTCCCGAACCTCGAAGTTGCGATGGGGGCCGACCGGGTCGTCCTCGTCGAGGAGCGTCCGTTTCCCGAGCGCAACTTCGCGGGCGAGGCGGGGACGACGGCGTACGAACGGCTCAGACGGGAGGCGACTGTCGTCGGGGCACGCGACGTAGTCAGCGCGGTGGGGGCGGCGCTCGACGGGCGCGAGCCACGCGACGTGGCCGAACGACCGGACGACCACGACGGGCGTGACACCCACTCCGTCCCGTCGTTCCCTCACTCCTCGTCGCCGTCACCGTCGAGCGAGTCGTAGAGGCGGTCGCCGACGAGCGTCCCGACGACCCCGGGGAGGACGAGAAAGGAGACGAGGAGCACCGTCACGAGCCCGAACCACCGCGAGAACGGCGTGGTCGGCGGCCACAGGAGCGGGAGCGCGTCGGTCACGACGTCGCGGAAGACGACCACCGACAGGAGCGCCGCGACCGCCGTACAGCCGAGGCGGACGACGAGGCGGTCGCGGGAGGGTCCGGGCCGTGGCCGCGGAAACGAGTCGGTCACGGCGTACTGTTCGGCGCGGAGGGGCTAAACGACCCCGTTCTCGGTACCGCTGCGTTCAGTAACGGTGCCGTGTTCGGTGGCACCGCTGCGTTCATTACGGTGCGAACCGTAATCCGTACGACATATTTCATGAAACTCGCACTCATCGGAATCGGCCAGGCCGGCGGCAAAGTGGTCGATGCCCTCCTCCGATACGACCGCTCGGCCCGGTCGAGCTTCGTCACCGCGGCCCTCGCCGTGAACACCGCCCGGGCTGACCTCGCCGGGCTCGAACTGATCCCACCGGACAAGCGCGTCCTCGTCGGCCAGGCGCGGGTCAAGGGCCACGGCGTCGGCGCCGACAACGAACTCGGTGCCGAGGTGATGGCCGAGGACGTCGACGAGGTGCTGGCCGCCCTCGACGACGTCTCCTCGACAGAGGTCGACGCGTTCCTCGTCGTCGCCGGCCTCGGCGGCGGAACCGGCTCCGGTGGCGCGCCCGTCCTCGCCCACGAACTGAAGCGGCTCTACACCGAACCGGTCTACGGCATCGGCATCCTCCCCGGCCGCGACGAGGGGGGAATCTACACCCTCAACGCCGCACGGTCGTTCCAGACCTTCGTCCGAGAGGTGGACAACCTCATCGTCTTCGACAACGACGCCTGGCGACACACGGGCGAGTCGGTCAAGCAGGGCTACGCCAGTCTCAACGAGGAACTCGCCCGACGGCTCGGGGTTCTCTTCTCCGCCGGCGAGGTGACCGACGGACAGGTCGCAGAGAGCGTCGTCGACTCCTCGGAGATCATCAACACGCTCGCCAGCGGCGGCGTCTCCACCGTTGGCTACGCGTCCGCACGACTGGAGCGTAGAGGCGGCGGTTTCCTCTCTCGGTTCCGCTCTTCGTCGTCCGACGTCGACGACGGCGGTGCGATGAACCGCGTGTCGAGTCTGATTCGGAGAGCGACGCTCGGCCGACTCACCCTCCCCTGTGACGTCTCGGGAACCGAACGCGCGCTGGTGGTCGTCAGCGGGCCCCCCGAGACGCTCTCGCGCCGCGGCATCGAGCGCGGGAGGACGTGGCTCGAAGAGGAGACCGGGACGATGGAGATCCGCGGCGGCGACGCCCCGGTCGACTCCGACTTCGTCGCCGTCGTCGTCCTCCTCTCGGGCGTGACGTCGGTCCCGCGAATCAAGGAACTGCAGGCCGTCGCTATCGAGGCCCAGCGCGAGGGACAGGAACGCGACGCGACGAGCGCCGACAACCTCGCCTCCCTCCTCGACACCGACGACGAACTCGACGCGTTGTTCTGACCGTTTCGACTCGAACGCCGGCCGTGGTTTAGGCCCCCCAAAACCTATCGGGGAAATGATAATACTTATCGACGCCCTGGGAGTAGCCCCCTCCGATGGTCGAACTCGCGAACCTCACGTTCGTCTTCCTCGCGGGGCTCGTCACCGCGCTCGCGACGGGCGTGGGCGCGTTCCCGTTCTTCTTCGTCGACGACGTCGGTGACCGCTGGAACGTGGCGCTGTGGGGCGTCGCCTCCGGCATCATGCTCTCGGCGTCGGTGTTCGGGCTCGTCCTCGAAGCGTTCGGGCCGGCCGTGACGCTCTCGCTCGACGGGCTCTCCGTCGGGCGGGTCCCGCCCCGCCTCGTCGGCCTCCTCGCGGTGGGTCTCCTGACGGGTATCGTCCTCGTCGTCGTCGCCCACCGGGTGATCGACGACTACGAAGTATCACCGAAACGATACGAAGAGGCGGACTTCAAGAAACTACTGCTCATCCTCGGCATCCTCACCGTCCACTCCTTCCCCGAGGGCGTCGCCGTCGGCGTCGCGTTCGCGGACCTCGGCTTCTCGGGTCCGACCCTGTTCGGGTTCGTCGTTCCGGTGTTGGGAATCTTCATGACGGTCGCCATCTCCATCCACAACGTCCCCGAGGGCCTCGCCATCTCCATCCCGCTGCGGGCGATGGGCGTCTCCGAACTCCGGATGGTCTGGTGGGCCGTCTTCTCGTCGCTTCCCCAGCCCGTGGGCGCGGTCATCGCCTTCTACTTCGTCCGCATCGCCCGCGAGTTCCTCCCGTTCGGCTTCGGCTTCGCCGCGGGGGCGATGATCTACCTCGTCCTCACCGAGTTCATCCCCGAGGCGCTCGAACTCGGCCGCGGACTGCCCGGCGGGGGAAGGCGCGAACTCCTCGCCGGTCTCGTCGCCGGCTTCGCGGTGATGGTGCCGCTGGCGTTCGTCTGACTCGCTTCGTGGGAGACGGACCGACCCGGCGTCAGTCGTCGGCTTCGACCGTCTCTGCCCGTGGAACCGTCACGTCGGCGAGGTTGGCCTCGATCTGTTCGCGTCGGGACTCGAACTGTCCGGGGAGGACGAGGCGTTCGCCGAGTTCGTCGAGCGGTTCGTCGCTGTCGTAGCCCGGGCCGTTCGTGGCGAGTTCGAAGAGCACGCCGCCGAACTCGCGGAAGTACACCGAGCGGAACCAGTGGCGGTTGATCTGGTTCGTGGGGTTCAGTCCCTTCGCTCTGACCGCAGCGCGCATCGACTCCTGGTCCTCGTCGGTCGGCGTCTGGAAGGCGACGTGGTGGACCGTGCCGTGACCCTGCCGGCCGCCCTCGATGGTAGGGAGGACGTCGACGTACTTTCCAACGGGACCGTTGGCGGCGAAGCGCGTCCTCTCGTCGCCGGGGGTGTCGCCCTGTGCCTCCTCCGTCCCGACTTCCTCGAAGCCCATCGTCCGCAGCAGGTCCTTCGTGGGCTCGGGGTCGGCCTCCCACAGCGTCACCGAGTGGAAGCCGCGGATGGCGACGGATTCGGGGACGAACTCGGTCCACGGGACGGTTGGGTCGTCGTCAGGGACCTCGACTTCGACCAGTTCGACCGGGAGGCCGTCGGGGTCCGAGAGGGGCAGAACGGTCTCGCCGAACCGTTCGATTCGTTCCTGGTACTCGACGCCGTACTCGTCGAACCGCTCCTCCCAGTAGTCGAGGCTTCCCTCCGGGACCCGGAAGGCGGTCCGGGAGACCTGTCCGGAGCCGACCTTTCCTCGGGGCAGGTCCTCCCACGGGAAGAACGTCATGCTCGTCCCGGGCGTCCCCTCCGCGTCGGCGAAGAAGAAGTGGTACGTGCCCGGGTCGTCCTGGTTGATAGAGCGCTTGACGAGTCGGAGCCCCAGCGTCTCGACCCAGAAGTCGAGGTTGCGCTGGGGGTCGCCCGCGATACACGTGACGTGGTGAATGCCGGGTGTCGGCGTGGGTTCGGCCATGTCTCGGAGTAGGGGCCGGAGGGACTTGAGTTCACGCTGACGCGAGTGTTACCGGGTCACGACGGGGATATCGGTGACGTCGCGGGAGACACGCCCGGTCGCCGGTGACGTCGTCCTGCCGAAAGGTTGTCGTGCGTCGAGTCCGTGTGTGCTAGTGTACCATGTGCCACCATTTCGACCCGCGACCGTGGGACGAACGGACCGCCGAGGCCGAAGAAGTGGACGAGGGGGAGCGCGAAGAGGCGGAGCAGCCGACGTTCCTCGACGAGGAACCGGCGACGGACGTCGACCTCCTGACCGACGGCGGCGACGAGGAGTGAGGCGGGACTGACGGGGGGTTCACTCCCGACGCGCGTGGACCGCGGCGGTCAGTGCACGCTCCTCGTCGATCGAACCCCCCGTCAAAACGCCGCGAAGCCGCGCGTCTACCGCGGTTTTCCGTCTTGTTTTTTTGGCTGAGAGCGCGATGAAACCGCGTGTCCACCGCACTGTTTGGTCCAGCTTTCTCGGGTACGACCGCGGCGAAGCCGCGTGTCGCACTACACGAAACGGTGGTTCAGTGCGAGTGGCCCATCGCGTCGGCGAGCGAGACGCCGAAGCGCTCCTCGAAGATGCGCTCCATCTCGTCGTTCAGTGCTTCGAGATCGCCGGGGACCTCCCCCTCGGCGTGGTGGACGACGACGTGTGCCTGCTGTGCGAACGCCTGGACGACGATGTCGCCGACGACGTCGGTCGGTTCCTCGCCCTGCTCGGCGAAGACGTCGACGAGGCCGCTCGGCAGTTCGACCTCTTCGACGTCGCCGCCGGGCCCTTCGATGGTGTACGTCTCGGTTTCGACCATACCCCCTCTGGGGGGTCACGCCTAATGGGTCTGTGGGATTCGGACGTTCGCGGACCGACACGACACCGCGCCTCGCTGGAGCGGGGCCGAGAGACCGACGCTCCACGAACCGACGGCTGTGAACCCGGCGTCGCTGTCGCTTCGGTGAACGTGACCACGACCGACGGCACGTGGGCACGGCGGTGACCTCCGATCCGGACTCCTCTCGGTCGTACGCTGCTGTCTTCCCCCGCACCGACTGCAACAGGGTGAGGCGGTGGCGCGCGGTCAGCGCGGCCTCCGTGTCGTTCCCGCGAACCGCGCGGAACCGGCGGTTCCGCTGGAAGCCGGTGCTACGCACCGGCGACGGACGTGAGCGGGAAGCAGCGAGGCCTGCGGTTCTCGTTCGGCCGCGGACACTCGCGCGAGGGATGCGGACACTCACTCCGCTCGTGTCCGAGTCGGTCGGGGAGGGCCGTGGCCTCGTTATGCCCGGCAACTGCTCGCTTGCTGTCCGCCGTCGCTCGGTCGGCACCTTCTTCTCGGTTCGGCGAGCGGCAGAAACTGATATTCGAAAAACACACCGTCGAACGACCCGACACCCGAGTCGGGAGATTGGAGATGTAGCCCGCTGGTGAACCGCGCTCAGTCGTCGGACTCGGCCGCGGCGGGTTCGGCTTGCTTCGCCGTCTTCCGTTCGAGTTCTTCGAGGTAGTCGTCGGCGTCGATGGCGGCCTTGCTACCCATCCCACCGGCCGTGACCGCCTGCTGGTAGTGGTAGTCGACGACGTCGCCGGCGCCGAACAGTCCCTCGACGTCCGTCGCGGTCTGACCGCCGCCGGAACCGCCCTCGGTCCGGATGTACCCCTCGTCGTCCATCCGAACGCCCGTGCCTTCGAGGTACGCCGTGTTCGGCGTGTGTCCGATGGCGTAAAAGACCGCGCCGACGTCGAAGTCGAACTCCTCGACCTCCCCCGCGAACTCGGGGTCTGCGAGTTTCTCCGTCGGGTGGCCCTCGGGGTGGCGCACGAGCGTGACGTGGTCGACGCCCTCCTCGGGGGTGCCGTGGAGTTCGGTCACCTCGGTGTTGCGCATAATCTCGATTTTCCCCTCGTCGACCTTCTCCATCGTCCGGTCGATCCAGTAGTCCTCGGCGCGGAACTCCTCGCGGCGGTGGACGAGGTACACCTTCGAGGCGAACTTGGTGAGGAAGTTCGCCTCCTCCATCGCGGCGTCGCCGCCGCCGACGACCATGATCTTCTCGTCGCGGAAGAACGCCCCGTCACAGGTCGCACACGTCGAGAGTCCGTACCCCATCAGGTCGTCTTCGCCCGGGATGCCGAGAGTCCGTGCCGACGCGCCCGAGGCGGCGATGAACGCGTCCGCGGTGTAGACGTCGCCGTTCTTCAGTTCGATTCTGAAGGGGCGGTCCGAGTCGTCCACCGAGGTGATGATGCCGTGTTTCACCTCGGCGCCGAAGCGCTTCGCCTGCTCTTTCATGTTGGTCACCAGTTCGGGGCCGGAGATGCCCTCGGCGAACCCGGGGTAGTTGTCCACCTCGGTCGTGAGCGTCAACTGTCCTCCCGGCTCGTCGCCCTCGAAGACGAGCGGGTCGTTGTTCGACCGTGCGGCGTAGATGGCCGCGGTGAGCCCGGCGATACCGGAGCCGGCGATGACGAGCCGACGGTGCTCGACCACGTCGGTGTCCTGCGACGTCTCTGTCATGACTTCAGGTTACTCGTGACGGGCTATTACGCTTGTGCTGTCGTGCGGCGAGTTGTGTCCGCCCGCCTCGTGATACCACCGGACGTGGATGGTGTGGCGTCCCCGTTCCCGTCTTCGCTGGTGTCCCCGCTCCTGCCCTCGCTCCGCCGCGCCGACGCGCTTCCCGCGCGCCGAAGCGCTCTTTGACCCACACGAGATGTGTCGCACATGGCCGACATACAGGAGAAAACCGACCGGTACGAGCGGATGCTCGCCGACGCGCTCTCGGAGGCGACAGTGACCGTTCCGGCCGAGACGCCGCTCGGCGCGGCCGCCACGGAGTGTGAGGAGATGGCCCGCTCGTATCTCGAAGACGGCCGTCACTTCCGCGAGAACGGTGACCTCGTGAACGCCCTCTCCTCGTTCTCGTACGGCTACGGCTGGCTCGACGCGGGCGTCCGCATGGGACTGTTCGCGGTCCCCGACGACTCACACCTGTTCACGGTGTGAGGGTCGACACCCCCTCTGTCGGCGCTCGGTCCTGACCGTCCTCTGTCGATGACCTTACGTATCGGGGGTGTGTCGGGAGGGGTGATGGAGGCGGTCCTCTGGTACGTGTTCACCGGGACGCGAGGTGGGAAGAACCGCCTCCGTATCCTCAAGACGGTCGATGAGCGACCGCGGAACGCCAACCAGTTGGCCGAGGCACTCGACCTGGACTACAAGACGGTGCGGCATCACCTCGACGTCCTCACCGAAAACGACGTCGTCCAGAAGAGCGGCGACGGCTACGGGGCGGTGTATCTCCCTTCCGACCGTGCCCGCCACCACTGGGAGACAATCGAGCAGATTATGGAGCAGGTGACGTAACCGTGAGCGCAACCGTGCGTCCGTCCGCGTCGAGTCGTCCCCCGACTATGGAGAGATTTGGGAAAGTGTATTTCCCTTCCCGATTGCTAGGAGGAGTCAGATGAGTCTCTGGTTCGACGTGGTGCGAGTGGCGGCAGGCATCAACGTCCTGCTGCTCGCCGTCCTCCTGTTCGTCTGGGGGCGGAACTACCTCGACTTCCGCTCGAAGCACGCGCTGGGACTCATGGTGTTCGCCGTCTTCCTCCTCCTGGAGAACCTCTCCGGCCTCTACATCTTCATGATCGACCCGCAGCTCTCGGTGTGGTTCTCCAACCCCAACAACGTCCCCGACATCGCCTGGCGCGGCATGATGTTCCTGCACGTCCTCGAGACGGTCGGCATCGGCTTCCTCGTGTGGATCACGATGGACTGAGCGAGAGCGGGGCCGAGTCCGGGTCCAGGTCGACGCGACCCGCTCCACACGTCCTCCGTTCGAACGCTTACGGCAATCGGTAGGTCGGACCCTCGGGGGAGTCTCCGACCTCGACACCGAGCGCTTCGAGTTCGTCGCGGAGGGCGTCCGCGCGGTCGTAGTTGCCCGCCTCCCGCTCCTCCTCGCGCACCTCCAACACGAGTTCGACGAGGTCCTCGGCGACCCCGACGTCGCTCGCTTCGCTCGCTCCGAGTCGCAGGCCGAACACGTCCCCGCCCAGTGCTTCGAGCGTCTCGACGGCGGCTTTCAGCCCCCGGTAGTCGTACTCGTCACCCGAGAGGTGGTTGTTCACGACGCGGGTGAGTTCGAGCAGCGCCGCCATCGCCTCGCGGACGTTGAAATCGTCGTTCATCGCCGCGCGGAACTCTTCGTGCGTGTCCTCGACCGCCTCCCGGAGCGCGCTGTCCTCGACCTTCGTCCGCGCGTCGACGCTATCGCAGGCGGCGACGGCGTCCTCGTAGGTACGTTCGAGACGCTCCCAGCGCTCCTCGGCCTCGCGCATGGCGGCCTCCGAGAACGTCTGTTTCGTCCCGTACTGCGTGCCGAGATAGAACGTTCGGAGGACGTTCACACCCCAGCGGTCGAGCGCGTCGCTCACGTAAAAGTAGTTGCCGAGCGACGACGACATCTTCTCGCCCTCCGTTTCCAGCAAGCCGGTGTGGAGCCAGTACTTCGCGAACTGTTCTCCCGTGGCGGCTTCGGACTGGGCGATTTCGTTCTCGTGGTGCGGGAAGACGAGGTCGTGCCCGCCGATGTGGATGTCGATGGTCGAATCGAGGTGCGTCATCGACATCGCCGAGCACTCGATGTGCCACCCGGGCCGCCCTTGGCCCCACGGCGACTCCCAGGTCTGTCCCTGCTCGCCTTCGAGGGGCGGGAGGTCCTCGTCGCGGTGTTCGGCCACCTCGTCGGGCGTGACGCCGCCGGCCTTCCAGAGCGCGAAGTCGGCCGGGTGTCGCTTTTCTCCCTCCTCTTCGACGCCCTGCGCTTCCAACTCGTCGACCCGCTGGTTCGAGAGTTTCCCGTAGTCGTCGAAGGTGGTGACGTCGAAGTACACCGAACCGTTCGCCTCGTAGGCGTACCCCTTCTCGACGAGCGTCTCGACGAGGTCGATGATCTCGGGGACGTGCTCGGAGACGCGGGGGTACACCGCCGCCCGTCGGAGGTTGAGCCCGCGCATGTCGTCGATGACCCCGGCGGTGAAGCCCCGCGCCACCTCCGATTCGGAGTCGCCGAGGTCGTCCTCGCCCACTCTGGCGACGATTTTCTCGTTGACGTCGGTGAAGTTCTCGACGTGCTCGACCGAGTAGCCCTCGTGTTCCAGCCAGCGGTGGATGACGTCCGCGTGGGTCCACACGCGGGCGTGGCCGAGGTGGGCGTCGTCCGAGACCGTCAGCCCACAGACGTACAGGAGGACCTCGTCGCCGACTGGTTCGAACGGTTCCTGTGCCCCTGTGAGGGTGTTGGTCACGGAGAGGTCGGACATCGGACGGGGATTGACGCGCGGCTTTTTTGAACTCGTCGGAACGCGTGTGGCCGTTCAGTCGGGTGAGCCGCGTATCGAAGCGTGTCGGAGGGGATGTTGTCGAGTCAGCGAGGAGCAGACGGGCCGCGCGACACACGGGCGCGGCGGACCGCACCCTCACCCGCCGGAGCGACCTCGTTGCTCCGAGCCGTTCGTTCGGTTCCCTCACGAAAACCTCGCGCGTCCACTCGATTCGCTCGTTCTCACGTGCCGACCGCCCGCAGTAGCCGGAGCGGTGGCGCGTGACGGCGCGCGCTCTGGAGCGCGCCTCACGCGCGAGGGTTGAGCGAGTGAGCGGAGCGAACGAGCGAATCGGCTGGGGAGGACTGTGGCCTCACCGCGCCCGTGTGCCACGCGGTCGCTCTCTCCGCCCGCTCGATCAGCCTTCGCGCACCTGTTTCTCACCACCGACTACACCGTCGCACCGAAACGGTCTGCCCGAAGTCTCCGACTTAGAGACCGTCGGGCCTGTCGAGTTCCCCGCGACGGATCTTCGCCTTCGTCTCCTCGTCGAGCATCTCCTTCACAAAGTCGGGCATCCCCTCCGGGAGGCCGTCGGGCGTGTCGTACCGCGACCCGGTTTCGGTTTCGGCGCGGGGCTCTCGTTCGGTGGGTGCGGAAACGTCGACACCGCCGTCGGAACGCGGACGAGTTCGCCCCCCGTTTGCGGCCGCGTCGCGCGTCCGGTCCAGCGAGTCGAGGTCGGCCTCGGTCTGGATGTTCTCGACCGCGTCGTCCATCTCGACGGCGCGTTCGGCCTGCTCGGCGACGCTGTCGTTCATCTCGTCGAGCCGACTCGACACCTCCTCGGCCTGCTCGGCCGCGGTGTCGACGTACCGGGCGATTTCCGAGGACATCTCCGCCTGTTCCTCGGTGGCGCGGGCGACCTCCTCGATGCCGTCTGTCACCTCCGTGACCGAGGTGGTGATGTCGTCGAGGCGCTCCGTGACCTCCTCGACGCGGTTGACGCCGGTGTCGATGTGCTCGTCGGCGTCTTCGAGGTTCACGGCCGTCCCCTCGATCTGTTCTGTCACGTCGCCGATCATCCCCTCGACGCGGCTGGCCTGCTCTTTCGACTCGTTCGCCAGCGCCTTCACCTCGTCGGCGACGACCGCGAAGCCCGACCCCGCATCGCCCGCGCGGGCGGCCTCGATACTCGCGTTGAGCGCGAGCAGGTTCGTCTGCTCGGCGATGCTGTTTATCATCTCGACGATACCGTCGATCTCGTCGATGGTGGCGACGAGCGTATCCACCTTGTCCGTGATCTCGTCGCGCGAGTCCGAGAGCGCGTCCATCGCGTCGATGGCCTCCTCGGCGAACTCGCGGCCGTTCGCCGCCTGCTTCCGCGCGTCGTCGGTCTGTCGGGCGACCTCGTCGGCCGTCGCCGCGACCTCTTCGACGGTTGCACTGAGTTGGGAGACCTCGCTGGCGATCTGATCGGTGTTCGACGCCTGCTTCGCGGCGAGTTTCTCGACCTCGGCGATGCCCTTCGCCGTCTGGTTCGTCTCCGACTGGAGGGTCTCGACGGTCTCGTCGACGTTCGAGCGCAGTTCCCGGGACTCCTCGATTTCGGCTTTCATCTCCTCGGCGAAGGAGTTGAGGTAGGTGTCGTTGATGACCTGCATGTCGAGGTTCAGCCCCCGCACGACGGCCATCGCGTTCGCGAACGCCTCGTCGAACGCCGCGTCGACCTGCGCGGCCGCCTCGGGTTGAGCCCCTCCGTCGCCGCGTCCGTCCCCGCCTGGTTCAGCGCGTCGAAGACGATGCCGGTCGTGTTGGCGAACATCCCGCCGAAGAAGTGCAGCGGCATGCCGACCGTGTCGTGGAGGCGACCGATGCGCGTCCGGGCGGCGTAGTAGTCGAGGTCGTACGTCCCGCCGGCGAACGATTTGAAGTAGCCGCCGACGACCCGGTTCATGTACTCGCGGTCGTCGAGCGCCGCGTTGTCGGACCGGTCGAGGATCGCCCGCGTCTCGTCGTAGCCGTACAGGTAGTCGTTGAACGCCCCGACCAGCGCGTCGAGGTTCTCGTCGACGACGGGAGACAGCGAGGCCAGCCGTCGCTCGTCTTCGGCGTCGAAGTCGATGAACTCCTTTCGCCACTGGAGTTCCGTCCGATCGATACCGAGTTCGTCGAGGAGGTCCCTGCCGGAGACGCCGAGGTCGCCGTCCCCGATCGCGTTTCGCGATGCCATAGGATTCGGTGCGACAGTTGATGCATAAAGATACGTTCCGTAGTATCAATACGGATAACCCAGGCGTCGCCGGCGGGTCACTCGGCGGTCGGGACCGACGAGAGCGCGTCCTCGACGACGCGGAGCGCCGTCGCCCCCTGTCGACGCGGGACCACGACGACGAGGTCGCCGGCGACGGCACCGACAGAGTCGACGACGACCGACGCCGTCTCCAAGCACGCGAGGACGTGCCTGCAGGCGCTCGCGTCGACGCCGCCGGACGCGCGGATGGCGGTCATCTCACCGCCGCGGACCACGCGTTTCCCCCCGACGGCCACCACGAGGTCGTCCGGGTCGATGTCGACCGCTTCTTCCTCGACGAGGCTGACGCCGCTCTGCATCCGGACCGGCGTCTCGACCGACCGGGTCGTTAGCGGGTCGAGTTCCGCCGCGAAGCGTCGGAGCGCCGTCGCCACCGCCTCGGGGTCGCCGTCGAGGTCGAGGCGGTCGGCGGCGGCGCGGTAGTTGACGACGCCGGTGCGGAGCGCGTCGTAGAGGATCGGTCGCTTGCGGACGGCGTCGCGGGCCTCGCTTGCGAGGGACATGCCCGGACCTCGCCGTCGAGCGGCAAAAGCCCGCCGACGGCACCCTCTTCGTCGACCCGGCACGCCCCGCGACGAACCGGGAGCCGAAGTCCATAAGGACGCGCCGTCCCCTCTCTCGAACATGAGCGCGCTGGTCATCGTCGCACACGGGTCGCACCTGAACCCCGACTCCTCGACGCCCACGTACGACCACGCGGACACCATCCGCGCCGCGGGGGCGTTCGACGAGGTCCGAACCGGCTTCTGGAAGGAGGAACCGTCCTTCCGGGAGGTCCTCCGAACCGTGGACGCCGAGGAGGTGTACGTCGTCCCGCTGTTCGTCTCCGAGGGGTACTTCACCGAGCAGGTCATCCCCCGCGAACTGCGGTTGAAAGAGTGGGACCCCGAGTCGTGGGACTCCGACGGGACGAGCGCCACGCACGTGACGCTCACGGCCGAGGACACGGGACAGGCCGTCCACTACTGCGGCCCCGTGGGGACCCACGACTCGATGACGGACGTCATCGTCCGCCGGGCCGAGTCCGTCACCGGCGACTCGAACGTCGGGGAGGGGTTCGGCCTCTGCGTCGTCGGTCACGGCACCAAGCGCAACGAGAACTCCGCGAAGGCCATCGAGTACCACGCCCGGCGAGTCGAGGAGATGGACCGATTCGACGAGGTCCGGGCGCTGTTCATGGACGAGGAGCCCGAAATCGACGACGTCACGGAGTACTTCGAGGCCGACGACGTCGTCGTCGTCCCGCTGTTCGTCGCCGACGGCTTCCACACCCAGGAGGACATCCCCGAGGACATGGGCCTCACCGACGACTACCGGACGGGGTGGGACACCCTGCCGAGGTCGACGGCCACCGCATCTGGTACGCCGGAGCAGTCGGTACCGAGCCCCTGATGGCCGACGTCGTTCTCGAACGCGCCGCCGACGCGGGTGCGGACGTGCGAGACGCCATCGAGCGGGTTCGAGAAGAGACGCGGCAGGCGGGCGTCGTAGCGGACGACTGAGGGCAGAGCGACCGCGCTTTCGATCCGGCTACGACCGGACGTGCAACGAGTACGCGATGAGGAGGACGCCGACGAACTGGAACCCGCGAGTGACGAGCGTCAGCGGTTGCTGGAACGAGAGCGGCAACAGCCCCTGTCTGAGCAGGACCGACCCCACGAACGCGACGACGAAGGCGACGGCGGTGAGACAGAATAGGCCGACGGAGAGCGCCCGCATGCTTCGATTGTCGTGGCGTCGGTAGCCCGGTACGCCTGGTAGCCGACGTAGCTCCCCACGACGGTCGACCCGAACGCCAGCGCGAGGATGAGCCACTCGACGACGAGGGTGAGCGCCACCATCTCAGAGTTCCTCCCACATCTTCAGGAACCGGTCGGCGGCGTCCGCCTCGTCCGCCCCGGGAACGACTCCGCCGACGTCCGCTCGACGACCGCCTCGAACGCCCCCTCGTCGAGTGAGACGGACACCTCCTCGAACGTCGCGGTGAACTCGCTGTAGTCGTTTCCGCCCGGTTCGACGCGAGTCTGTTCTTCGATCAGGTCGAACTCCTTCAGCCGGCCGACCCGTCGGTAGACCGTGGGGAGGGACATCCCGCACTGGTCGGCGATCTGGTTTGCGGACATGGGTTTCACGCTCGTTGCCGCGAGGATTTCCCGGGCGTACTCGTCGCTGAGCAACTCCAGTAGGTCGCCCAGCACCGGGTCTTCGCTCACGACTCGGTTGCCGGGCGGGGCGACAATAAATGGCGTCTCCGAGTTTCCCGGCCAGAAGCCACCCTAACTCGTCGCCGCGACCGAACGGGCGATGCGGACGAGCGTCTCGTTGTCGACCGGTCCCTGGACCGCGTAGGCGTACCCGTCCGCCCGCCAGTCGATCCGGTTGATGCCGTCGTGGCGGTTCAGCCGCGCCGTGTGGGGTCCGACCTCGACGGCCTCCCCGTCGGTCGAGACGAACCGCTCGTCGTCGTCGACCGAGACTCGGAGCGACCGTTCGTCCCCCTCCCGCTCGTACACCAGCGAGACCGCGGTGGGCTCGTCGCCGGACCGATGGCTCGTACGGTCGAGTTCGTATCCCTCGGGCACGAACGGGTCGGGCACCGGCATCGAGACGTTCTCGGCCAGGGCGTCCCGCGTGGCATACGACCGGAACCACGTCTCTTCGACGTCCGCCGGGAGGCGGTCACGGTCGAGTCGGAACGTCCCCGGGGAGAACTCGGCGTTGAACGTCACGTTTCGGTACGTCGTGTGGTACTCGTACCGGTCGCCGTACGCGACGAACTCGACGTGGCGCTTGAGCGGGTAGAGGTGCTCCACGTCGAGCCACAGCGTCTGGTCCTTGAGCGACGCGTTCTGCGAGACGGGGTCGACCTCCAGCCGGTAGGTCCGGCGACCGTCGACCGTCTCGGTTCCGTTGTACCGGACCCGGACCAGCTGGTCGCGGTACGACGTCGACCCGTTCCCTTCCGCGTCGTCCCCCTGCGGAGCCCGCGGAAGCGCCGGGATGCCCGGCGTCGGCTGCGGAATCGTCTCGTTTTCGCGGGCCGCAGCGAGCATGTCGAGGGACGGTGACTCCGTCTCTCTGTCGGGGTCGACGATGTACGAGACGGTCTCCTCGTCGGGCCGATACAGGATCGACGTCGTCGCGTTCGATATCGTCAGGTGTCCTTCCGTGGCGAACACTCGGTCGCTCGTGTTCGACGTCACCGAGCGGGTTCGGCTGCGGTATCCCGGCGGGTCGACACGGTGTTTCACCCTGCTGACGGTCGTGACCGTCCCCTCGTCGGTGTACTGGACCGTCCGCACGGTCGCGCTGATCGTTTCGAGCGACGCCGCGCGCTCCTCGGCCGCGTCGGGTCCCGGAAGCGCCGGCTGTGGCTCCGCGGGACCGGTCAGTCCCGCACAGCCGGACAGCGAGACGACGAGCACCAGTGCGAGGCAGACGGTCGCCCGCTGCGTCGCCGAACCTGACTGAGTCATGGCGTCTGTGTTCCACCGTCGGCGGGCCGGGTGGACCCGTCTCGACACGTGGTGGGGATGCAACGCACATAAGCGCGACGCACGCTCGGGGGTGTCCAGTCGCGGGACTGACATCGGGACCGGTCACAGGACGTGACACCGGGGCGGGTCTCGTGTGACGAACCGCCGATGCTCCCGGCGTGGGTGACGAACGAGGAGGGCTGAGGTGGGGTGGGGGTGCAGCGAAGCGCCAGCGGGGATCGATGCGGTCCGTCGTGAGTCAGGACCGACCGTCACTGTCGCCGACGTGCGACGACGGCCGGCCCACGGCCACACCAGACCGTACGGCTCGCTGCGGTTCATCGGACGGACGCCGACCGTATATATCCCGGAACCGAGTTTCCGGCTCAGAAAACGGGGGGCGGCGTCGGTGTTCGCCGCGTCGACGGCGGCGGCCTTCGGGCGGGTGCAACGCGTTCGACAGGGGCGAACCGGCCGACTTTTTCCGTTCGACCCCCTGCCCTCGAACATGAGCGCCGAACACGTGGACGCGCTGGTGGCCACCGCTCCCGACGGCATCTCGTTCGACGGCCTCCGCGTCGAGTCGACCGCCGACGGCTACACCTTCGAGACTCCCGACGAGGCACGCGCCGGACTCGACGAGGCCGGCCTCCGCGAGGTCGCCCTGGGCTCGAACCACGTGTCGAACTGGTACGTCTGGCACGCGGTCGCCCCGCAGAAGGCGTCCCGGTGGACGTTCCTCCGATGGCTCGAAGGCGCCGACGCCGAGGGGTCGTCGGCCGGCGTCAATGAGCGGTACGACGCGCTCTCGGACGGGGTGACGACCGAGTGGGGCCAACTGTCGATCACGACGGCTCTCGAAGACGACGGGGAGCGCGCGTACGAGGTCCGCCACGTCGACGACACCTCGAAGGACGACCTAACTCTCGACGCCTACGACGACCCGCTCGACGCGCGCGACCTCGCCACCCACGACGACCGCGGCCGGTACCGCCCGCTGAAGGCCGCTCCCACGCTGCAGACCGGGTGGCGGTTCGCCGGCCTGGACCCGAGGGCACTCGTCGAGACGGTCGAGGCGTTCTACCCCGCGTCGGTCCCGAACTGGCACCGCGAGCGCGAGGGCGACCTGGACGTCACCCACTGGCGCGAGACGATGGAGCGCCAGACCGGAATGTACGGCGTCGTCAAGACGTGGGACCGCGGCGAGGGACACGAGCACGTCGACTGGGTCGCGGAGGCGACCTGCGACGACTCGCAGTGTCTCAAGCGGCGGGAGTGGCAGTACGATTCTACGACTGATCTCGACGTCGACGGCGGCGACGGCCACTTCCCCTGCCGCGAGCCCTGTTCGGTCGTCGTGAGCGCGGCGCGGAAGTGGACCAAACTCGAATCCGAGGAGCCGCGGACGTACGAGTTCGAACTCACCCCGTCGGAGAAGCAGCAGGTCGAAGAGATAATCGACGCGGTGGCCGACGGCCGGGTCGACGAGATTCGCGAGGCGGACGTCTCCGACGGGGCGAACCGCTTCCGGGCGCGGTTCCTCCGCGCGAAACTGTTCGACGAGGAGGGGAACCTCGCGGGGACGCCGACCGAGCGTGAGGAGTAGAGCCGGTCACCTGATGCTGTAGACGAGCGCCGCGACCGCTCCGCCGAGGACGACGCCGAGGCCGATGAGCACCGCGGGGCTGTCCCCGCCGACGAAGACGACGGCAGCGACCGCGATGGCGACGGCGAGCAGGACGAAGACGAGGAAGGGGAGCGCGTCCGGGCCGGGAAGCGACGAGAGCGTCCTCGCGACTCCCGACTGCTGTGGTTCCTTCGGCTTCGGTTTCGAGAGCGACTCGTCGACCGCGACCGTCCGCGTCTGCTCTTCTGTCGGTTCGACGGTCACGTCGACGTTCGTGGTTTCGGCGCCGTACCCGGTCGACATCTGCAGCCGTCCCGTGACGGGTGCCGAGGGCCGGTCGTCGACGACGATGTCGACCCGCGAGGTGGTGTCGCCGGCGACGAAGACGTTGCTCTCTTCGAGCCGCGCGACACGCGAGAGCGCGTCGTCCAGGTGGAGGTGGACGTGGACGCCCTCGCCGTGGTTCGACAGGTCGACGTAGAAGGAGCCGTCGCTCGTGAACTCGACGGGTGCCTCGATGGCGTGGAGACGGCCGCGGTTGAGTTCGACGGGTAACGACGCTGGCACACCTGTGTCTCTGCTCGGGGGGGCAAAAAGGTTCAGGCTCGGGACTCCCCCCGGACCGCCCGTGCCGTCGCCGGTTCTCGGCCCCGCCTCCCCGCTCGAACCCGCCGATTCGGCTCGTTCCGGTCCGAGGTCGGCTCACTCGTCGCGCATGTCCGGCGGTCGGAGGTCCGGAATGCCGTCTTCGATGGGGTACTCCTCGCCCGTGACGGTGCCGACGAACTTCCCCTCGATGATCTCGTCTCCCTCCCGCTTCGTGACGTGGAGTTCGAGGTCGCTCTTGTCGAGCGGGTCGCAGAGGATGTCCACGAGTGACTCTTTCATCGTTTCCCCGTTGGCGGGTGTCGACAAAAAGCGTGCGGCTTCGGTTCACTCACGAGCGCTCGGGACAAGCTACTTGTCGCCGGCCTCGCGTCATCCGACGATGGGTTCGGACGAACCGACGCGCGACGACGAGACGGAGCCGCTGTACGACCGACTCGGTGGACGCGACGGCATCGCGGCCGTCGTCGAGACGTTCTACGACCGCGTGCTCGCGGACGAACGGTTGCACGACTACTTCGAGGGGATGGAGATGGACGACCTCCGAGCGCACCAGACCGCGTTCCTCTCCGCCGTCGCCGGCGGTCCCGAGGACTACAGCGGGCGAGAGATGCGCGCGGCGCACGCCACCCTCAACCTCGACGAATCGGACTTCGATGCGGTCGCCGGCCACCTCGACGAGGCGCTCGCGGCCCACGGCGTGAGCGACGCGGACCGCGCGGCCGTTCTCCGGGAGGTAACGTCGCTCAAGCCGGCGGTGCTGAACCGGTAAGCGGCCGGCTCTCTACTGTTCGAAGGGATCGGCGCGTTCGATAGTCTCCGCGCGGTCCGGGCCGACACCGACCGCGTAGACCGGCGCACCGACCTCCCGTGAGACGTAGTCGAGGTACTCGCGCGCGCCGTCGGGGAGAGCCTCGTACCCCTCCTCGGCGACGGCCGTCCAGTCGACCTCGGGCCACGGCTCGAACTCCTTCAGGACGGGTTCACACCGCGCCCACTGCTCGGTCGTCGTCGGCACGGTCTCTCTCTCCTCGCCGTCGAGTTCGTACGCGTGGCCGACCCGCACCTCGTCGAGGCCGGCGAGCACGTCGACGTGATTGACGGCGATGCCGGTGAAACCGTTCACCCGCGAGGCGTGTCTGAGCATCGGGATGTCGAGCCACCCGATGCGCCGGGGGCGTCCGGTGACGGTCCCGAACTCGCCGCCCTTCTCGCGGATGTGGTCGGCGAGCGACTCCTCGTGTTCGTCGCCGTCGAGTTCCGTCGGCATCGGTCCCTTGCCGACCCGCGAGAGGTACGCCTTGACGATGCCGACGACCTCGCCGCGCCCGGTGACGGTCGGGCCGACACCCGACCCGGTGGCGGCGCCGCCGGCGGTCGGGTTCGACGAGGTGACGTACGGGTAGCCCCCGTGGTCGATGTCGATGAGGGTTCCCTGTGCCCCCTCGAACATGACCGCGTCGCCGGCCTGCTGGCGTTCGTAGAGGAACCTCGAACAGTTCACCGTCATCCCCTCCCGGGCGAGACGCTCGCCGACCTCGCGGTACTCCTCGTACAGCGCCTCCACGTCGAACTCCTCGTCGGCGTCGAGGCCGAACACCCCTTCGACCAGCGCGCGCTTCTGCGGGACGACGTATTCGAGGCGTCGTCGGAGCACGTCCGGGTCGAGCAGGTCACCGATACGAATCCCGCGGCGACCGGCCTTGTCCTCGTACGTCGGGCCGATGCCTCTCCCGGTGGTGCCGACTTCGTCGCCCGACTCGGACTTCACTTCCTCCTCGATGCCGTCCAGTCGGCGGTGATACGGCATGATCACGTGTGCGCGCTCGGCGACCCGAACGTCCGGGTCGAGGCCGCGCTCGCGGAGGGTGTCTATCTCGTCGAACAGGGTGCGGGGGTTGACGACACAGCCGTTGCCGAGGACGCCGATCTTGTCGCGGACGGCGCCGCTCGGGACGAGCGAGAGTTTGTACTCGTCGCCCCCCTCGACGACGGTGTGGCCGGCGTTGTCGCCGCCCTGGTATCGGACGACGACGTCCGCTGCGCCGCCCCACAGGTCGACGAGGGCGCCTTTGCCCTCGTCGCCCAACTGAGAGCCGACAATCGTGACGGTCATAGACGCGGCTTTACCTCGATGGGTCAAACCGGTTACGGTCCGTTCACGTGACCGGGGTGGCGGCCGGGCGCGCTCGCCCGGCCTCCCTGTTCGGCTGAGAAGGCGGCCGTCTGACGTGTTACCACACGTCGGAAGTGTTAACATGGTGTGCCGTGTGAGTGCAACTGACCTGTTTTCCTCCGGGGACGAGGGCAACGTTTAAAACCTCGAAAGACAAGTTAACAAATGGCATGATAGATCGACTCGAGAAGGAAGTGGACATGTTGGAGCGGCATCTGCAGGTGTTGAAGATGGTCATCGACAACGAACCCATCGGCATCGTCAAGATGTCCAACGAGACCGGCTATCCGCACCACAAGGTCCGGTACTCCCTGCGTGTCCTCGAAGAGGAGAACCTCATCGAGCCCTCCAGTCAGGGTGCCATCACGACAGAACGCACCGAAGAGTTCGTCGACGAACTCGACGAGAAGCTCGACGACATCGTCCAGAAACTCCAGTCGATGAAGATCGAGGACGCCGCCGAAATCGAGTCCTAACGCACCTTCGACACTGGTTCTCTGGTTCGCTCGATGTCCGCTCAGCGGAGCCACCGCTCCGTCATAGCTCCGGGACGGTCAGGTGGAACTCGCCGTCGCGAGCCTCGACTAAGCAGAGGTGATAGCCCTGCTTCCGCGAGAGCTTCACGAAGCTCTTCTTCGAACTCCGGCTCAGGAGGCCGCTCTTCGTCGCCTCCCCGACCGCGTCGAGCGCGCCGGGCTCGAAAAATGACGTCGAGACGTAGAAGGCGCCGCCGAGGGTGTCCTTCGTTCCGCCGACCGCCCGCGCCCCCTCGATGAGCGATCCGACCATCCCCTGCGTGGTCGCGTCCCGGGTCGTGTCGACATCGACGACGAACAGCGGGTCGCCCATCGAGTCCCGGAAGACGAGGTCGAACGCCCGGCTCTCGTGGCTCTCTCCGCCCTCCTCGTCGTCGACCGTCACCGGGACGGTGCCGTCGAACTCGATGCGGTCGATCTCGGGGATCGCATCGAACAGCGGCGCGAGGTCGACGCGGTGTCCCGACCGACCGATCTCGTAGAGGAGTTCCTCGACGACCCACTCCGTGAACCCCCACTCCGTCGTGCCGCGGAGGAACGTCTCGTACGGCTCGCCGTCGACGGTCGCGCGCTCGCTGTCGAACGTCGTGTGGTACTCGAGTCGGAGGTTCTCGACCACTTCCTTCTGCTTGGCCTCGCCGGCCTGCGCCTTCTTCAACGTCGGCTTCCCCTTACTCCGGTAGCGGACGAAGAGGTTCGTCCCCTCGCGTGCCGCGGCGGGCGACAGCCGCTGCGCGTCGCGTTCCTCCTGCTCGGCCGCCTCGCGGAGGCTCGCCAGCTCCGATTCGAGGTCGGCCACCTGCGCTCTGAGACGGTCGCGCTCGCGTGTGACGGATTCGAGCTCCGACTCCAGCCCCGTCACCTCCGATTCGAGCGACTCGACCGCCGACGCGAGTTCGTCCCGCTCGGCCCGAACCCGTTCGATTCGTGCCTGCTGGTCGGTCACCTCCTCCGTTCGGGCAGTCGTTTCGGCCGTCGTGTCCTCGTCGGGGGTGTCCGCGGCCGGACCGTCGCCGTCGGCCGACGTCGACGCCTCGCTCGGCTCCGCACGTTCCGCGGCCTGCCGGTCGTGTGTCTCGACGTCGACCCCGCCGACCGTCGCCGTCCCCTCCTCGCGCCCGAGGGAGTCCTCCGGGGAGAGCGCCGGGATGCGCTTCGTCTGCTGCCACTGCCGCTCCGCGGAGAAGACGCCGCCCTCGCCCCGACCGACGACCGACCAGGAGTCGCCGGTGTCGCTGTCGCCGACGCTGTCGGTGTCGGCACCGTCGTCCGTGTCGGCACCGTCGTCGCCGCTCCCGCCCACTTCGTCCGCCTCCGACTCGCTCGTCGCCGCGGGGGTCGTCTCCGCGTCGGCTGCCGACGCTTCCTCCCCGGGTCCGTCGGGTGACTCCCCGTTCGTCGCGGGGGTACGCTCGGGTCCTTCCGGCTCGATGTTCGGCTCGTCCCCGTCCTGGACGTCCGTGCGGTCCTCGTCCAGTGCTCCGTCGCGGTGGTCTTCCGGCGGTGATTCAGCGCCGGCCTCCGTCGAGGTCGGTGCGCCGACCGCCGTCGGCTCGCTGTCCGCTCCGACGCCGTCGTCCTCATCGGCCTCGACGTCGGCATCGACCGCTCCGGGCTCTTCGTCCGCGTCGATGCCGCTCGCGTCAGTGCCGCTCGTGTCGGTGTCCTCGTTCTCGTCGACGTCGGCTGCATCGACGTCGACCTCGACGCCACCCGCGTCCGTTCCGTCGTCTTCCGCGACGACGCTCTCTCTCTCGACGGCGCTCGCCGACTCGACGTCGGCGTCGTCAACGTCGGCGTCGGCGGTCGATTCCTTCGTGTCGTCCGAACCGCTGCCGAGCCCGATTCCCATGTCCCCCGTGAGCCCGTCGTAGCGGTCGGAGTCGGGGTCGGGCGCGTCGGGGTCGGACGCGCCGGCGGCGGCTTCCGGAGAGCCGTCCGCCGCATCGCTCGCGCCGAACGTCACGCTCTCCTGTCCGGTATCCGACGGTCCCGCGTCCTCGTCGGTGTCGGCGTCCGCGTCCTCGTTCTCGTCACCGTCGTCAGCGACGCTTCCCGCCGCGACAGCGTCCGATTCGGCCTCTGGGAGGTCGGTGACGGTGACCTCGACCGCGTTGACGGCGAAGATACCCACCTCGTCGTCGGCGAGGTCGAACGCCTCGTCACCGGTGACGAGCCGTCCGCTCGTGCCGACGAAGGCGACGCTCATCGACCGCCCGCCGTGGTAGACGACGTAGTAGTCGCCCGAGAGCACGTTCTCCGAGAGTTCGACGTAACCGGTGAACTTGCCCGACGAGAGCGTCCGGTCGACCTCGCGGAGCGACGTCTCCTCGGAGTAGTACTTCCCGCGCGTCTCGCCGCCGGTCTCCTGCATCGCGAAGAGCAGCGGGAGCGCGGGGTCGGGCGCTCTGTAGGCGGTGAGGTCGCCCCCCTCGAAGTCGTCGAGGCCGCCGTCGAAGAGTCCGACGACACGGCCGTTGAGGAGGAACGCCCACGCGAGACCCGCGGTCGCCGCACCGGAGAACCCGCCGCGGGCGAGCGACTGGAGGTCGGCGGCCGCCGCCCCCGTGACCGGCTCCCACCCGGTCACTCTGTCGACGATTTCTTCGTCCATTTGGCACAGTATCGCGGTAAACGCGTGAAATACTTTCCCCCGGCCTCTCGACCGTGATAACCACACCCACCGTTGTGGCTCGCCCCGCGTCTGTGTGGTGCGGTCGGACTCGTCGTTCTCGTCGGACTCACCCCTCGCCGGAGTCGTCGTTCTCGTCGTCGACGTAGGTCAGTTCGACCACGCGTCGCTCCCCGTCGACGTACTTGTACCGGACGCCCTCTTCTTCGCCTTCGACTCTGTTGTGCGAGCCGTCACAGAACGGGCGGGTCTCGCTGAGCCCACACTGACAGACGGCGACGTCGCCGTACTTCTCGTCGATGTCCTCGGGGGTGAGCCGGTACGGTCCGTCAGCGTCGTGGGTGACCTCTCGTGACACAGACGCACGTGGACCACCAGCGGGTTAGTCGTTTCCGCCCTTCGCCGTCGACCACGCCGCGCTCGCGGCGAGGAACCCGAGGTAGGTGAGCAGCGCGGCGACGAGCGCCGCGAGCACCCACGAGCCGACGAGAAGCGCGAGTCCGACCCCGCCGGCGATGGCGACGAGGACCGCCGCCGCCTGCACCTCTCGCCGACGCCAGACGGCGCGGACCCACTCCGCACGAAGCGACAGGAGGAGTTCGGCGAGGACCGTCGCGCCGGCCCCGACCACGAGCGCCGCCGGCGTGACCGGTGCCTCGACGGCCCACGCCGCGCCCGCGACGACGACGAGGACGACGCCCGTCAGCGCGGCGTCCCGCTTCGCACTCCCGCTGTCGGTCATGCTCCCCGATGGGACGGTGCGCTTTTATTCTCCTGGGGTCGAAGGCCGGGACACGTCGCAGGCCGCGCCGACGGAGCCCTCACCGAGGCGCGTCGGCGCGTCCTCGTCTATCTCGGCGTCGTCGTCGAGCCGTTCACCACCACCGGCTACGGCGGGGGCGCCTCTCGCTGGTCGACGGACGGCCTGTTCGTCCTGATGATGATGGTCATGCAGTGCACCGGCGTGGCGCTCATCTTCACGACGCTCCCGCTCTTTCTGATCCCGCTCGTCGAGGAGTCGCTTCGCACCGCGCCGCCCACGTCGACGGCGCTCACGGACCACGTCGTCATCTGCGAGTTCACGCCCCGCGGCGACACGCTCGTCGTCGCGGTTCCCGACCGCGACGTCAACCGGTTCAACGAACGCGTCGGGTGAGAGCGCGCGCGGTCGGACTCCACGCGACGGGCGAGTCGAGCGCACACCCCGGCGTCTCGCACACGAGTCGACGCGGCCGTGACGCTGTGCACCTCCAGAATTATTACCTCTCGAACATGTTATCGTCCCAGTGAGGACTGCACATCATGACACATCCGGTCACCGAGGGAGGGGCCACCGACAGCTTCGACTACGTCCACGAGCTGTGGACACGGTGTCTGGATCCGTCCGTCGAGTTCGAGCGGAAGCTCGATCGACTGCTGACGTCCGAGAGCGACCGATTCGACCTTCCCTACGGGTTCTTCACCCACGTCGACGCGGCGGAGGACACACAGGAGATCGTCAGGGCACACGGGAGCCACGAACTGCTCCAGCCCGGCCAGACGTGCCCCCTCTCGAAGTCCTACTGCCGGAAGACCATCGCGCAGGCCGACGGGAGGCTCCGTGTGAACGAGGCACTCTCGGACGGATGGGGGGACGACCCGGCGTACGAGGTGTTCGAACTCGGCAGTTACGTCGGTTCGACCGTCGAAACGACCGACGGGATCTACGGCACCCTCTGTTTCGCGAGTTCGAATCCCCGTGACGAGCCGATCGCCGACCGGGAGGCGCTGCTCGTCGACATGTTCGCACAGTGGGTGAGTTACGAACTCGTCACACGGGAGCGACCGACCCGGTCGGCAGACCGACCCGAACAGCTCCGCAACGTGGCCGAACTGGCCGCCCACGACCTCCGGAACCCACTGAGCGTCGCCAGTAGCCAACTCGCCTTGCTGCAGGAGGGAGTCCAAGACGCGGTCGACCGCATCGACGCGGCTCACGCGCGAATGGAGCACATCATCGACGATCTGAACCTCCTCGCCCGCCTCGACGAACCGGTCACCGCCCCCGAGTGTGTCGACCTCCGGACGTGCGTGTCGGCGGCATGGGAGATGGTACAGACCGAAGAGGCGACGCTGGCGGTCGAACTGGACGGAGCCACGGTCAGCGGCGACCCGAGCCGTCTCACTCGCCTGTTCGAGAACCTGTTCCACAACGCTATCCACCACGGTAGTTCCGCGGCGACGGTCCGCGTCGGCACACTCGCCGACGGGTTCTACGTCGAAGACGACGGTCCGGGGATTCCCCCCGACGAGCGCGAGTTGGTGCTCTCCCCCGGATACTCGACGACCCCGGACGGCACCGGGTTCGGTCTCAGCATCGTTCGTCAGATCGTCGACGCCCACGACTGGACGCTCACGATCACGGCGGGGGACAGCGGTGGCGCCCGGTTCGAGGTGACGGGCGCGAGTACGGGATAGGGTTCGCCCTGTCGAGACGGGTCGCGCGTCACCCACCGCTTGCCGAGTTCCCGATGCGGATACCAACGAGATCACGTCGGGGACCCCACGCTCCGTTCGGCGCGGCTTCCCGAGTCCGTCACTGGTCGAGGCGGTCGAGTGTTCGGCGAGTGAACCGAATCGAACCGAATCGAACTGAATCGAACCGAATCGAACCGACGAGGACTCGTTATGCGACTTCCGCGCCGACGTAGAGCACGACGACGAGGAAGATCCAGACGACGTCGACGAAGTGCCAGTACATCGAGGCGGTCGACACGGAGACGTGCCGGTCCGCCGAGTACTGCCCGAAGAGGGCACGAACGAAGACGATACCGAGGATGACCGCGCCGAGCGAGACGTGGAGACCGTGCAGGCCCGTCAGGCCGAAGAAGGCCGACGAGTAGATGCCCGAGGTAATCGTGAACCCCTCGCGCACGATGAACTCGTAGTACTCCAGCACCTGCCCGCCGATGAAGACGATTCCGAGGAGCAGCGTCACGGCGAGGCCGAGGATGAAGTTGCGGCGGTTCTCGTTGCGGATGGCGACGTGCGCCCAGTGGAGCGTGAACGAAGACGCCACCAGCAGCGCGGTGTTGGCGATGACGAGCGAACTCGTCAGGTGTGGCAACTCCTGGGGCGGCCACGTCCCCGCACGGATGAAGAAGTAGTACGTGAACACGGCGCCGAACGTAGCGAGTTCGGAGCCCAAGAAGGCGATCATGCCCCACCGCAGTTTGGTCTCGGAGTGGTGGTCGATGCCGCGGTCCCAGAAGTGGACGACGAAGGCGTGGTAGAGCCAGCCGTAGATGCCGACGAGGAACAGGCCGATGGAGCCGACGGCGACGCCGGGGCCGACCATCGGGCCGACGATGGCGCTCTCTCCCTGTGCCATGATGTACAGCGCGGCACCGATGTAGATGCCCGCGCCGCCGAGCGCGGTGACGAAGGGCCACCAGCTAGCCTCACCGAACCCCCGCGGCCAGTCCTCGACCGCCGGGAGGTGGTGGCCACCGTGGCCGTGGTCGTCGTGTTCTTCCAGACTCATAGCCGGCAGTTACGATTCGACTGGTAAAAATCCACCCAAACGCCCGCCGAGTCGCAACCTACTCTTGCCCCCACCCCCAACCGCGCGTATGGAGCGTCCCTCGCGCGTCGCGTCCGGCGGTTCGCCCCCACGTCGGCTCGTCGCGTCCGCGCTCGTCGCATGCGTCTCGCTCGTCGCCTTCGTCGCGGCGATGGGCGTCGCGGCCGCCCACGGCGGTGCGGTCCGCGGGGCCGCCCGCGAGTCGCTCGCCGTCCCGACCTGGCTCTTTCTGCTCACCGGCGGCGGCGTCGTCGGCGCGTCCTTCCTGCTGGCGAGTTTCGTCACCGACCGGGTGTTCATCGCCGGCATCCACGCGTGGCGCCGCGCGCTGCCGGCACCCTCTCGTCTCCTCGCTCGCGTCGGTCAGGTCGTCGGCGTCGCCGCCCTCGTCGCGGTGGTCGTCCTCGGCTTCGTCGGCCCGGACACGCCCACCCGCAACCTCGCCATCCTCGTCGTCTGGGTCGGCTGGTGGGGCGCGTACCTCGCCTCGACGTATCTCGTCGGGAACTCCTGGCCGAGCGTCAACCCGTTTCGGACGCTCGCCTCCCTCCTCCCGTCGCTCGATCGTTCGTACCCCGAGCACCTCGGCGCGTGGCCGAGCGTTCTCGGTCTCCTGGGGCTGGTGTGGCTCGAAGTCACCTCCCCGCTCGCGGAGGACCCCCGGTTGCTGGCATGGGTGATCGTCGCCTACACGGTCGTCACCCTCGCGGGCTGTGTCGTCTTCACCCCCGAGCGGTGGTTCTCGACGGTCGACCCCGTCTCGCGGGCGCTCGCGTACTACGGGCGCGTCGCGCCCGTCGAACGGACCGAGAACGGGTTCCGGCTTCGGCTTCCGGGGTCGGCGCTCTCGGAGACGCGACTCGTCACCGGCCCCGACGAGGTGGCGTTCGTCGTCGCCGTCCTGTTCGTGACGACCTACGACGGCTTCGTCAGCACCGGCCTCTGGGCGGGGCTGGCCCGAACGGTCGTCGGCGTCGGCGTCCCTCCCACCGGCGTCTACCTCGGCGCGTACCTCGGCGGGTTCGGCCTGTTCCTTCTCGCGTACCGCCTCGCGACGGCCGTCGCACGGCGGACCTGCGACACCTACCTCACCCCGACGGAACTCGCCCGGCGGTTCGCGCCGGCGCTCTTGCCCATCGCCGCCGGCTACCACCTCGCGCACAACCTCGGCACCGTCCTCACGCTCGCGCCGACGTTCCTACAGGTGCTCGCCGCGCCGCTGTCGCCGCCGGTGAACCCGACCGTGCTGGTCGTCCCCGGCTGGTTCACCGCGCTCGACCTCGCGTTCGTCCTCTTGGGACACCTGGTCGCCGTCTGGGTCGCCCACGCGACCGCGTACGACCTCTTCCCGAGTCGGCTCCAGGCCGTCCGTAGCCAGTACGGCGTCACGGCGGTCATGATCGCGTACACGATGGTGAGCCTCTGGGTCGTCGCCGAACCGTTCGTCACCCCGCCGTTCCTGTCGTCCTGATCGACACACCGAGACACATGTCCACGAACACGCCATCCCCTTCGACCGAACCGGACTCGCCCGCCGACCCGAGCGACGCGATCAGCGTCGCCCAGCGAACCGACGTCGAGACGGCCGTGCCTGCGGAGGCTCCCGTCTATCGGTGTGACTACTGCGGCCGGCCGTTCGCCACCGAGTCGTACCGCACGCTCCACCACGGACTCGCCCACGAGGGCGTTCTGACCGACGAAGGGCGCGAGGCGTTCGAGGCGGCCTACGAGGACGAGAACGCGTCGCTCCGACGGTTTCGGATCATCGCGCTCGGCCTCCTCGTGCTCCTGTACTTCGGCTTCCTGTTCGTCTTCGCCGTGGTGACGTGAGCGGGACGCGGGACAGCACGTTCGAGACGCGACTCCGGCCGTAACGAGTTCCAGCCACGCCTCGAGTATTCGGCGAGCGACGCCGCGTGCTCGACGACTATCCCGGCGCCCGGAACGCCTTGCGCTGGAACCGCCGAACGAGCGGGTCGACGACCGCCTCCTCGCCGGTCCACGTCACGGTCACTTCCGTGAGCCTGTACGACGGTCCGACGGCGGCCTTGCTCGTGGTGAGGCGTGCCCGCCACCCCGCTCCCTCGACGGTCCGTTCGTCGCGTCGCTCACCGCCGAGGTGTTCGAGATACCGGACGGCCTGTTCGAGCGTCAGCCCGTGGAACCGCCGTGTGATACGGAGACGCCCATCTGAAACGACCCGTTCGATCGGTGGAATCGCGTCGAGGGCCGCGTCTCGCCTGTCTTCTCCGCCCGCCGGACCGCTGTCGGCGTGTGTCATCTTCTCTCCTCCCATCTAGTACCGTCGTTGCCCGGAGGGATAACCCCCGTTCGTGGCTCCCACGACGAGAGAACCCACCTGGTCGAGGAGAGGCTCGACCCGTGGTCGATACGACGTTCGGATTTCAGTCCGCGCTCGTCCGCGCGACGTGGTACGGCTGGCGGTAGATGAGTTCTTTCAGCTCCGCGAGCGACTCCCGGCCGGCGTTGCTCGTCATCGCGCCGACGACGGCGAACACCTCCTGTCGGGATATCTTCACGCCCTTCGACGAGACGGCGTCCTCGGGACGGGCGAGCAGTTCCCGGAGGGTGCCGACGGCGAGGAGGAACGGGATGGCCCACGCGGCGAGCGTGTTGCCGTCGGTGAGCGGGACCGTCTCGAGGTACGTCTGGGCGTCGTCGAGGTAGCCCGTGGCGTGGTCGGCGGTGCGCTCGACGACAGCAGCGGTGCCCGACGCGTTGTCCGGTTCGAGGACGTCGTCTTGGGTGATACCCTCCTCGGCGAGCCACTCCGCCGGGAGGTAGACGTTGTTCTCCTCCTCGTAGTCGTCGCGGACGTCCTTCGCGATGTTCACCAACTGGAGGAGGAGGCCGAACTCCTCCGCGGTCTCGTACAGTTTCGCGCGGCGCTCGGAGGCGACGTCGCCGCGGGTGAGGAGGTTCGTGATGAGGTTGCCCACGGTGCCGGCGGCGTAGTAGCAGTACTCCTCCAGTTCCTCGCGGGACTGAATGCGGAGTCCACCCTTCTCGGCGTAGCGCTCGACGAACATCGCCATGCCCTGGACCAGTTCACGCGCGGGCGGCGTGACCGCCTCGCGGACGTCGTGGGGAAGGCCCTCGAAGGTGCGGACCACGCGCGGGGAGTGGGCGACGACGCTCCAGTCGTCCGAGCGCTCCTCCTCGGGAGGGAGGTACGGCTCGACGTTCTCGACGAACGCCTCGATGGTGGTCTCGTCCTCGGGGTCGAGCGCCGCGTCGTAGAGACGGAGGAGGCGCGCCTGTTCTTCGGGTGGGATGTCGTCGGCGTCCTCCACGGTATCGGCGATGCGGCAGACGAGATAGCCGACACAGATGTACGACGACATGGGCTCTTCGAGCACGTCCACGGTCAGGGCAAAGGTGCGTGAGACGCCCTGTACCGCTTCGTGACACCACTCCAAGTCGGCGTCGACTCCCGGCGGACGGTCTACGTGTCTAGACATTCGAGATAGCGGGATGTAGGGACAGGAGCATAAAAAGCTCGTGGGACCTCGGCCAGTTTTCGCGTTCCGGTGTTTCAGCGGCTGAGTCGCTAGAAGACGGCGTCGACACGGCGTCACCGTCGGGTTCGGCTCGCTCCGCGCCAACATTCAAGCCACAGAGCTTCGAAGCGCGGGTATGGACTTCGCTCTCACCACGGAGCAGCGACAGATCAGGGACATGGTCGCGGAGTTCGTCGACGAGGAGATCGTGCCGCGCGCCGCGGAGATCGACGAGACCGACGAGTTCCCCCACGACCTCATCGACGAGATGGCCGACCTCGGTCTGATGGGGATGCCCTTCCCGGAGGAGTACGGCGGAGCGGGCCTCGACTACCACTCGTACGCCATCGGCCTCGAAGAGATATCGCGGGGGAGCGGCGGCCTCGGCACTATCGTCGCCGCTCACACCTCGCTCGCGGGGAACATGCTCTACGAGTTCGGGAGCGAGGCCCAGAAGACCGAGTACCTCGAACCGCTGAACATCGGCACCGACATCGGCGCGTTCGCGCTCTCGGAGGCCGGTGCCGGCTCGGACGTGCCCGCGATGGAGACGGTCGCGAAGCGCGAGGGCGACGAGTACGTCGTCGACGGGTCGAAGCTGTGGATATCCAACGGATCGGTCGCCGACACGGTCACGCTGTTCGCCAAGACCGACGAGGAGGCCGGCAACAGGGGCATCTCCTCGTTCGTCGTCCGCCCCGACGAGGACGACGGCTTCCACGTCGAGGGCACCGAACACAAACTCGGCGACAAGGGCTGTCCCACCGCAGAGTTGCGGTTCGACGAGATGCGCCTCCCCGCGGACCGCCTCATCGGCGAGGAGGGACGAGGGTTCGTCCAGGCGCTGAAGACGCTCAACGGCGGCCGCATCACCATCGCCGCACGCGGTGTCGGCATCGCCCGCGCGGCACTGGACGAGGCGAAACGGTACGCGAACGACCGCGAGCAGTTCGGGCAGCCCATCGGCGAGTTCCAGTCCATCAAACACAAGCTGGCGGACATGGACACGAAGGTGCAGGCGGCGAAGCTCCTGATGCACAAGGCCGCGGACCGGAAGATACGCGGCGAATCCTACATCAAGGAGGCCGCCCAGGCGAAGCTCTACTCCTCAGAGGTTTCGAGAGAGGTGGCGAACGAGGCCATCCAGATACACGGCGGCTACGGCTACACGAAGGACTTCCCGGTCGAGCGTTTTTACCGCGACGCGAAGCTCAACGAAATCTACGAGGGGACGTCCGAAATCCTCCGGAACACGATCGGCGACCAGGTGCTGGACTCCTGAGTCGTCCCGCTCCCGGTGAACCGACAGGCTTGGGTGCAGCGAGGCCAAGCCACGGGCATGAGTAGCGCCCGTGCGGAGGAAAACGGCGTGACCGCCCGGTACTACGAGACGAACACCGAGCGCGTGCTGGAGTTCGACCGCGACGGCCGAACGGCCGCTATCGCGCAGAACCGCGAGGGCTACGCGATGTTGAAGGTACGTCCGACCGCCGACGGCGACGAACTCGAACGCTACTACGGCTTCGACATGGCGCTGGACCACGCCGGCGAACTCCTGGGCGTGGACCCCCGTTCGCTCCCGGTGCCCGACGACGCCGCGGACATGGGAATGTGAGGGTTCACGACGTCATCAGAGCCCGTCGCGCCAGTACAGGACCGGTCCCAAGAGGAGATAGCTGAGCGCCAAGAAGAGCAGGGCGTAGGCGAACCCCCGGCCGTACCACCCCGGGGCGACGATGGCGGCGAACTGGACGACTCCCATCACGAGCGCGTCCTGTGCGTGGAGGTCGGGGTAGGTGACGGTAGTGACCATCAGCGCGGCCAGCACGAACGTGAGCGGGACCAGCGTCGTCGGGGAGGCGAACCCCGCGAGCACGCTCGCGGCGATGAGGGTCGCCGCGAGCGTGGTCTGGACGCCCTGGGTTTCGCTCACGTCGGTGTCGTACGCCGTGTAGAGGCCGAGCCGAACGACAGCCATCACGACGAACCCGGCGGTCGCCGCGAGGCCGACGCCGACCCGGAGCGGCGTCCCGCTCCACGCCCCCCGGACGACGAGGGCGACGAGGAGCGCCGGGGCGACGCCGAACGAGGCGACGTCGGCCAGCGAGTCGAGGTACGGACCGGCGGGCGTCGATCCGACCTTGCGGGCGACGACGCCGTCGAGCGCGTCGGCGATGGCCGCGAGCAGGATGAGCCGTGCCGCGATGGTCACGTCGACCGTCGCCGCGACCGCCGCGAGGAAGCCCAGCCCGGCGTTCCCGACGGTCACGGCGTCCGCGAGGCCGAGTCGACCGACGAACCGCGGCTTCATACCTCTCGCGTGAACGAGGGCGGTTTTACGTCTTTACATCCGCTCTCGCTGCGCCGTCGCTGTTTTTCGCCGTCTGAGACGAACCACGCGACATTTACGCGCGCGGTCCTCACTCTCGGGTATGAGCCGTTTCACCGACGCGACGTCGCGGCGACGGCTGCTCGGCGCTCTCGGCGCCGTTGGCGTCTCTTCGCTCGCCGGCTGTACCGCACTCGTCACCGGCGGGGGCGGCGGGGACTTCGACGTCGGCATGACCGCGGCCGCGTTCAACCCACCCCAGATCACGGTACAGGTGGGCGAGGAGGTCGTCTGGCACAACACCAGCGCCCGCGGCCACACGGTCACGGCGTACGAGAACGCCATCCCCGAGGCGGCCGACTACTTCGCCAGCGGCGGGTTCGAGAGCGAGTCGGCGGCTCGCGAGGCGTGGCAGGACCGGTTGGGCGGCAAAATCGACTCGGGTGAGTCGTTCCGCCACACGTTCGAGGTCCCGGGGAGATACGACTACGTCTGCCTCCCGCACGAACCGGGCGGGATGATCGGCGCGGTCATCGTCGAGTAGTCGGTTCTGCGGTAGGCTGCGGGCGCCCCCTGAATCGTCGCCGGTCTCACGAGGTGCGGTACTCGTTGCTGGCTGTGAACCCGCGGAGCGCGTCGACCGAGCAGGGACGGAACGCGAGACTGCGCGGCACCTCCGGTTCCGCTGGAAGCCGGCGCACAGCCCCGGCGACGATGCGAGCGAACGCGCGAGGGGCCGCTCGGGGCTCCGTCCGCGAGCACCCGGGTGGGGCGGCCCACCGCCCTGGCGCTCGCGCGGTCTTCGCGCTCTCGGGCGTCACACCGGAACTGCGCGACACACGCCTCACGGGTACGCGGCCCCTGCTGTACTCGTCACCGGCCCTCTCCGGCCGTCGCTGTTGCTCTCCGACGTGGTCCACCGAAAAACGCGGAAGTCGTGTCCGTGTCGACCGAAACGGCGTCTTCAGGCCTCGTCGGCGTCGACGGCCACCTCGTCGGCGTCGACGTCGACGGCGGCCTCCTCTTCGGCCTCGACCTCTTCGGGTCGGGCTTCGAGGGTGAGCTTCTGGACCTCCACCCGCCGAAGCGGGTAGATGGTCTTCGCCTCGCCGTAGATGGCCGAGGAGAGACGGCCCTCGACGACGCTGTCGACGAGTTGCTCGTAGGTCCGCTCGCGGGCGGCCTCCTCGACGATGTCGATCATGACGCGGCGGATGGCCTTCTCCTGGCTGCGGTCGGCCTTCTTCGTCGTGAAGGCGGCCGGCTGTAGCTGGACGCGGTAGTCGTCCGTCGTCAGGACCGTGATGCTGGCGTCGACCTTCGACGCGCCGCGGCGCACGAGGCTCCGCAGGTAGTCACGGGTGAGTTCGTGCTTGATGAACTCGGTGTAGGCCGTATCGGAGGCCACCTCCGTGATCTTGAACGTGAGCTTGGTGTTGTTGGCACCGGCGTCGCCGGTGATCTCGCCGAGCGTCACGTCGATGGTTCGGCCCTCTACTTTCTCCGGTTCGTCGGCGAACGTGGTCCCCAGTTCCTCGCGGTCGAACTGCTCGGGGGCGAGGATGGTGTACCAGCGCTTGCCGCGCTTCTGTCTCGAAACTGATCGTTCACTCATGGTTGTGGTGTGTCGTGTCCGTGTGGTCCGCTGTCTGTTCGGTCGGTTCGTCCGTCTCCGTCGTCGTGTCCGCTGTCGTCGTGTCCGTCTCCGCCGTCGTCGTCGCTGCCGTCGTCTCCGTCCCCGTCGCGTCCCGGTCGGCGCCGACGAGTCGGTCCGCCACCGTGAGGTTCACCACGTAGTCGTCGACCGACGAGTGGAGACCGCCGGTGGTCCCGCGCTCGATGGTCGTCTCGACGACGCGGCCGTCGACTCGGGTCGCCATCGAGTCGGTGTTGTCCGGTTCGACGGCGCCGGCGACGAGTGCGGCACTCTCGGGAGTGGCGTGCGTCGTCCGGACGGTCGCTCGTCTCACGACAGCGACCCCCTGGCTGCGGTTTCGAACGTCTCCCGCTCGCCGTCGAACGCGACGTCGGCCTCGCGGGCCGTCCCGTCGGCACTGCCAGTCTCGACGGCGGTCGAGAGCGCGCGCGCCACGTCGACTCCGTCGTCGTGGGTCGCCGCCGCGGCGACCCCCTCGGAGACGACGAGCACTGTCGGCTCGGGCGAGCGGAAATCGCGCGCCAACCGGGCGACGGTCCGGAGGCGACCGGCCGCGCGTCGCCGCGCGGCGTCGTCCGCGTTCGCCGTGTCGTCTCCGGGGTCAGCCGCGGCGAGCACCCGGACGACGAAGACGCCGCCGTACCGTGCCGTCTCCGCGTCCCGAAGGGTCGCGTGGGCGTGCTTCGCGTGCGTGCGCCACGCTCCCAGCGCGGCCGTCCGCGCGTCGTACCCCAGCGCGAGAGCGACACCCGTTCCGGGCTCCTCACGGGCGACCGCCGAGAGCACGTCACCGTAGCCCTCGACCGTCGCGAACGGCGCGCCGTCGCCGAGTCGGAGCGGGTTGAGCGCGCGGGAGACGACCTCGGCCGCGCGCGGCGTCGCCCCCGACGCGGTCGTCGTGTCGACCGCGACGAGCGAGGCGACTCTTCGCCACGCGTCCGCGTCGAGTTCGGCGGGGAGGTCCCACTCCGCGAGCGTCGCACCCGCGGCGTCGGCATCGCCGGAGACGGGTCCGTGCAGGAGCGTCGTGTGTCCGAGGCCGTCTGCGAGGTCCGAAACCGGGAGGCCGACGCCGGGCGAGCGGTCGAGGCCCGCCCTGTCGGCGAGCGTCGACGTCGCCGGGTCCGCCTCCCCGGCCGCGATGCCGGCGAGCGCCAGGGTCGGATCGGGTCCGGTTTCTAAGGCCCGAGCGACCTCGAACGCCATCGCCGGTGCTCGCTCCGGGTCGCCGAGCGTCAGGTCCGCCGGACCGGCCGAACCGACCCGGAGGGTGAGCGCGTCGTCGGCCACCGCGTACGCGGAGGCGCGGCGGACGCGCACTTGGAACGGGACGCCACGCTCGCGCAGGGCGCGAGCGATGACGCCGCTGGCCGCGAGCGCACTCCCGGTCGGCGCGACGACGACCCGGACGAACGGGGCGTCGGCGAGCCGAGCGGCGAGTTCTTCGGGGCTCGGCGTCGGCGCGTCGGCGGATGGCGATTCCATGACGGCGGTGGTGGACATCTACTCCAGCAGTTCGACGGCGACGTCGTAGCTGTAGGTGAACTCCTCGTCGAGCTTTCCGCCGCGGTAGTACTTCACCAGGCGGCGGATCTTCGACTCGGTGTTCTGCAGGGCGCGCTTGTTCTGGGCGTCCTGGGGGTTCTCCTCCATGTGCTCGCGCAGGCGGATGGCCCGCTCCATCAGGCTCCGGAGGTCCTCGGGGAGTTCCGACTCGGCGTCGTTCTCTTCGAGGATGGTGGTGACCTTCTTCCCCGTCGCGAGTTTGACGTTCGGGACCGGCGTCCCCTTGACGCCCTCGTCGCGGAGCTTCATCCCGATCTGGGAGGGCTCGTACCCCTGTTCTGCGAGTTCGACGATGCGTGCTTCGACGTCGTCGGCGTCGACGTCGCTCCACTCCGGCGGTTCGTCTGCCACCGGCTTGTCCGAACTGGACGAGCCTCGGCGGCGGGTGTGCATTCGTGCCATTGGTTTGGTTGGAACCCACAGACCGCAGGAGAGCGTCGAATCTACCGACGCACTTCCGCAATCTCGAAGCCCGAAAACCCTCGGGCGAGTCAGATTTGCGGCCGTGCTGGTTCCCTACCTCTACTCCCCGCCGCGCCGAACTAAACGGTTACGACATCGTCGCCCCGACGTACTGTCACTCGACCAAGGTTTATGCCGCCCGAGCGAGACGACGAACGTATGGCTTCGTTCCGAGACGAACTCATGGCCGCGTACGACGACCTGTTGAAATCCCTCGACAGCGCCGGGGAAGACGTCCAGTCCGGGGTCGAGGACGTCTCGCGACGGCTCGACGAACTCATCGGTGACCTGGAGGAGGAAACCGAGGAGATGAGCGCGGAGACCCGAGCCACCGTCGACGGCCTCCTCGACGACATCGACCGACTCGTCGACGAGGCTGGCGAGGAGACCACCGCACACCTGGAGTCAGTTCGCGAGCGACTCCGGTCCGCGAAGAAGGATTGACGACTGCGCGTGCGAGCGACTGTCGCTATCTCGCCGAGTCGAAGCCCTTAATACCGCCACCCGGATACGGTTGGATGCGTTCGAGGGCTCGTAGATCAGGGGTAGATCACTCCCTTGGCATGGGAGAGGCCCCGGGTTCAAATCCCGGCGAGTCCACTCACATCCGTTCGTTCCCTCGCCGTAGCCCCACTCGCTTCGCTCGCGGGACTCCCGGCGAGTCCTTGATATTCGACTGATGTTACTGGTGAGCGAAGCGAGCACGTCTGACTCCGGTTCAAGTCCTTGCCCCTCGACTGGTCCGGGGTTCACGTGGGCTCGGTTCGATACCCTCTTCGAGAGGCGACTATCCCGTCGAGTCGACCATCGCGTCCCAACCCTGGAACGGTGGATTTCCGTCCTCCTTTTCCCAGTACATGGATATCGGTGCCTGTGTTTTCGCATCCACGGTCACCGAATCGGTCCCCTCGTGCAACCGATTGCCGGACGCGTCGTACGCGATAAAACGGACCGTTACGGTCCCGCTCTCGGAGTTTCCGTTGTACACGACCGCAGTGATGCCGACGTACGACTCCAACTGTTGGGGCTGCACGTCGGCCAGTTCGAATCCGCCCCGTTCGAGCGGGTCCGACGTTTGGACCGAACGCTGTTCGGAGCCGTTTTCGGCGCTGCTCGTGCAGCCCGCGGTTATCGCTGTGCCGACCACTGCCAAAAATTGACGACGGTCGATGGGTCCGGTCATGGCGAGGTTCACCACTCGGGACACATCAGTGCTCGGCCTGCGTCCCGTGTCGCCAGTAGTCTCACCGGGTCCACTTCGTTCGTCGTCTCGATACACGATGTCGCTCGACCCGCCCTCGACGTCGATTCGCCCGTTTCGCACACTCGGCCGAGCGGACTCGGGAATCAGTCCTCGTCCATCCACTTCAGCCCCCACTCGTGAATCTCGTCGAACGCCGCGTGGAGTTCCGCGCCCTTCTGCGTCAGCGAGTAGTAGACCGCGACCGGACTCTCTTCTTCCACCCGCCGGCGGACGTACCCCTTCTCTTCGAGGTCGTCGAGCACCCGCGACAGCGTCTGGGAGTTCGCGTCCGCCGCGCGCTTCAGTTCGTTGAACCGGAGTTCGCCCTCCCGGAGCACGCGGATGACGGTCATCCGCCACCGCGACCCGATCTGTTCGAGCGTCCTGACGACCGGGCACTCTCGGCACGTCCCGTCGAGGTCGGCGTCCGATGACACGGGTGTGACCTGGTCACACCGCCGTCCGCTGAACTATATTTCGGTTACCTTCTAACATCTGGTGTGATCGTGTGACTGGCTCGGACGTCCCAGTTCACCACGAGACCGAACCTCACACACCATGGACGTACTCCTGCTCGGCGCAAGCGGACGAATCGGACGACGAGTGGTAACGGAACTCCTCGACCGCGGGCACGACGTGACCGGCGTGTCCCGGAGCGGGGAAATCGACGGGTTCGACGACGCGGCGTTCACTGCCGTCGCGGGCGACGCGACCGACCCCGACGACGTCGCACGGCTCGCGACAGGCCACGACGCGGTCGGGTCCGCGCTCGGCCCGGCCGCCGACGCCTCGCCGGACGTCCTCGTGGCGATGATGGAGGCCGTCGTCGAGGGGATGCGTCGCGCGTCGGTCGACCGCCTCGTCTGGACCGGCGGGGCCGGCATCCTGAGCGTCGGACCCGACACGCGGCTCATCGAGACCGAGGAGTTTCCCGACGAGTGGGTCCCCGTCGCCAGCGCGGCCATCGACGCGTACGACCGACTCGAAGCGGCCGACGACCTCCGGTGGACGTATCTCGCCCCCGCGGCGCTCATCGAACCCGGCGAGCGGACCGGCGAGTACCGGACCGCGCGGGGCGAACTCGTGACCGACGACGCGGGGGACAGCTACATCTCGATGGAGGACTTCGCCGTCGCGTTCGTCGACGAACTCGAACAGGGCGACGCGGTTCACGCCGCACTCGGCGTCGGCTACTGACTCGCAGAGCGGGCCGCCCGTCTCGACCCCGCTCACGGCGACTCCGGGCGGGCGGTGGAGAGACGGAGTGACGACGTCGACCCCGACCCTCAGTCACACTCGGTGTACCGCTGTTCGGCCTGAGTCCGCCGCCGCTCGGCCCGGTCGGGGTTGTCGTCGAGTTGCTCGCGGCAGGCGGCGCGATACTCGACACACGCCAGCCGACCCGCCCTCGCCTCACACCGGTACGTCTCCAGCGGGGAGGCCAGCGGTCCCGACAGCCCCTCGGCGTCCTCGAACCGGTCGCGGACCTCGGTGAACGCGTTGAGGAGGTCGGCGAACGCGCTCTGTGCGTCGCGGTACGACTCGTTCTCGTAGCTCGCGACGGCCTCCTGGTACCGCGCGCGGGCCGAAATCGCGCGTTCGAGGCCGCGGGCGAAGGGGGTGAGCGCGTTGGCCGTGTCGCTGACCCGGAACACATGGTCTTCGAACGCCTCGTAGGAGACGTCGAGCGCAGGGTCGAACGCGTCCATCGAGTCGTACCGCGAGGTGGCGGTCCCCGCGGAACTGGCCGCCTCCGTCGCGAGAGTCTTTAACCGTTCGAGCGCGGCCGTCGTCTCCTCGCTCGTCTCGCTCGCCGCGTACGCCTCCCGGAGCCGGTCGTGCACGGTGTACGCCTCGTCGAACCGGACGAACGTCCGGACGATGCGGTCGAATATCCAGCGCGTGTCCGACAGCGACCCGAGCCGGTCTTCGTCTTCTCCGGCCTCGCGCGCGCTCTCGATGTCCGCTCGGATCCGCGTGAGGCGCTCGGCGAGCGCGTCCGTGTCGAGGTCGCTTACTTCGAGCGTCTCCAGCGCCGGTTCCAGCGCCGCGTACACCTCGTTCAGGGAGGCCGCGATGGCGTCGGCACTCACCGCCGTCTCCGTCGGTTCCGCGGAGTCCGTTCCCGCTGCGGTGGCGGTGGCTGTGGCCGTCTCGGTCGCCGTCTCGGAGGGTGGTGTCTGCTCCGGCGTCGTCGTCGGCTCCGACGACTGGGACGAACAGCCGGCGACGACACCGACCAGGAGCGTGAGGGCGTATCGTCGATTCACACTGTGCGATATCGTGTCGTCGGAATAACTGTTGGGAAGTACGGGCCACGAGACCAACAACCCTTTCGGGCGTGACGGCGAACCGGCGCGTATGGCAGACGACGACGCGGCAGACGAGACCGAGGACGTGCAAGGAGCGAGCGACGCGGACGCCCCGACTCCGGGTGAGGCGCGGGAAACCGACGCCGAGGCGGCCGCGAGCGCCGACGAGGACGCCGGCGAGGGCGAGGAGAAGTCGTTCCGCGAGCGAGTCGAAGAGATCCGCGAGCGACGCGAGAAGGAGCGCGAGGAGGGTGAACGCCCCGGCCCCGAGGGGATGATGGGCGGCGAGGGTGGTCCCGGCGGCCCCGGCGGTATGGGCGGCGGCAACCCGTTCGCGCAGATGATGTCCGGCATGATGGGCGGCGGTGGCGGCGGCCCCGGCGGCATGGGTGGCGGCCCGCCGGGCATGGGCGGCCGCGAGCGCGGCGGCGAGGAGAGCGTCGGTAACGAGGAACTCGTCCGCGAGGTCCGCCAACTCCGCGACGAGGTCCGCGACATCACGCGCCAACTCCAGCGCATCGGCGACGCGCTCGAAGACGACTGAGCCGCGAACCGCGCGTCAGGAGTCTCCGTCAGCCAGGGCGAACCGATAGCGGCCCGCCGCTCAGACGCGGCGTGGTGTGGCCTGCCGAACGCGGTCGTAGACGGCGGTGAGGTCGTCGACGGCCCGCTCGACGCTGATCGGTTCGCGGCGGGCGAGGCAGTTCTCTCTGAGCGAGTCGTACTCGTCGAGCGCCCGCCGGATGCCGTCGCGGAACCCGTCGATGTCGCCCGGTTCGTAGTGATAGCCGGTGACGCCGTCGTCGATGGTGTCCCGGAGCGCCCCCTCGCGGACGCCGACGACGGGTGTCCCGCAGGCGATGGCCTCCAGCGCGACCAGTCCCTGCGTCTCGACGGGGCTGGGGAACGCGAACGCGTCGAGCGCGCTGTAGAACGCCGGCAGTTCCTCGCGCGGGAGGAAGCCGAAGAAGCGGGCGTCGACGCCACGTTCTTTCACCAGGCGTTCGACCGACTCCCGCGCGGGGCCGTCGCCGCCGAAGACGACGGTGACGTCGTCGAGTCCGTCGGCGGCGCGGACGATGTCGGTGAGTCGCTTCTCGAAGCCGTGCCGACCGGTGTAGCCGACGAGCGTCTCGCCGTCCAACCCGTGGCGCTCGCGGAACGCCGTCGCGTCGACGGGGGCGAACCGGTCGATGTCGACGCCGTTCTGCACGACGCGGAGGTCGGCCTCGACGCCGAGCGCCGCGAGTCGGTCGCGGGTCTCCGCGCTCGGGACGACGACGGCGTCGGCGTGCGAGAGGAACCACCGCTCGTAGCGGGTGCTCATCGACTCGATGCCGCGTTCCACCCGCGCGTTCGACGTCAGGTAGTCGGCGTACTCCGCCGTCGGGGTGTGGTAGGAGGCGACGAACGGGAGTTCCCGACGCGAGGCGAGTCTGAGCCCCGCGAGGCCGAGGCTGAAGGGCGTGTGTGAGTGGACGACGTCGACGTCGCCGCGGCGGACCCGGCGGGGAACGCGCGGAGCGGCGACGCGGAAGCCGTCGTAGAAGGGAAAGGCCACCGACCGGACCGGGTACTCGCCGGACTCTGGCTCGTGGCCGGTCGCCTCGGGGTACACCACGTCCATCCGGCCGCCGCGGCGCTCCCAGCGCTCGCGCCACGTCTTGATGGTGTAGGTGACGCCGTTGACCGTCGGCAGGTAGGTGTCGGTGAAGGCGACGACCGACGCTCCGTCCATGTCGACGGTCCTTCACAGCACGGGGTTAATCGCTTCCGACTCGACGACGCTGCTCCGGCCTCGGCGACGCCTCGCGCCGGTCAGCCGGCGTCCCCGTCCAGTACGTCCTCGTACGCCTCGACGAGTCGCTCGCCGACGCGGTCTAACGAGTGCTCGCTCGCCGTCTCTCGGGCGTTCTCACCCAACCGCTCCCGCAACTCGGGGTCGGCGTTCAGTCGACGGAGCGCCGCGCGGAACTCCTCGTGCGTCTCGCACTTCAGGCAGTCCTCCCCGTGGGTGTAGAACTCCTCGAAGACGGGGATGTCCCGAAGCACACAGGCCTTCCCGCAGGCCATCGCCTCCAGCACGGCGATGCCCTGGTTCTCGTTCTTCGTCGGGAACAAGTAGACGTCGCCGGCGGCGAACGCGCCGCGTTTGTCGTCGACCCACCCGGTGAAGGTGACGCGCTCGCTGTTCTCGACCCAGTATCTCACCGTCGAGGACGCGTGCGGCCCCGTGTCGTACGGGCCGAACCACGCGAAGTCGTACTCTGTCTCTTCGGCGAGTTCGCAGAACGTCGACAGGCCCTTCCGCTCGAAGACGTTGCCGACGGCGAAGACGACCATGCCCTCCAGATCGAACCGCTCGCGGTACTCGTCGCGGAGGCTCTCGAACCCGGTCAGCGAATCGAGGTCGACGCCGTTCGTCATCGGACGGATGGGTGCCTCGACGGGGTACGACTCCAGGATCCGTCGCGTGTACTCGCTCGGGCAGAGGACGAGGTCAGCCTGCGAGTAGAACCACCGGAGGTACCGCCCCAGCGGACGGGCGACGTACGTCGACCCGCGGAACGACTCGGCGAAGTCCTCTCGCGTGACGTGTGCGTGAAGCACCAGCGGAACCCTCTTCCGCCGGGCGTGCCGGGCGACGGCGAGCGTCCCCGGCCCGATGAGGTTGCAGTGGGCGACGTCGTACTCCCTGAACGCGCCGCGTCCCCGGAGCGCGTACTCGGCGGCGGCGACGGGCGAGTCGCCCTTCCACGGGGTCGTGAGGACCTCGACGTCGGTCGTCCGGAGCGCGGCCCGCTGCTGGTCGGCGGCCGTCCCGATGCCGCTCCGGTCGAGGTGTGACGCGAGTTCGAGGTAGTTGAGGACCCGCACGGTGAGGCGCTCGCCGGTCAGCGGTTTGACGCTGTCGCTTCGTCTCTCCTCCCTTCTCTCTCCGCTCCGGAACGCATTTATCGGCCGGCGGACCCATCGAGAGCATGGGCATCCCGGAAGAGCGCATCGAACGGCTCGAAGCGCTCGCGCGCGAGGCCGTCCGCGCCGGCGAGGACGACCGCGCCCGGGAGTACGTCCGCCTCGCCCGCCGCCTCGCCGAACGCCACCGGCTCCGACTTCCGCGTCGGTTCCGTCGGTTCACCTGCGACCGCTGCGACGCGTACCTTCGCCCGGGCGTCAACGCGCGCGTCCGACTCCAGTCCGGGAAGGTCGTCGTCGCCTGTGACTGCGGCGAACTCGCCCGCTATCCGTACGAGTAACGCGCTCGACGACGCCCTGTCGCGGGCGAGATGGGTATGAATATTCAGGCTGAACGCCGTCATTAAAGCCAAAATACAAATAAAACGCGCGCAAACCCGCCGATGGCATGTGCGCACAGGAGCTGCGAAAACGGGCACACGACCTGGACGTGACCGTCTGGGTCGGGAAGGCCGGAATCGAGTCGGTCGTCGACGAACTCGCGGGGCAGTTGGACGACCGTGACCTGGTGAAGGTGAAGTTCCTCCGGGCGGCACGCGGGGGACGACCACGGAGGAACTCGCAGAGGAACTCGCCGACCGGGTGGACGCTGACCTCTTCGAGACGCGTGGACACACTGCGGTGATGCTCCGATGAGCGCCGGCCTCGCGCTTCAGGCCGGCAGTGGCGGCTTCATCGGGCGTTTTCTCGCACAGAACGGCGTGCCCTACGCCGAGTCCATCGGCGGCGTCATCTCGTTCATCGTCGCGTTCATCATCGTCTACATCGTCGGGCGGGCGATTCTCTTCCCCATCCTCGACCGCGTCTTCGAGGCGCGAGGACTCGAAACGCACGCCATCAGGCCGCTGAAGAAGGTCGCCGGCGTGCTCGTGGTGTTCGTCGCCATCGCCGTCGCGTTCGGCTTCGCCGGCTACGGCAACTTCCTCACGTCGCTGGCGACCATCGCGGCGGCGGCGACGCTCGCTATCGGCTTCGCGATGCAGGACGTCATCCAGAACTTCGTCGCGGGCGTGTTCATCTTCACCGACCGCCCGTTCAAAATCGGTGACTGGATCGAGTGGGACGGCAACTCCGGCATCGTCGAGGACATCTCCTTTCGCGTCACCCGCGTCCGGACGTTCGACAACGAACTGCTGACAGTGCCGAACTCCCAGTTGACGGACGGTGTCGTCAAGAACCCGGTGGCGAAGGACAAACTCCGCCTGCAGATCCCGTTCGGCATCGGCTACGACGACGACATCCCGAGGGCGACCGAGATCATCATCGACGAAGCCGACAAACACGAGGGCATCATGGACGACCCGGCCCCGACGGTCCGCCTGACCGACCTCGGCGACTCCTCGGTCGTCCTCAAGTCGCGCGTGTGGATCTCCGAGCCCAGCCGCGCCGACTTCGTCAAGACGCGCGGTGAGTACGTCACGAGCGTGAAGGACCGCTTCGACGCCGAGGACATCAACATCCCCTACCCGAACCGCACCCTCCACGGCGCGCTGCAGGTCGAAGGTATCGAGTCGGTCGCCACGTCGGCGGACGACTGACCCCCGACCCTCGCGCCCCGCCCTCTCCGGTCCCGCAGTCACGCCGTCCCCCGTTTCGCTTTCTCGCGCCTCGTACTGAACTCGTCACCGACGCACAGCCGGCAGTCTCAGAGTTCGATCCGTTCGACCAGTTGTGAGTCGTCGGACTTCGTGTTGACCGCGACGATGCGGATTTCGTCTTCGAGCATCGAGTCCCTCAGCTTCGCTTTCAGCAGGTTGTCGACCTGGTAGACGCCGGCGGCGTTGACCATCTCGATTTCGACCTGGACGGGGACGCCGTCGCCACGCCGGAGGAGGACGTTCGTGATGGCCTGCGAGGAGAGCGTGTTGATGCCGCGGCCGCCCTTCTCGTAGGGGATGCGCGAGCGGCCGCGCTCCATGTCTAGGGCGTCGGCCACGCGGATGACGCCCGCCTCCTTCGTCAGCGGCGTCTCCTCGGTGTGGTGACAGAGGATGGCGTGAAGCACCTCGGCTTTCACTCGAACCGCGGAGGGGGTGTCGTAGAAGTTCGGGAGGATGCGGTCGAGGATGTCCGACGCCAGCGGGATGGAGTAGTACGCGTGTTCGTCGCGGTGGACGACGTGGCCGATGTCGTGCAGCGTCGCCGCGAACGCGACGATGACGGGCTCGTCGACCTCGTCGAGACCCTGGTCCTTCGCGCCGTTGAACTCACAGCCCCCGGCCTTCAGCAGTTCGTACAGTCGCAGCGCGCGGTTGCGGACGATGGAGATGTGCTTCGGGCCGTGGTCGTTGTACCCCTTGCGCGTGACGGCGTTGACGTTCTGCGCCTCCAGCAGCGTCGTCACCTCGGGGTCGTCCAGTAGATGGGGGAGGACCTCGTTGAGCTTCTCGTCGGGGAACGCGTGGTCGGCATCGGGGTCGTACGCGGGACCACCGGTTGTTTCGCTCATCGTCTCATCGACGCGAGGCGTCGAAAAAAATCCGACGGATACGTGCAGCCGGGGAGCGCTATCGGTGCCGTCGGGGTCACTCCGCGGCGGCGACGACGGCGTCCTCGACGGCGTCGTAGTCGGGTTCGACGGCCGGGTCGTCGGACACCCAGGCGTAGGTGACCGTCCCGTCCCCGTCGACGACGAACACCGAGCGCTTGGCGAGTTCGTAGACGCCGCTCGCCTCGAAGTCCATCGAGATGTCGTACAGGTCGACGAGTTCGCGGTTGGTGTCGCTGATGAGCGGATACTCGATGCCGTGCTGCTCACGGAGTTCGTTGAGCGTGAACGGGGTGTCGATGCTGATTCCGTAGATGCTCGCACCGCTGGCCTCGAACGCTCCGAGGCGCTCTTGGAACGTCGAGAGTTCCGTCATGCACGTGGTGGTGAACGCCGCGGGGAAGAACGCGAGGACGAGCGGTGCCTCGTCGAGGTGGTCCGAGAGGGCGAACGATTCGACCTCGCCGGTGGCCATCGGTGCGGTGAACTCGGGAGCGGTGTCGCCGACGTTGATCACACTGGGCTCGTAGGAGGTGGGCCGTTTGACGCTTGTGCTCGCGGCAGAGACGGGCGACACGGCTCGCCCTGCCGCGCTCTCGCTTTCGAGAATCCCGTCGCAATCATTTAATAAGGCTGTTGCATATCCGGGTACAGCACGTCGTGACACGGTATCGAAGACAGTCCAGCCGGATCCACCGGCGGCCGCAGTCTCCAGATCGGGTCACGTGAGCCGACACTATGCAACGGAGGAAATCCACGGAGGGTGGGCAGGATCGCGTGCCGCTGGTACTCGTCGGTCTCGGCACCGCGTTCGTGCTCCTCATCGTCGTCGAGTGGATCGCGCTGGACCTGTTGCGGCCGTCGCAGAGCCTGACGGCACACTACGTGTTCACTTTCACGCTCAACGGTGTCCCCGCGCTCGGAATCGCCTACGGCGGCTACTGGCTCGACCGCAGTCCCGTCGAGACCGACCAACACCGGCGCATCGCCAGGTGGTGTTTCGGTGGACTGGCGGTGTTCCTCGCGATCAATCTCGTGATGATCGCGCTCTGGCCGGCCGAGACGTTCGTAAACAACCTCGGCTGGGCTCGCGGGACGGCGATCTACGGGGCGGGCGGCGGTCTCGTCATCGGCGTGATCGAAGGGCGCGCCGTCCACCGCGCACGCGTCGCCGAACGCGAGGCGGCCCGGGCCGAACACGTAGAGAACCAGCGTCGGTGGCTCGGGTACATGAACAGTCTGCTTCGCCACGAGGTGCTGAACACGGTGAACATCATCGAGGGGAACGCAGAGCTACTCATGGACGAGTACGGGGACGACCCCTCGTCCGAACGCCTCGAAACCATCCGCCGACACAGTCGGAACATGTCCGGGATCATCAACGACGTCCGGGTTCTGATCGAAGCCACCGAGGAGGCCGACGAGTTCGAGGCCGTGAACCTCACGGAGGTTCTGACCGACCGATTGATCGACCTGCGGACGACGTACGAGGAGGTCGAGGTCGAGACGACGATCCCCGGGACCGTGTTCGTGATGGCCGATGCTCTCCTCCCGCGGGTGTTCTCGAACCTCCTGAACAACGCCGTCGAACACAACGACAGCGCCACGCCCCGCGTGAGCGTCTCCGTCGAGGTGACCGACGAGACCGCCGTCGTCTCCATCGCCGACAACGGTTCGGGCGTCTCCGCGGCCAAGCAGGAGACGCTGTTCGAGCAGGACACCCGCACGAGCAACCACGGCCTCGGGCTCTACCTCGTCCGGACGCTGTCCGAGCGGTACGGCGGGAGGGTCGACCTCCGCGAGACGGGACCGACGGGGAGCGAGTTCGTCGTCGAACTCCCCCGCGTCCGGGACACCCCGGCGGGGCACTCGGGCGAGCGGGCCATGGCACAGCCCCTCGTCGTGGGCACCGTCGGGACGGGCCGACTCGTGTCCGGCGGCCCCTGACCGATTCGACCGGCGCGGACGATACCGGCGGCCGTTGGCGTCTCCAGCGGCACCCCGTCGTCAGTTTCGCGTCGAGTCGACCCGGTTCCTCGGGGTGATATCCGGTCCAAAAAGCCTATAATTGCTACTTGGTTAAGCTGAGATAGCGATGTTCGATATCATACTGTTCCCGGGGCTGCCGGGCGGGCCGGAGCTGCTCATCGTGCTGTTCGTGCTCGTCCTGCTGTTCGGGGCCAACAAGATCCCCAAACTCGCCCGCTCGACCGGGCAGGCGATGGGTGAGTTCCAGCGGGGCCGGCAGGAGATCGAAGAGGAACTGAAACAGATGGAGAAACAGCCTGACGAGGACGACGAGGAGTTCGAGGCGCGCAAGCGCGAGAAGGAGCGCGAACTCGAGGAGACCGAGTCTGAGTCCGAGTCCGAATCCACGTCCACGTCCAGCAGCTGAACAGCACGTCCCTTTTCAGCTCCTGCCGTTCGAACCGACAGAGTCACCTTTTAGTCGGCGGCTTCGATACACCGGTCAGGGCGTGTGGCCTAGTGGACAGGGCGAGAGGTTCCTAACCTCTCGATCGCGGGTTCGAATCCCGTCACGCCCGTTCTGCGACGAACGTACGTGAGGAGCGAACGGGCGACCGGCGATTCGAACCCTGTCAGTCGCAGCGGCCGACCGAAGCGAGGCCGACCGTCTGGCTCCGGTTCGAATCCCGTCACGCCCGCTCGGTCACTTCGTTCCCTCGCGAGCGTGACGTACTCCCACTCGCTTCGCTCGCGGGAGTCCCGTCACGCCCGTAGTGGGTGGGAAACAGCCACCCCCGAAGGACGACTGGAGGTCGAACCACGCCAGCCGCAGCGACCGAGCGACCGAGACCAAGCGTACACCGTGTGGGATTCGAGCCGCTAGCAGCGACCCGAAGCGCCGCGAAGCGGGCAACCCGAAGCCTCCTGCTCCAGTTCGACCCCGTTACGCCCGCTTTTCGGACGACCACCAGTGAATTGCGAGCACGGCACAGTGATTCGAATCGGAGCGGGGACGGCCGCGGAGGGAGCGACGTTCCGGCGGTTCGGACCCACTTCTCCACACCGCGCGACCCGTCAGTGCGGAGTGTTGAGACAGCCGGCTTTCCAGCCTCGGGACCCGATGGCACCGATCCGTACTGAAGTCGGGACGACGTTTCGCGCGTGTATATAAAGGGTACTTGAACGGCGTATATAAGGGAACACCTCTTTATGATATCATATGTGATATCCAAATTTCGGTCGTTCGCTCGAATATATTATCAGAATTAATATATTTTAGTGATCAAGTCGACTACTTCGATCGATTCTATTATCAAGTGAATATGTTATATCGGTCCGGGCACCCGCAGAAGCCTTTTTGATGGGGACTCACCTGATGAGGGACAATGGCTATCGACGACGCTGACCCTGCCGGCGCGACTCAGTCGGAGTCAGCGCCGTCGCAGTCGGCCGGAGCGACTGTCGGCGAGTACACCTGGGAGCAGTACCTCCGCGAGTACGGCGACTCCGGGGACGCCGACGCCGCTGCGACGATGCGACGTTCCGGCGACATCGACTGGGACGCTATCACGGCTGAGGATCGGGCGGTCGCCGACCTGGGCGTCCACCCCACCGAAATCGAGGACCAACTGGCCGCGGCAGCGGCGGCGGCCGCCCGTGTCGACGACGGGATCGAACCGACCACCGACCTCTCGGACCCACCGGTCGCGAAGGACTGGTACGCCGCGGAACATTTCGAGTCCGACCACCCGGAGACGACCCTCGACGACGCGCTCGGCTTCGACGCCGAGGAGGTCGAGGGCGTCCTCTCACACGCGGGGGGCCTGGCCGAGGAACTCTCGGACGTGGTCGACCAGCGAACCGTCTCGGTCCAGGAGGACTTCGACGAGGACGCGTTCTTCCGGACCGACGAGGGACACTCGACCGTCGTGACGCGGTACGACCTCGAGAAGACCGTTCCGCTCGCGAAGAAGGGGCACTTCCGCGAGATCGAGCGCTACTGGGTGAACGAACCGTACTCGTTCGTCATCATCTTCCACTCGACCAAGGAGAACGAGAAGAAGTACTACGTGGTCCAGCCGTACATGAACCGGATCGAAGACGACCTCGTGGACTACCTCACGGGGAAGCTTCGGACGGCGATCAAGTACTCCGACGACGACGTTATCGCGGCCGGCACCGAGGACAGAGGACGCATCATCGAGGCCGAGACGCTCAACCTCCTCGACCGCTACGGGCTCTTCTCGGCGCCGGACGCCGGGATCGGTGCGTCCGACGATGGGGCGGCTGGCTTCCTCCGGAGCGGCCCGCTCGGCGCGCTCGCGGACCTCTTCGGCCTCGGCGGCGACGACGAACCCGAGCCGTCGGCGGCGACCGCGCTCGGCGTCGGCCAACTCGACGGCATCGCGGCCCGACCCGAATCGGCCGTGCTCGAGGAGGACGCGAAGCAACTCAACGAGTACCAGGTCGAGAAGCTACTGTACTACCTCCGCCGTGACTTCATCGGCTACGAGCGCATCGACGGCATCAAACACGACATCAACGTCGAGGACATCTCGTGTGACGGGTACAACTCGCCCGTCTTCGTCTACCACTCCGACTACGAGCAGATCATCTCCAACGTCTACCACGGGAAGGCGGAACTCGACGACTTCGTCGTGAAGCTCGCCCAGCGCTCGGGGAAGGGCATCTCCAAGCGGAGCCCGCAGGTCGACGCGACGCTCCCCGACGGCTCGCGCGCCCAGTTGACGCTCGGCCAGGAGGTGTCGGACCACGGGACGAACTACACCATCCGGCAGTTCAAGGACGTCCCGTTCACCCCCATCGACCTCATCTGCTGGAACACGTTCTCGCTCGACGAGATGGCCTTTCTCTGGCTCTGTATCGAGAACCACAAGTCGCTCATCTTCGCCGGCGGGACCGCGTCGGGGAAAACCACTTCGCTGAACGCGGTGTCGCTGTTTATCCCCTCGAACTCGAAGATCGTCTCCATCGAGGACACCCGCGAGGTGGAACTGCCCCAGCGCAACTGGATCGCCTCGGTCACTCGGCCGTCGTTCGCCGAGGACGACGGCGGCGACGTCGACGAGTTCGCCCTGCTGGAAGCGGCGCTCCGACAGCGGCCCGACTACATCGTCATGGGCGAGATTCGTGGCGAGGAGGGGCGCACGCTCTTCCAGGTCATGTCGACGGGCCACACGACGTACACGACGTTCCACGCCGACTCGGTGGGGGAGGTCCTCAAGCGCTTTACGACCGAGCCGATCAACGTCTCGAAGACGATGTTCACCGCCCTGGACCTCGTCTCCATCCAGACCTCCACCAGAGTCGGCGGCAACAAGGTCCGCCGGAACAAGTCCCTCACGGAGATCAACCACTACGACGCGGAGAACGACGAGATCAACGTCCAGGACGTCTACCAGTGGCAGGCGGAGACGGACGAGTTCCTCAAGATGGGCAACTCCAACACCTTAGAGGAGATCATGTTCGACCGCGGGTGGACCGCGGAGAAGCTCGACCGGGAGCTGTTCAAACGCCAACTCGTCCTCGCGTACCTCATCGACCGCGAACTGAACTCGTACGCGCAGGTCGCGGCGACGTTCCAGGCGTTCATCAACGACCAGGAGACCATCCTCTCGCTCATCGCCGACGACCGCCTCGAACAGTCGCTCGAGGACCTCCGCGAGATGGAGTCGGTCCACATCAACATCGAACCCGAGAAGGAGGCGATGGTGCCGCGCCCCTCGCCGGACACGGAGACCGCCGCGCTCGCCGAAGGTATCCTCGGTCGTGCGGAGGAGTCGCTGCTCCCCGAGTACCGGGGGAACGAGGCGGCGGACGTCGTGGCGGCGCTCGCGAGCATCGAGCCGGCGACCGACGTGACCGTCGGTCGCGACGAGACGGGACCGACGGCCGTCGGTGCGGACGGCGGCGACGCGTTCACCGAGGCGCTGGAGGACGCCACGGGGGGACGGGCGATAGCGACGGCGGGACTGGCAACGGGGGCGGCGTCGGAAGCGACGCCGGGGGCGAGCGCCCGGACGCGGCCGAGGAGACCGGCGGTTTCGGCTTCGGCTTCGACGAGTCGGACGAGTCCGACGGAGCGTGACAGATGAGTCTCGAATCACAGAACGGCCTCGACGGCAGCACCGACGCGCTGGGTGACGCGTTCTACCCGGTGTACCAGTTCCTGTTCGACGAGAACAGCGACTTCGTGGGTGACGTCGAAGAGCGCCTCGAACAGGCGCGGATGGGCGAGAACGTCGAGTTGTACATCTCCCGCGCGCTCGCAATCGGCGTGCTGCTCGGCGGGACTCTGTGGATCCTCGGGACGCTCATCGGCTTCGGCCTGGTCCAGTTCGGCGTCCTGACCGAGGAGGTCGTCAGCCTCGGTATCCCGGTTCCCGACGAGGAGACCGCCGCGACGCTCTCGGCCATCGCCGTCCCCGTCGCCGTCGGGATCATGGGCGTCGTCTTCGGGAGCATCGGCTTCGGCATCGGCTTCGGCACGCTCGTCGCCATCCCCTACTCCCGCGCGTCGGCCCGGAAACGCGAGATAAACATGCTGCTCGCGGACTCGGTGTCGTTCATGTACGCCCTCTCCGTCGGGGGGCTGAACCAGCTCGAAATCCTCGAGGCGATGGCCAGGGCCGAGGACACCTACGGCGAGGTCGCTCGGGAGTTCCAGAGCATCGTCCAGGAGACGGAGTACTTCGGGACCGACTATCGAAACGCGATCCGCCAGCAGGCGATCGTCACCCCCAGCGACGACCTCTCGCAGTTCCTCACCGACATGCTCTCCATCGTCAACTCCGGCGGTGACATGCAACGGTTCCTCGCGGACAAGAAGGAGAAACACCTCCGCACGTCGAAGCAGGAACAGGAGATGACGCTCGAGACGCTGGAGCTGTTCGGCGAGATGTACATGACGCTCTCGCTGTTCCCCCTCCTCCTCATCATCATCCTCGTCATCATGTCGATGCTGGGCGAGGCCCAGGACATGCTGCTGTTCGGGACCATCTACCTCCTGACGCCGCTCATCGGCTTCGGCTTCCTCGTCCTCGTCTCCACGGTGAAACAGGACGAACCCGGCGACGGCTACCTCCAGCTCTCGGACGACCCGGACCCCGTCACCCAGAGCGGCCGGGACGGGGCGCTGAAGCTCGGGCTCATCAACGGCTTCGTCGGGGAGTTCGCGCTGTTCTCGCACGTCAAGAACCGCGAACTGCTCCACAACGTGCGCGGCATCCTCGCGGCCCCGCACATCTTCTTCCGCGACAACCCGATGTACACGCTCGCGCTGACGGTCCCGCTGGCGCTCGTGTCGCTCGTCGTCCCGGTCGCGCTGGGAGTCGCTCCGACCAGTTGGGACGCGCTGGTCGCCCGCCCCGTCTGGGGGACGTTCGTCTGGGTCTACCTGCCGATGTACATCGTCGTCCTCCCGCTCGCCGTGTTCTACGAGTGGAACGTCCGGCGGCGCAACTCCATCACCGGAAAGCTCTCGGAGAACCTCCGGAAGCTCTCCTCCGCGAACGACACGGGCCAGACGCTGCTCGAATCGGTCCGGACGGTGTCGTCGACCTCCTCGGGGAAGCTCGCCGACGAGTTCGACGTCATCTACGCGAAGGTCAACTACGGGACGAGCCTCCGTGAGGCGCTCATCGAGTTCAACAACAAGTACCACATCCCCCGACTCGCGCGGACCATCAAACTCATCTCGAAGGCGCAGGAGGCGTCCTCGCAGATCACGGACGTGCTCTCGACGGCCGCGCAGGCGTCGGAGAACCAGGACGACATCGAGCGCGAGCGCCGCTCGCGGACCATGATGCAGGTCGCCATCATCCTCATGACCTACTTCACACTCTTGGCCGTCATGGCCATCCTGAAGACGCAGTTCCTCGACGTGATGGCCGGGCTCACGGAGCAGGCCAGCAGCGGCGGGGGCGGCGGCGGGAGCCAGTTCAGCGGCGGTATCGACCCGAACCAGCTCTCGCTTCTGTTCTTCCACGGCGTCACCATCCAGGCGATGATCTCGGGGCTCATCAGCGGCTACATCCGGACGGCGGACGTCCGGTCGGGGCTCAAGTTCACCCTCGTCCTGATGACGGTCGCGCTCGCCACGTGGACGGTGGTGGGCTGATGGCACCCCTGCGGCCGCCGTCAGCGGGACAGAGAGCGACGCCGGCTGTGAGTCGCCGTGACCGTGACCGGGGACAGACGACCATCGACTTCGCCGTCGGGGCGACGCTGTTCCTCCTCACGATGGCGTTCGTCTTCGTGTTCGTCCCCGTGATGTTCGAGCCCTTCGCGACCAGTCAGTCCGACCCGCTCGTCGCCGACCGCGTCGCCAACCGCCTGGCGACCGACGTCCTCGGCACCCCCGCGAACCCGTACGTCCTCAACGCGACGTGTACGACGGCGTTCTTCGCGAACAGCGCGCCGCCGTCGGGCTGTTCGTACGCGTACGACACGGCCAGCGACCACCCGAACCTGGCGCTCGGCGTCGACGCCGAGACGAGGATCAACGTGACCGTCGTCGACTCCGCCGGGTCCGTCGCGTTCGGCGCGGGCGCGGACCGGACGAACGCCCGCGACGTCATCACGGCACAGCGGCGGGTGCTGTACGACGGCCAGTCGTACGACCTGTTCGTCAGGGTGTGGTGAACGATGTGGGAACCGAGGCAACGCACGCGACGACCACGACTCCGGACGAGCAGCCGCGGCCAGGCCCACACGCTGGAGGCGTTCGCCGCGGCGACGATCCTGCTCGCGAGCATCGTCTTCGCCCTGCAGGTGACGGCCGTGACGCCGCTCACCGCGTCGACGTCGAGCCAGCACATCGAGAACCAGCAGGAGGCCGTCGCCACCGGCGTCCTCGCCTCCGCCGCGGAGAACGGCACGCTCAAGCCGACCGTCCTCTACGTGAACAACTCGTCCGGGAACTTCCACGGCAACACGTTCGAGGGGCAGTACGTCTCCGGCGGACCGCCGACCCCATTGGGCGAGACGCTCAACGAGACGTTCCTCGACCGGGGCATCGCGTTCAACCTCTACGTCCACCACCGGACGAGCGACCGGACGGTCCGCCGGAAGACGGTCGTTCGGATGGGCGGGCCGAGCGACAACGCCATCTCCGCGCGGTGGCGGGTGACGCTGTACGACGACGACGTGCTGTACGCCGCGGACAACACCCCGACGACCCACACGCTCGCGAACTCGACGACGTTCTACGCGTCGGACATCTCGCCGGGGACGCTGTACAACGTCCTCGAAGTGGAGGTGGTCGTGTGGCGGATGTGAGGCGGCCGCCGACGCGCCCCCGGCGACAGCGCGCGAGCAGCGACGGCAGCGACGGCACCGGCGGTCGCAGCCGAAGACGCGGACGCGGACGCAACTCCGACTTCGACGACGACCGCGGCCAGTTGTTCCTCGTCGGGGCGCTCTCGCTCGCCGTTCTGTTCGTCGGTTTCGCGCTGCTTTTGAACACCGCCATCTACACCGAGAACCTCGCGACCCGGAACACCGACCCGGGGACCGACCCCTCCATCAGCTACCGGGCGGCTGCCGAGGACGCCGCGCGGGAGCTCATGATCCGGGAGAATCGCAACGGGACGGACCCCACGTGGGACGAGAACACGCAGTGGTACGAATCGAGCGTCGAGGCGTGGAGCGACAGCGCCGGTCTCCACGCCGCGCGACGCGCCCGGGTCGCGTCGGTCGCCGTCGACTCGACGAACGGGACGCGGTTCCAGCAGACCAACGCCTCGCGCAACCTCACGAACCGGAACTACGCCGCGGACTGGACCCTCGGCAACAACCCCTCTGCCGTCCGAGACGCCAGTCTCACGATCAACGCGGACTCGCTTCCCGAAACGAACCGCTCGAACGTCCTCGGACTCACGCTCGGGTTCGACGACCCCTACGCCGTGGCGTTCGACGACACCGACGGCGGCAACACCTGGCACGTGTACGTCTACGACGACAGCGACACCGGCGGCGACGACGTGACCGTCCTCGTCGACGACGGCACAACCGAACAGGAGTGTACCCACGTCGGACCAGCCGCACACGTCGACCTCTCCAACGGGAGCATCAACGGGAGCGCGTGCTCGGCGTTCGCCCTGCTCGACCTCCCCGACGACGCCGTCGACGACGAGGACATCCGACTGCGCTTCGAGAACGGCGACCAGGCGACCGGGACATACGACATCAAGGTCGCCGAGGGGGCGGACATCAGCGGCAACGTCTACGACAACGAGGCCGACGACGACGGCGCGGCGTTCGCCACGGCGATCATCTACGATGCCGACGTCACCATCACCTACGAGAGCACCGACGTCTCCTATCGGACGACGGTCCGCATCGCCCCGGAGGAGATACGATGAGTCCGCCGCGTCCCCGTGGTTGCACTCGCGGTCCTCGCGGCCGGCCTGGTCGCGGTCGCGGGGGGCAGAGGCGACGCGCGCTTCCGTTCGCTCGGGACGACCGTGCGGTCTCGACGACGCTCGCGTACGTCCTCTCGCTCGGCATCGCGAGCCTCCTCATCTCCGGGTTGATGTTCGCCGGCAGCGGCTTCGTCGAGAGCGAGCGCGAGCAGGTCATCCGCTCCGAGTTGGTGGTGGTGGGCCAGACGCTCGTCGCGGACGTCGAGGGGGCCGACCGCCTGGCGTCGACCATCGACGGGACCGTCAGCGTGCGGTCGTCGCTGCCCCGCCGCGTCGGGAGTTCGGCGTACACCATCACGCTGACCGACCAGGGCGGCGGCGTCACCGAGGTCACCATGACCGCGGCGTCGGTGGACATCTCGGTCGCCCTCCGACTGGTGACGAACACCCCCGTCGCGGAGGGGACCGTCGAGGGGGGCGAACTCGTCATCGTCTACGACGCTGCCGACTCCCCGCCCGCACTGGAGGTGCAGCGAGCGTGATGGACAGCCGCGGCGTCAGCGACACCCTCGGCTTCGTGTTCGTCTTCGCGCTGGTGCTGTCGACGGTCGGGCTCACCTTCACGTTCGGCTACAGCGGCCTCAAGGACACGCGCGACTTCGAGCGGCTCAACAACGCCGAACGCGCGTTCGACGTGATGGGCGACAACTTCGACGACATCGTCCGCCGCGGCGCGCCGAGCCGCGCGACGGAGGTGAAGGTCGCGGATGCGCAGTTGGGACTCGAGGACGCGACGACGGTGAACGTCACCGTCACGAACACCTCGGGCGTGAAACAGAACGTCCAGTACGACATCCAGCCGGTTGTCTACGAGGCCGGCGGCGGCCGCATCGTCTACTCGAACGGTGCGGTCTTCCGCGAGGACCCCGGCGGAGCCGTCGTGATCCGCCACGCGGAGTTCGTCCTCCGACAGGAGCGGGTGCTGCTCCCCGTGGTGAACACCCGCGGGGGAGGCGGGACGGAGTCCATCGGCGGGACGACGACCGTTCTGGTCCGTGCGACGAGCCCCGACGGCCAGCGGCAGAGTTTCGGGTTCGATATCGCCCGCACCGAGCCCCAGTCGGAGGTCATGGTGAACGTCACGAGTCCGCGTCCGGCGGTCTGGGAGCGCGAACTCAGCCGGTACGACGACGCCGACTGCGACATCGACGGAAACACCGTCTCCTGTACCGTCTCGAACCCCGAGCGCGTGTACGTCCAGGAGACGCTGATCGGCATCACGTTCGAGTGAACTATGACAGACGACACCCACCGCGAGCGACGACCGAACCGACAGCCCGAATCGGACGACCGCAGCCGACGTCGCGCGCGGCGACGAGGACGAACGCCCGCGAGCGACGCGTCCGGTCCGCCGCGCCCGCCGTGGCTGTATCGACTGGTGCGCGACCGGAGCGGCCAGTCGACGACCATCGGCGTCGCACTCATGCTCGCCATCGCCGCCATCGGGGTCACGGCCGTCGTCGCCCTCGGCGGGACGGCGCTGACCGACTCACAGACGTCCGTCGACATCCAGCGGACCGAACACGCGATGACGCTGCTCGACTCCCGCGGGGCGATGGCCGCGCTCGGCGAGTCCGAGAGCCAGGAGGTCACGCTCAGCGGGAGCGGCGACGGGTCCTATCGGGTCGCCTCCGATTCGGGCTGGATCCGCGTCGTCCACAAGAACTTCACCGACCCGACCCCCTCCGAGGAGGTCATCTTCAACCGGTCCCTCGGGGAGGTCCGGTACACCCGGGACGACGCCGTCGTCGCCTACCAGGGCGGCGGCGTCTGGCGCACGCAGGACAACGGGACCGTGATGATCTCACCCCCCGAGTTCCACTACCGCGACCAGACGCTGACGATGCCGCTCGTCCGTGTCGACGGCTCGGGGAGCGCGTCCGGGCGGGTCACCGCCGAGGTGACGCCGCTCGCCACCGGAACGGACGTCCAGAGAATCTTCCCGAACGAGACTGCGAGCACGGCCGACGGGCCCGGTGCGCCCTACGACGACGCCGGCGACACCAGCTACGACAACCCCGTGACGAACGGCACCGTCGTCGTCACCGTCCACAGCGAGCACTACCGCGGGTGGGCGACGTACTTCACGGAACGCACCGACGGCTTCCTCTCGGTCGACCACGCGAACCGGACGGCTTCCATCGAACTCCGAACGCTCGCGGGCGCGCCGGGGGCGTTCGACATGCCACTGGTGGGCGAGTCGTTGGAGACGCCGAGCGTCGCCAGACAGCACAACGTCTCGCAGTTCGAGCTGCAGCTCGCGCCGGATTCCTCGAACGCGAACGCGTTCAATCAGCTCCACTGGTCGATGTACTACCAGGGAACCGACGGCCAACAGTTCGAGATTCATTTCGCCGGGCAGGGACGGTGTGACTCGGCGACGGCCGACGGGTTCACCAAGGGGAGCACCGAGCTCAGCGTCTCCGTCTACTACCGGCACAACAGCTCCGCGCCCTCCGAAGAGTGGGAGCGCGTCCTCTCGGACCCCCACGTTCAGACCCGCCCGGTCCACGTCGACTGCAGCACCGGCGCGCCGCGACTCGACGCCGACCTCACCTCCTCGTTCGACATGGAGTACACCGACATCGACATCCAGGGGAGCGACAACAAGTGGCACTTCGGCAACGAGATCAAAGACCAGGACGTGCCCGACGAACTGACCTTCGACCAACACGCCGACGACCCCGGCGACGACTACGACGAGGGGAGCGACAGCGAGGAACTCGGCTTCCTCGTCAACCACTACTTCTCCCGGCTCGGGCCGGACTTCCAGCTCACCGTCGACGCCGGCCCCGGTGGGAGCCAGAACCGCGTCAGCGAGGAGGCCTCCACCGGCGTCCTCATGTACGACACCATCGACGGCGAGGAGTTCATCCAGTTCCTCCACATCACCGAGAACGAGGTGCGGGTCGAACTGAACGGCTGAGCCGCCGCTGTGGTCTTCTCTGCCGCGCCCCGCGAAAAGAACCCGGAGATTTCGCGTCTTACTCGTCGTCTTCGTCGTCCTCGTCGCGCATCTCGTCGAGCCGTCCCACGAGGTCGTCCGTCGAGACGTCGGACTCGACGCTGACCTGGCCGTCGTGGTCGTGCTCGTGGACGCTGACGCCGTCGTCCTCGCCGTCGCTCGTGTCCTGTTGCTGACGCTCCTGCTCGGATTCGTCGTAGCTGCCGAAGCCCATACGTTTCTGTCGTCGACGCGGCGGTAAAAAACCACACACCTCGCAAGCGCCGTGTGAGTGAATAGCTCGTGGGGGCTCGTGTTCCGTCTACCCGAACGCGCCCAGACTCGACTGCAGGTCGCGCTCGACCGCTCCCTCGCGGAGTTCGTACCCGACGAGGTCGCGGAGGTCGACCGCGTAGGTGCTGCCGGCGTGGTCGAGCACCAGGATTCGCCCTTTCGTTCCCCGCACGGTCCCGGTCGCGATGGTCTCTCCCACGGGCCGTTCGGTGAGGTCGAGGCCGTAGTCGAACGCGAACCGGTCGAGGACGTCGAACCCGTCCAGCACCGCCTCCCAGGCGGCCTCGTCGACGCGCTCGCCGAGGCCGTCCATCTTCGTGTCGACGCGGACGAAGTCCGAGAGCTCCGTCGCGATCTCCGCTTCGAGTTCTCGGGCGATGCGACCGTTCGAGACGGTGTAGAGGTGTGCGGCCCGGTCGGCACCCTGCTCTCTCAGTCGGGTTTCGAGCCGCCACAGCTTCGTCACGCCCACCTTGAACGAGTCGGGGGAGAAGGCGGCGAGGTAGACCGCGTGGTCGTCGTAACAGTCCATCTCGTCTTTGAGACACGTCCCGGTACAGCGCGCACAGACCCACGTCGAGCGGTGGCTGGCGCAGTACGGCGCCTCGGGTTCGCCGCAGGCGACGTGGGCGCGCGAGTCCCGCCCGTAGACGGTTCCGGCGCAGTGGCGGTCGCCGAGCGTCCACGAGAGCGTCGTCCCGGGGTCGAGCGAGACGGCGTCGACCTCGTTCTCGGACCCGTCCCCACCCGGTTCCGCTGCGGCATCCGAGCGGGAGTCGGAGCCGGAGCCACGGCTCACGAGGAGCGTTCCCGAGACGGTGTCGTAGCCGACGACCTGCACAGTGAGTGAAAGGAGCGAGACGGTGAAAGGTGTCTCGCTCGCGGCTATTCGTTCCTCACGCCTGCTCGTGCTCGGCCTTCAGCTCTTCGTACAGCTGTTCGGCCGCGTTGCGGACGGCCTGGTCCGAGGGCGTCGAGGGGTCCCACCCGAGCGCCGACACCTTCTCGATAGAGAGGCGCATCCGGGGGACGTCGCCGGTCCAGCCGCGCTCGCCGCCGGTGTACTCGTAGGTGGGGTCGAGGTCCATCACGTCGGCGACGATGTCGGCGATGCGGTTCACCGAGGTGGTCGTGCGGGTGCCCAGGTTGTACGTGTTGACCGGTTTCGAGGCGTGTTCGACGACGTGGCAGATGGCGTCGACGCAGTCGTCGACGTGGAGGTACGACTTCTCCTGGCGGCCGTCGCCGAGGATTTCGAGGGTTTCCGGACTCCGGAGCAGTTTCTCGATGAAGTCGGGGATGACGTTTCCTCGTTGCTTCGGGCCGACGATGTTCGCGAAGCGGAAGACGTACGCGGTCATCCCGTACGAGTGGCCGTACGTCGAGACGAGGCCCTCGTCGGCGAGTTTCGATGCGCCGTAGATAGAGATGGGTTCGAGCGGCGCGTAGTCCTCCGGCGTCGGCATCGGCGCCTCCCCGTACACCGTCGACGACGAGGTGAAGGCGACGTGGTCGACGCCGACGTCGTCCATCCGTTCGAGGACGTTGTACGTCATCTCGGTGTTCTCCTCGAACAGCCGTCTCGGGTCGCTGTAGTTCGTGTCGGTGTAGGCCGCGAGGTGGAAGACGACGTCGACGTCCGCGGTGATCGCCTCGGAAACGTCGGCGGGGTCGGTCATATCGGCCTGGACGAACTCGACGCCGTCGGGGACGCGCTCTCGGGTACCCTTCGAGAGGTCGTCCGCGACGACGACGTCGTTGTCCGCGGCGAGTTTCTTCGCCAGGTGTGAGCCCACGAGTCCCGCCCCGCCCGTGACGACGACGCGTTTGTCGGAGAGGTCCATATGAGCCACACGTCCGAGCGAACGGATAAGTGCGTTCTGATAGCGGGGGGAGGGACGGAACTGTAATGTGGGTGAACGACACAATACAGACAGTACCCGTGTCGTCGTCATCGCCGCCGTCGTTCGAGGAACTGCTCGAAAGCGTCGACGAGCGCCGCCGAACGGTGACGATATACGCGCCCGCGGTTCCCGACGCCCTCGAACGTCTGTTCGACACGCGGCACGTCTGCCTCGAACACGAGTTCCTCCCGCGGGGCGGCGGCGAACCGTTCCTCACTGTCGTCGACGGTGACCAGTACGTCGGCAGCCTCGACCTCCCAGCCGTGTACGACTTCGGCCACCCGAAGATACACGAAATCGGCTCGCCGGAGTTCGTCGAGGCGGCCTACCGGAAGCTCACGTCGCTACTGCCCGACACCGTCTTCTCGTCGCTCGACCGCCGGCAACTGCTCGCGACCTCCCGAGAGATCGAAGACCGCGCGTGGCGGATCGGCGACGGGCGGCTCGACGTCGGCTTCCAGGCGCTCTCGAAACTCCGGGCGCAGACCGACGTCTACGAGGCGCTCGTCGACCGCGGACTCGACGTCCACCTGTACGGTGCACCCGACTGGCGGCCGCACTTCTTCGACGGCGTGACCGTCCACACCGACGGCGACGAACTGGGCGAGGTCTGGTTCATGGCGTACGACGGCGACGCCGACCCGGGACAGGCGTGCGGGCTGGTCGCGGTCGAGCGGTCGCCCGGGTCGTTCGAGGGCTTCTGGACCTACGACCCCGAGACGGTCGCGCGCATCTTCGCCTCCGCGGCCCGCTTCCCGGTCAGCCCCGAAAGGGAACTCCCATAACCTCGGGCGGTCGACTCGGCGGTATGCACGAGAACGCCCCGCTTTCCGGCCACGTCACCGTCCTCCGACTCGGACACCGGCCGGGCCGGGACGACCGGATGACGACCCACGTCGCGCTCACGGCCCGCGCGCTCGGCGCGGAGCGTGCGCTGCTCGTCGGCGACACGACGGGGGCGCGCGACACGGTCCGGGACATCACCGACCGGTTCGGCGGCCCCTTCGTGGTCGAGGCCGTCGACGAGTGGCGGCCCCTCGTCCGCGAGTGGGAGGGGAACGTGGTCCACCTGACGATGTACGGCGAACGGGTGCAGGACGTCGAGCGCGAGATTCGCGCGTCCGTCGTCGACAGCGAGGACCCGCTCCTCGTCGTCGTCGGCTCCCAGAAGGTCCCGTTCGAGGTGTACGACGCCGCCGACTGGAACGTGGCCGTGACGAACCAGCCCCACTCGGAGGTGGCCGGCCTGGCGGTGTTCCTCGACCGCCTGTTCGAGGGCCGAGAACTGAGCCGGGAGTGGGACGACGCCGACAAGCGGGTGGTTCCGATGGAGACGGGGAAGAGAGTCGTCGACGCGGCGTCCGAGACGGTCGAGGAGTGAGGCGCTCGGGACAGAGTAAAGCGCATGCCGGTATACGATTCGCGGGAGTAATCGTCTCTCACGAGTGCCGGGTATTGTCTACCGACCGCGGATACGACCGGCCATCGAGAACGTCGATGGACGACTCACGGACTGACCCGTCGAGCGCGCGCCTCGTCGACCACTTCGACGGCGGTGACCACGAGGCGGCAGCGGCGTGTCTCGAACGGACCGAGACCGAAGCCGCGTCGAGCCGGAAACGGACGCTTCAGGCGCTCGGAGCCTCGCGGACGACCGTCCGACCGCGTTCGCCTGTGTCGTCTCGGCACTCACGCCGTGTCTCACCGACGGGGAGCGGTCGGTCCGCCTGACGACCGCGAAACTGCTCGTCGCCGTCGCCGAGGCGGACCCGTTTCGCGCTCGGTGTCGACGCGCGTCGGGACGAACGGGCCGGCGAACCCGGAACCGTCGACGGGGTTCGGGTCACCACCGGCGACGCCGTCGCGGCGATAACCGCACCGAGCGAGGACCGCGAGTGCCGCCCCTGCGGGCTGGCACTCCCCGAGAGCGGGCCGCCGATGTGCCCGCGCTGCGGCGCGCCGTACCGACTGGATTTTGGTTGGCCTAAAAACCGAAACAGGTTTGTGTTTTTAGGCTAGCCTAAATCGCATGAGTGACGACCCGACACAGCACACGGGGCCGACGCGGCGCGAGTACGTGAAGTACGGCGGGGCGGTCGTCGGCGGAGGGTTGCTCGCGGGATGCTCCGGCGACGGCGAGTCGGAAGCGACGCGGACGACAACCGGAACGGCGACCGAGACCACGACGGCACCGACGACGGACACGCCCGAGGACGACTCCTACACGGTGTCGATGTCGCCCGTCGGCGAGGTGACGTTCGAGCGGGTGCCCACGAGCGTCCTGACCTACTACCCCATCTCCGCCGGGACGGCCGTCGCGCTCGGTCACGGCGATTCGATCACCGCCATCGGGTACGACAAACAGCTGTTCGGCGACACCGTCGACTACTACTACGACAGCCTCGATTCGGTCTCCTTCGACTGGGAGAAACTGGGTCGCGTCACGCCGAGCGACAACCCGAACACGCTCGACGAGGAGGCGTTCTACGAACTCGACAGCGACGTTCACTTCCTCGACCCGGCGCTGCTCCGGAGCGGCGCGTTCGGCTGGAGCGAGCGGGACGTCGAGCGAATCGCGTCGAACGTCGGGCCGTGGTTCGGTAACTACTACAGCCGCACGAACGCACAGCCACCGGAGCCGTACCGCGACGACTACGCCTACTACGACCTCTGGGAGTACATCGGAAAGATCGCCGCCGTCTTCCGAGAGCGAGAGCGCTACCGGGCGTTCGAGTCGATGCACGACGACCTCCTCGCGCGCATCGCAGCCGACCTGCCACCCGAGTCCGAGCGGCCGACGGTCGCCATCGTCGCCTACAGCAACGGAACGTTCTGGCCGTACGACTTCACCCACGACGGCTACCTCTGGGCCCACGTCCGCCCGATGGGTGTGAGAAACGCGTTCGAGACCGTCGAGGGCGGGCCGAGCGCCGACGGCTCCTACGACTTCGAGGGGCTGGTCGAAGCCCAGCCGGACGTGATGCTCCGGTACTGGGGCACCGCGCTCGGCCGGACGTTCGTCGACGGCCGCGAGTCCGTCCTCGACCACTCGCTCGCCAGCGAGGTTCCGGCCCTCCGCGACGAGCGGTACTACCCGTCGGGCCACGGCATGCAGGGGCCGATCATGAACCTGTTCAATCTGGAGATGACCGCCAAGCAACTGTACCCCGACCGGTTCGGCGAGTGGCCGGGCTACGGCGACGGAAACGCGTATCCGGACGTCCCCGCTGACGAGCGACTGTTCGACCGCGAGCGAGTCACGAACATCGTCGCGGGGGAGTTCTGAGCGCGAACGACTAGACCGATATTCGACACGACTGCCACTGCAAGTGCGGCGTTTTTTGCTTCGCCGCTTCGACGGGAGAACGTGCCCGGACTGACACGTCGCGTCCGCCCCGGCGGATCTGCACTCGATTTCGACGGTCTCGTTTCGTCTCGCTCACGGCCCCCGGTGCGCGACCGGCCGTCGGCCGTCGGACAGCGACCGCGTGCCCGGGTCCGCTGACGATGGCCGCCGAAGCGGGTTCCGGCATCGTCGACAGCCTCATCGTCCTCCTGACGGTGTTCATCATCGCCGGGGGCGTCGGGACGCTCGTCGCAAAGATCGGAGACGTCCCGTACACCATCGCGCTGCTGCTCGCGGGCCTCGCGGTCTCCGTGATCGTCAGTGTTTACGCCAGCGTCGGTGCGGTCGGCCAGTTCCGCGACATCGTCGTCGAGAACCTCGCGCTGTCGCACGACCTCATCCTCCTCGTCATCCTCCCGCCGTTGCTGTTCGAGGGGGCGGCGACGACCGACCTCGAACGGCTCAGGGCCAACGCCGTCCCGATACTGACGCTCGCCGTCCCCGGGCTGCTCGTCTCCGTCGTCCTGCTCGGCGGCGTCGGCCTCGTCGTCTTCCCCGCGCTCGCGTCCGGCGCCGTCGCCGCACAGTTCTCCCTGCTCATCTCGCTGCTGTTCGCGGCGATGATCCTCCCGACCGACCCGGTGTCGGTGCTCGCGCTGTTCGAGGAGATGGGCGCGCCCGAACGGCTCTCCGTGCTGGTCGAGGGCGAGAGCCTCATCAACGACGGGGTCGGCGTCGTCGTCTTCAGCACGCTCTACGTGCTGGTGGTCGACGGTGCGAACCCCGACGTCCTGTTCGACCCGACGGAACTGTCGCTCGTTCTCGGCGAACTGGTCGTCGTCTCGCTCGGCGGCGCGGTCGTCGGCCTGATCGCCGGGTACGCGGTCTACAGCGTGATGGTCACGCTCGACGAGCAGATGACCGAAATCGTTCTGACGCTCGTCTTGGCGTACGGGAGCTTCCTCCTCGCGGAACACTACCTGCACGTCAGCGGCGTCATCGCCACGGTGGTCGCCGGGCTCTTCATCGGCAACCGCGGTGCGGAGTACGCGATGAGTCCTCGGACCAAGATATCGGTGTTCAACACGTGGGAGACCGCGGCGTTCCTCGTCAACACGTTCATCTTCATCGCTATCGGCGTCCGGACGCCCATCCTCCGACTGATCTCGAACTGGCATCTCATCGTCGGCGCCATCGTCCTCGTACTCGCCGCACGGGCGGCCATCGTCTATCCGTCGGCCTTCCTGCTCAACCGCGCTCGGTCGGTCGACCTCCCCCGGAACTACCAGCACGTCATGGTCTGGGGCGGCCTCCACGCCTCGATTCCCATCGCGCTCGTGCTCGGACTGCCCCGGTCGGGCGGCCTGCTCACGCCCGAACTGACCCAGACCCTCGAATCGATGGTGTTCGGGGTCGCCGCGTTCTCGCTCGTCGTCCAGGGGCTGACGATGGGCCGGCTCCTCGACCGGCTCGGCGTCGTCACCCGCTCGGAGGCCGAGGAACTGTACGAACTGCTCGTCGGCCGGCGGCGCGCGGTTCAGGAGGCGCTCGACGCCGCCGAGGCGCTGTATCGAGACGGCGAGATACCCCGGGGCGTGTACGAGGACTTCGAGGCCGAGTACGGGAACGAACAGGAGGACCTCTCGGGGGCCATCGCGCGGCTGTTCGAGCGCCACCCGGAACTGCGCACCGAACAGCTCCTGATGGGCGAACGGCGGGTGCTCCAGCAGGAGAAGAGCGCGCTCATCGACGCCGTTCGCTCGGGGCTCATCGCGAGCGACGTCGGCGACCGACTCACCGAGGAAGTCGACCTGAAGCTCGACAGCGTCCGGAGCGGGGAGAGCACGGTCAAGGAAGTCGAAGAGGGCTACACCGAGTTCTGGCGCGAACGCGCCCGCGAGTTCGGACTCGACGTCGGTGACGCCGACGACGGCGACCGGACCGACACGGCGGAGTGAGGCCGACCACGCCTCGCGGCGCCGTCCGCGAGCCACACGGTTGGGGAGGGTGAGGCTGCTCATCACTCTGTCTTCTAGTCTGTATTCCCGTCTCTGTGCCCGGGCAGAGCGTTACAGGGTGCCAGGCTACACCACACTTTTTGTTAGCTGTGTTTACTCTCTCCCATGTTAGACAGTTCAGACGAGGCTCTGCTCCTCCAGCGGTACGGACAGATCGAACAGCGGTTGCAGAGCTACGACCGGACGATACACAACTCGTTCTATCTGAGTCTCGTCTATGTCGGTGCGGTGGTGGCCACAATCACACCACTGCCCGACTCTCCGGTCGTAACCTTAGTCGTCTTGGCGTTCTCCATATTCGTATCCCTCGGATTACTGTTCTGGAACGTGCAGGTGATGGAGGACCGCACCGAGTCGAACCGGCGCAAGGCGACGGTGGAGCGGATTCTGATGAACGAACACGAGTTCGGAGACGCTGACCACGCGTGGGCTGACGTTCTGGGCGACCAACATCGCGTACAGGGGATACCGGTCTCTCCGAACGAGTCGCCCAGTACGACCAGTAACCCCGGTAGTTCGTCCGATAAGGACCGTTTGGTCCTGTTGTACTACCTCGGCCTTGCCGTGGTTTTTCGGGTAGTGTCGATTTCATATCTCGCTAGCCAGGTACTCTCCGCTCTCGTCTGAATTACTCCGCCCGACCGCTCACCGCGCATCCGGAACTTTGAAACGACTGAACGGCGGATGTGAGTCCAATGGCTTTTGAGGAGCTGCTGAACGACCCGGTCATCCAGAAGTACCTCCACGAACTGGTGGGACCGACGGGGATGCCGGTCGCCGCTGCACCGCCGGACGGGGAGGTGACGGACGAGGAACTGTCGGAGGAACTGGGGCTCGAACTCAACGACGTACGTCGTGCGCTGTTCATCCTCTACGAGAACGACCTCGCCTCGTACCGTCGGGTCCGCGACGAGGACTCGGGGTGGCTCACCTACCTCTGGACGTTCAAGTACGAGAACATCCCCGAGAACCTCGAAGAGGAGATGTACCGCCTCCTCGACGCGCTCGAAGACAGAGAGGAGTACGAGCGGACCCACGAGTTCTACCTCTGTGAGGTCTGCTCGCTCCGCTTCGAGTTCGGCGAGGCGATGGACTTCGGGTTCGAGTGCCCCGAGTGTGGCTCTCCCCTGGAGTCGATGGAGAACGCTCGCCTGGTCGAGGCGATGAACCGTCGCATCGAGGAGTTGCGGGACGAACTCAACGTGGACGTCACCGGCTGATGGTCGTCCTCGCAACGAAGTGTTACGTCGCCGGCGACGCCCGGTCGCGTGCACTCGACGGAATGGACGCCATGCTCCGCGACGACCTCGGCGACCTCGACGTCGAGTGGACCGTCGGCGTCCGCGACGACGACTTCGTCTCGGTGACCGTCGAGGGCGACGACGAGACGGTCGCCCGCAACCTCCTCCGCGAGCGGTGGGGCGAGGTGCCCTCGGACGGCCGCCTCGTCGACGGTGAGACCTACACCGGAACCCTCGAATCGTGGGACGAGGACGGCTTCGTCCTCGACGCCGGGGCCCGTGTGCGAATCCCGACGGCGGAACTCGGCCTCGGGCGGGGGTCGGCGTCGCAGGTCCGCGACCGCTTCGGCCTCGTCCAGCACCTCCCCCTGGAGTTCGTCTACGGCGAGCCATCCAGGCTGTCGGACGCCGAGCGCGACCGCCTCTTCGAGTGGTCGCGCGGGCAGGGTCGTGTCAACGTCAACTCCACCACGAGGGGCGAGGCGCGCGCGACGGTCAATCGCGCGGGACACGCACAAGACATCGTGACGGTCGAACGGCTCGGCCTCCTCGAACAGAGCATCGTCTGTGCGGAGGGGACCGACCCGCCCGGACTCCTCGCCAGCATCGGCCGGCACCTTCCCGCGGAATTGAAGTGTGTCATCCCCTAAAAGCGGGAAGACCCGATGAACCGCCGCCACCTCCTCGCACTCGTCGGCCTCGCCTGTCTCTCTCTCACCGCCGGGTGTTTCGGTCCCGGCGCCATCTCCGGTGACCAACTCGACCAGGAACCCGCGGAGCCGTACGCGTGGGACACCGAGCGCGACGTCCACATCGCCGTCCAGACCGACTCGTCGTTCCGCGCGGTCTACAACGTCTCGGGGGAGAGCATCGAACTGTTCAGACGCGACGGCTTCGGCGGCCGCAACCCCCTGAACGTCCGCGCCGTCCGCTACCGGTACCCGAACGGAACGGTCCTCACCGGCTCCGAACTGGAGGCCCGTGGCGGCGGCGTCGACCGGACGCGGGAGGTGGTGACGGTCGCCTTCCCCAACGGAACCGAGACGGGACAACTCGCCTTCACCGCCGGGGCGACCCCGAAACGGTTCAGCCTCCCGGTGTTCGTCGAGGGCTCTTACGAGGTGGTGCTCCCGCCGAACCGCCGGGTCGACCTCCCGGTCTTCGGGACCGTCTCGCCGCGCGGGTCCTCCCGGGAAGTCATCGACGGGCAGACGCACATCCGGTGGGAGGAGGTCACCTCCCGGGGCATCACCGTCCAGTACTACCTCCAGCGTGACATCCCCATCTTCGGCGCTATCGCCGCCGTCTCGATGGTCATCGGCTTCGGCGGCGCCTACTACTACAAGCGACAGATCGACCGACTCCGCGAGATGCGCGAGGAGATGGGGCTCGACGTCGAGGTCGAAGAGAAGGACGACGGGCCGCCGCCGGGGATGCGCTGACTCGGCGAGACGGTCGACGTGTGACGACCGGCCGTCGCTCGCCGACAGGACGGTCCGGAGAGAACGGGAGAGACGCGAGTGCGAGGGGGAGAAACGTCCCCGCAGGTTCCGACGACGCAGGGGAAGGGGGAGAGCGATCGTCGACCGCGACTCGTCCCACTCTGCCGGTGGGCCACCGCATCGTGTAAAACTTTGTGATTGTCCGCGTGACACCCACGACGTGCGGTCCGGTCGCGGAACCGACCGGTTCGTCGGGGTGGTCGCGTTTCGCACACGGCAGTACGAACCCGCTGTCACCGGAACACTCACAAACTGTTTTGCCACCGTGTTTGAAATAGCGTATCATGAGGAACACGGGCACACCATTCCCGAAACGTTCGGTCCCTCCCGCCAGTCATGACGGGCGAAGCCGATAACAGGGCGCGCGAAGAGGCCATCGAGCAGCTCACCGAACTGGGGCTCGGGCTGTACGCTGCTCGCACGTTTGTCGGGCTCACCGTCCTCTCGAGGGGCACCGCCGTCGAGGTGAGCCGAACGACCGACGTTCCGCGGACCCGGGTGTACGACGCCGTCGAGGAACTGTCCGAGGCGGGACTCGTCGCCATCGAGGAGTCGACGCCGAAGCGGTTCACGCCGGTCGGTGGCGACGAGGCGGCCGACCTGCT